>NZ_CP120997.1:4227500-4561000 GCF_030719295.1 Streptomyces sp. Mut1 | reverse complement strand
TGCGCTGTGGGGGTGGCTGGGCTTCCTGCTGTGGGACACGGACGACACGCTGTACTGCTTCCGCGCCTCGTCGGTCTGCGAGATGGACACCACCATGCCGAAGCAGCTGACCCTGCTGGGGATCTCCGCGCCTCTGTCGGCGGCCGGTACGGGGCTGCTCGTCGCCGGAAGTGTGCGCCGGCAGACCAGCGCGCACGTCCTCCAGGTCATCGAGATGCAGCGGTCCGAGGAGCGGGCGCGCAACAAGTAGCCGCCCCCGCCCTCCCGTCGGGGCGGGTCAGCCGATCCGTTCCAGGCGGCGCACCGGGCGGGCCGCCAGCAGGACGCCCACCGCCAGCATGTTGATCACCGCCCCGGCGATCAGCACCTCGGCCGTGCCCAGCCGGTCCGCGACGGGGCCCGCGAGCGCCCGGCCCGCCGCCACCATCAGCAGCGAACCGGCCACGTCGTAGGCGTGCAGCCGGTTCAGCGCCTGCGGCGGTACGTGTGTCTGGACGGTGGTCGACCACATCACCAGCCAGAACGCGGACGCCGCGCCCGCCACGAACTGCCCCGCCCCCAGGGCCGGTACGGGCAGCCCGAGCCCCAGCACGATCAGGTTCACGCACACCCCGGTCAGCGCGACGGCCCCCGCCGCCAGGGGCCTGCGCGGTCGCAGCCGCAGCGCGAGCAGGCCGCCCACGACGCTGCCGGCGCCGTTCACGGCCATCAGCGCGCCGTACGTGCCCGAGCCGTGCGCCTCGGTGACCTCGACGGCGGTGAGCGGCAGCATCGGGCCGAGCACGGCGAAGCCGTACACCGTCCAGATGGCTATCACGCCCCACAGCCAGCTGCGCGCGGTGAACTCCCGCCAGCCGTCCGCCAGTTCCGCGAGGAACGAGCCGCGCGGCGCGTCGTCCGAGGGGGCCGGGGCCAGACGCAGCAGGAAGAGGCAGAGCCCGGAGACCAGGAACGTGGACGCGTTGGCCGCGTAGACCGCCCCGGCGCTCGCCAGGCCGACGAGCACACCCGCGAAGGCCGGGCCCGCCATGGTCATCAGCGCCTCGGAGACCCGCAGCACGGCGTTGCCGCGCTGGACGTCCGGCGCCACCCTGGGCACGGTGGACGCCACGCCCGGCTGGAACAGCGCCGCCCCGACGCCCGCGACCGCGCTCAGCGCGTACACCGCCCACAGCGGCGGGTTGCCGGTGGCGAACGAGACGGCGAGCGCCGAGGCGCCGACCAGCCGCAGCGCGTCGGCGATGATCATCATCCGGCGCGGGGTGAACCGGTCCGCGAGGACGCCACCGAAGAGCACGAACACCGCGAGCGGGCCCATCCAGGCAGCCAGCGCGTAGCCGACCGCCGCAGGGGGCCGCCCCGCCCCGAGCAGGCCCGCGGTGAGGGCGACGGGGATCATTCCGTCCCCGAACAGCGCCGCGGTCCGGGCGACGAAGAACAACCGGAAGTTACGGTTCCAGAGCCGCGGGGGCTCCGCGGGCAGGAACGGGAGAGAAGACGCGAGAGGGGACGGGTCACCCGGGGTGCGCTTGTGGTCCGTGGTGGGAATGCACACGGAGTCTGCTGGCTTTTCCTTCACACCGATGACATGTATCAGCTTATGGTCTATACCAGCTAGGTACTTTTCGCCGGGACCAGCAGCCCTGAAGGGAGACCGTTGTGCCGCACCGGGTCGTCGTCCTCGCCCTCGATGGGCTGCTCCCCTTCGAACTGGGCATCCCCCAGAGGATATTCGGGCTCGCCCGCACCGACGATCCCCGGGGCCGGGACCGGGGCCGGAAACTGTACGACGTCGTGACCTGCTCCGCGCGTCCGCCGGGACCGGTCCGCACCGACGCGGACTTCACGATCACCGTCGAGCACGGGCCGGAAGCCCTCGCCACCGCCGACACGGTCGTCGTCCCCGCCAGCTACGAGCTGGGACCCGTCCACGACGAGGGCCGGCTGACCGAGGAGCTGGCCGCCGCGCTGGCGTACGTCCGGCCGGGCACCCGGATGGTGTCCATCTGCACCGGCAGCTACGTCCTGGCCGCCGCCGGCTATCTCGACGGGCGCCCCGCCACCACGCACTGGTCCTCCGCCGACCACTTCCAGCAGCTCTTCCCCGCCGTCCGGGTCGACCCCGACGTCCTGTTCATCGACGACGGCGACGTCCTGACCTCCGCCGGGGTCGCCGCCGGGATCGACCTCTGCCTGCACATGGTGCGCCGCGACCACGGCACCGCCGTCGCCAACGACGTCGCCCGGCGCACGGTCGTACCGCCGCACCGCGACGGCGGCCAGGCGCAGTACATCCAGCGACCGGTCCCCGACACGCAGTTCGCCACGACGACCACCGCCCGCGCCTGGGCCCTGGGCCGGCTGGAACGCCCGATCCAGCTGCGGGACATGGCCCAGCAGGAGTCCATGAGCGTACGGACGTTCACCCGGCGCTTCCGCGAGGAGGTCGGCGTCAGCCCCGTGCAGTGGCTGACCCAGCAGCGGGTGGAACTGGCGCGCCGGCTCCTGGAGTCCACCGACCTGTCGATCGACCAGGTGGCCCGGGACGCCGGCTTCGGCACCCCCACGTCCCTGCGACAGCACCTCCAGACGGCGCTGGGGGTCTCGCCGACGGTCTACCGCCGCACGTTCCGCTCGACAGCCGGCCACCGGGCGTGACCCGGCCCTCTCAGAACACCAGCACCCCCCGGGCCACCCGCCCGTGGTGCGCGTCGTCCGCCGCCGCGGCGAATTCCTCCACCGGGTAGGTCGCGGTGACCAGTTCATCGAGCAGCAGCCGGCCCTCCCGGTAGAGGTCCGCGTACAGGGCGATGTCCCGCTGCGGGCGCGACGAGCCGTAGCGGCAGCCGAGGATCGACTTGTCCAGGTACATCGAGGACACCAGGAACGACGCCTCGGCCGTCGCCGCCGGTACGCCCAGCAGGACCGCCTGCCCGTGCCGGTCGAGCAGGTCGATCGCGGTCCGGATCAGCTCGGTACGGCCCACGCACTCGAAGGCGTGGTCGACGCCGTTCGGCAGGATGTCCCTGACCCCGTCGGCCGACGTCAGGAAGTGCGTGGCGCCGAACAGACGGGCCGCCGCCTCCTTCTCCGGGTTCGAGTCGACGGCGACGACGCACCGCGCGCCGGCGATCCGCGCGCCCTGGATCACGTTGAGCCCGATCCCACCCGTCCCGATCACGAGGACGCTCTCACCGTGGTCGACCTTCGCCCTGTTCAGTACGGCTCCGACTCCCGTCAGCACCCCGCAGCCGATCAGGGCAGCCGAGGTGAGCGGCAGGTCCTCGGGGATCTTCACCGCCTGCACCGCCTTGACCACGGTCTTCTCCGCGAACGCGGAGTTCGACGCGAACTGGTACAGCGGCTCGCCACCCCGCGTGAACGGGCGGCCGGGCCGCCCGATCGCCTTCCGGCACATCGTGGGCCGCCCCCGGTCGCACTGCGCGCAGGCCCCGCAGTTGGCGAGCGTGGACAGCGCGACGTGGTCGCCGGGGACGACGTGCGTGACGCCGGGGCCGACCGCGTCCACGATGCCGGCGCCCTCGTGGCCGAGGACGACGGGCGGCGGGAACGGGATGGTGCCGTCGATCACCGACAGGTCACTGTGACAGATGCCTGCGGCGGCGACCGCGACCCGGACCTCGCCGGGGGCGGGGTCCCGAACCTCCAGATCGTGCACGACCTGGGCCCGCTTGCCGTCAAAGACGATGCCTCTCATGTACGGCTCCTTCGGTTGGGGGTGCGATGAGCCCTTCCGGGCTCGCTTCCACTCCTGGGGCGGCGCCACCCTCGGGGCGACTCCATCCCCTCGGGGGCAGTGCCGGCCCCTCCGGCGGAAAACCAAGCCCCCCCCCCGGCGATTGAGGAGCAGGGCGGAAAACCAAGCCCCTCCGGCGATTGAGGAGCGGGGTCCGGGGCAGCGCCCCGGGGGCTCCGCCCCCGAACCCCCGCTCCTCAATCGCCGGAGGGGCTGGAAGTGACCGCCGGACGGGCTTGGCGCAACCACGGAAGGGGCATGAGGCGACCGCCGGGAGGGCTGAGGCGACCGCCGGAAGGGGGCTGAGGCAACCGCCGACGGGCTGGAAGTGGCCGCCGGGGGGGCCTGAGGCGACCGCCGGAAGGGCGCAGCGCAGCGCTCACGCGTTGGGGCGGGACTTCGCGCGCGCCGCCTCCGCCATCTCCTCCAGCCGCGCCAGCATCGGCATCGGGTCCGCCCCCACCGTCCCCGGCAGGAAGTCAGCGATGCGTTCCGGGGTCCAGGCGCCGCCCTCGGCGTACGCCGCGCGCAGTTCCCTCGGCTGGGCCCAGACCGCGATCTTGGGGCCCGCGATCGTGTACACCTGGCCGGTGATCCTCTCGGCGCGGGCCCGCTCGCTGAGGAGGTAGACGACGAGCGCCGCCACGTCCTCCGGCTCGCCGATCTCCTTCAGCTCCATGGGGACGTTGGCGGACATCCGGGTGCGCGCCACGGGCGCGACCGCGTTCGCCGTGACACCGTACTTGTGGAGGCCGAGCGCCGCGCTGCGCACGAGCGAGATGATGCCGCCCTTCGCCGCGCTGTAGTTCGCCTGGGCCACGCTCCCCTGGTGGTTGCCGCTGGTGAAGCCGATCAGCGTGCCGGCGCCCTCCTGCTTGCGCATGACCGCCGACGCGGCCCGGAAGACGGTGAAGGTGCCCTTGAGGTGGGTGGCGACGACCGGGTCCCACTCCGCCTCGGACATGTTGAACAGCATCCGTTCGCGCAGGATGCCGGCCACGCAGACGACGCCGTCGATCCGTCCGTACCGTTCGAGCGCGGTGTCCACGACCCGCTGCCCGCCGGCCATCGTGGAGATGTCGTCGGCGACGGCGACCGCCTCGCCGCCCGCCGCCCCGATCTCCTCGACGACGGACTCGGCTATCCCGCTCACCGGTTCGCCGCCCTCGATGGGGACGCCGTAGTCGTTGACGACGACCTTCGCCCCCTCCGCCGCCGCCGCGAGCGCGACGGCCCGGCCGATGCCGCGCCCCGCCCCGGTCACGGCGACGACCTTGCCTGCCAAGAAGTTCCCCATGCCCGGCCCCTTCCCGCGGTTTCTGACGGACCGTTAGATTCTACGGGTCATCAGGTCCACCGGCACAAGCCCCAGGAGGCGCCATGTCACTGCCGGACGAGTTCCACGACCTCGCCCAGCGCGTCAACAACTGGGGGCGCTGGGGCGCGGACGACGAGATCGGGACGCTCAACCTGATCACCGACGAGGTGGTCCGGGAGGCCGCCGCCACCGTCCGCGCGGGGCTGCGCGTACCGCTCGCGCTGCCGCTCCAGCAGGACGGGGTGCAGAGCGGCCTCGTACCGGGGCGGATCAATCCGCTGCACACGATGGTCCAGATCAACCAGGAGCTGTTCGGCCCCGGCACCGTCGCCACCAGCGACGACTCCGCCGTGCTGAGTCTCCAGACGGCCACCCACTGGGACGCCCTGACGCACGCCTCGCATTCGGGGCGGATCTACAACGGCCGCCCCGCCGACACGATCACCGCGCACGAGGGCGCCCGGTTCAGCGGGATCGGCACGATGCCGCCCGTCGTCTCGCGCGGGGTGCTCCTCGACGTGGCCCGCGCCCACGGCGTGGACCGGCTGCCCGGCGGCCACGCGGTCACGCCGGAGGACCTGGAGGCGGCGGAGGAACTGGCCGGGGTGCGGGTACGGGCCGGGGACGTCGTCCTCGTACGCACCGGGCAGGTGCGGGTGTACCTGGCCGGGGACAAGAACGGGTACGGCTACCCGTCACCGGGGCTCTCGATCCGTACACCGGAGTGGTTCCGGGCGCGCGACGTGGCGGCGGTCGCCAACGACACGCTGACCTTCGAGATCTTCCCGCCGGAGATCGAGGACCTCTGGCTGGGCGTGCACGCGCTGGACCTGGTCGAGATGGGCATGCCGCAGGGCCAGAACTGGAACCTGGAGGCACTGTCCACCGCCTGCGCCGACCGGGCGCGCTACGCGTTCCTGCTCTCGGCCATGCCCGAGCCGTTCACCGGGGCGACGGGCACCCCGGTCGCGCCCGTGGCCGTGCTCTGAGCCACGCCGTGGGCGCCGGGCTGCATCTGGACCTGGATGACGGGGATGCTCCGGTCGACCTCGCACCAGATGCGCTTGCCCGCGCCCTCCGGCTGCCAGCCCCAGCGGTCGGCCAGACCGTCGACCAGCTCCAGACCCCGGCCGCCGGTGTCCTCACCGCGTGCGTGCCGCTGCTGCGGCGGGCGGCAGCTGGCGTCGGCCACCTCGACCCGTACGGTCCCCGCGTCCCCCGGGGCGCCCGTCGGGCCGAACAGCATGCGCAGCACGGCCGGACAGCCGGTGTGCACCACCGCGTTCGTCACGAGTTCCGAGATGAGCAGGATGAGCGTCTCGGCGAGTGGCTCGTCGTCCCGCACGCCGGACCCGGCGAGCCGCGAGCGCGCCCATCTGCGAGCCCGTCCGACCTCCGCGGGGTCGGGCCCGACCTCCAACTGAACCTGAAGCACCTGCACCGCTCACACCATCCGAACCGGCGGACACATCGCCTCGCGCCTCCTCAGGGTCACGGAACGTGATTCCCTTACAAGACAGCATGGTTGACGTACAGTCACCGCAACAAGCGCTTCGGGCATATTCCAGCGCGAAGGAGTACGCGTAGTGCATACTGTGCGACGCCCGTTGCGGAGAGTCGAACAGCGGCGCCGTACGCGCCGGGAAATCCTCTTCCCGGCAGGCCCGGCCCCTCTGTGTGGACCGCGAGCAGCGCACCTCGTGCGGACCGGAGGCGCCGCACGGGACGCATCCGGACTGCCAGGTTCCAGAACTACTCGCATCCAACGGAGCGTACCCGAGCCCGGCGCCGACTCCACCCCGTGACGAATCACGCAAAGGACACAAGCCGGTATCGCCGGACATCGATCGCGCTGTGTCACTCCGCAGCGTGAAGCCGAGGGGTGTGACGCGTCACGTGCGTGCGCGGGGCACCCACCGGCTCCGCCCGGCCGAGACCCGCGGCCAGCTCCTCCTCCGCGTCCGCCGCCGCCAGCCACTGCCCGGCCCGCAGCCAGGCCCGCTTGAGGCGCAGGTGGACGTCTGCCTCCCAGGTGAAGCCCATGCCCCCCTGCACCTGGAGGCAGTCGCGGGCGTTGCGGACGGCCGCCTCGTCGGCGAGGAGTTTGGCCCCGGCGATCTCCGCGGGGTCGCCCGTCACGGCCGCCGCGTAGACCGCGGCGCGGGCCGTTCCGGTACGGACCAGCATCTCGGCGCACAGGTGTTTGACCGCCTGGAAGGAGCCGATGGGCGCGCCGAACTGTTCGCGGTCACGGGCGTGTTGAACCGCCTCCTCCAGGCTGCGTCCGGCGCTGCCGAGCTGTTCGGCGGCGGTCAGCAGGGCCCCCTCGCGGCGCAGCCGTGCCCCGCCGCCGGGCACGGGCTCGCCCTCGGCGGCGTACGCGGGCAGGGCGGCCGGCCGCCACAGCGGCGTGCCCGGGTCGGCCGAGCGCACCGGCCGGGCCCCGTCCAGGACGCGTCGCAGCGGCCCGCCGGCCAGGACGTACGCCTCGTCGCCGGCCAGCACGAGCAGCGCGTCGGCGTCCGCGAGGTGCGCCACCGGCTGCCCGGCCTCCGTCTGCGCGACCACCGCCTCACCCCGCGCGGCGCCCTTCACCGCGCCTGCGGCCAGCTCGGTGGCGGCCAGTGGGCCCGGCAGCAGGGCCCGCCCCAGCTCTTCGAACATAAGTACGGATTCCGGCAGGCCGAGGCCGACCCCGCCCGCCGCCTCCGGCAGCCGCAGCGCGAAGAGCCCGGCCGCGCCCAGCTCCGCCCACAGCGCCCGGTCCACGCCCCCGCCGCCGTCGTGCGCCGCCCGCATCCGGTCCCGGCCGAACCGGCCCGCCAGCAGTTGGGCGATGCCCTCCCGCAGCGCCCGCTGGTCGTCCGAGAGCTGGAAGTCCATGGGTGCGCTCACCGCCCCTTCGGCAGGCCGAGAATGCGCTCGGCGACGATGTTGCGCTGAATCTGCGAGGTGCCGGCCGCGATGGTGTACGAGAGCGAGGAGAGCCGGTCGCGCACCCACTCCCGGTCCAGATCGAGGGCGTCACCCGCGCCCAGCACCTCGGCCGCCGCCTCGTACAGCTCCTGGCGGGCGTGCGAGTAGCGCAGTTTGAAGACCGAGCCGCCGGCCCCCGGGACACCGCCGGACCGCTGGGCCTCGCTCACGTTCCACTGGGTGAGCCGCCACAGCGCCTGGAACTCGGCGGCGAGCCGGCCCAGCCTGCGGCGCAGCACCGGATCGTCCCAGCGCCCGGTGCGCCGGGCCTCGGCGGCCAGCGCGTCCAGGGTGCGGCGGCAGGCGACGACCTCGCCGACGAAGGCCGTGCCGCGCTCGAAGGAGAGCGTGACCATGGTGACCCGCCAGCCGTCGTTCTCGGCGCCCACCCGGTGCGCGAGCGGCACCCGCACCTCGTCGAGGAACACCTCCGCGAACTCCGTCGACCCGGCGAGCGTGCGCAGCGGCCGGACGGTGACGCCGGGGGCGTCCATCCGCATCGCCAGCCAGCTGATCCCCCGGTGCTTCGGGGCCGCCGCGTCCGTCCGTACGAGCAGTTCGCACCAGTCGGCGACCTCCGCGTGCGAGGTCCAGATCTTCTGCCCGCTGACCACGTAGGCGTCGCCGTCGCGCACCGCCCGGGTGCGCAGCGCGGCCAGGTCCGATCCGGCGCCCGGCTCGCTGAAGCCCTGGCACCACATCTCGTCGCCGCGCAGGACCGGCGGCAGCCAGCGGGCGCGCTGCTCCGGGCTGCCCTCGGCGGCGATGGTGGGGCCCGCGTGCAGCAGCCCGACGAAGTTCGCCCCCACGTAGGGCGCACCGGCCCGTTCCGTCTCCTCCAGGAAGATCAGGTGCTGGGTGGGGGTGGCGCCCCGGCCGCCCGCGTCGGCCGGCCAGTGCAGCCCCGCGTACCCGGCGTCGTACAGCAGCCGCTGCCAGCCGGCGTCGTAGGCCCGGCGGCCCGGCCAGTCGGCGGGGTCCGGCCTCGGCGGCAGGCCGGGCAGCACGGCGGCCAGCCACTCCCGCAGCCGCGCCCGGAACTCCCGCTCCTCCTGCGTGTACGCGAGGTCCATGACCGGCCTACCTGTCGAGGTCCAGGCCGAGCATCCGGATCGCGTTTCCGCGCATCAGTTTGTAGACGGTCTCCTCGTCCAGTCCCTTGACGTGGTCGAGGGCGACCTCCTTGGTGTGCGGGAAGGTCGAGTCGACGTGCGGGTAGTCCGTCTCGAAGGTGGCGTTGTCCCGGCCGACGACGTCGAGCGAGGCGACGCCGTGCTTGTCGCGGAAGAAGCAGCAGAAGATCTGCCGGTAGTAGTACGTCGACGGCGGCTCCGGAATCAGGTCGCGCACCCCGCCCCACGCCCGGTGCTCCTCCCACACGTCGTCGGCGCGCTCCAGGGCGTACGGGATCCAGCCCATCTGGCCCTCGCTGTACGCGAGCTTGAGCCGGGGGAACCTCACCAGGACCCCGCTGAACAGGAAGTCCATCATCGAGGCCATCGCGTTGTTGAACGAGAGCGACGCCTGCACGGCGGGCGGGGCGTCGGGCGACGCGGCGGGCATCTGCGAGCTGGACCCGATGTGCATGTTCACGACCGTGCCGGTCTCCTCGCACACCGCGAAGAACGGGTCCCAGTACCCGGTGTGGATCGACGGCAGTCCGAGGTGGGTCGGGATCTCCGAGAACGTCACCGCCCGCACCCCGCGCGCCGCGTTCCGCCTGATCTCCGCGACCGCGAGGCCGATGTCCCAGAGCGGGATGACGCACAGCGGGATCAGCCTGCCGCCGCTGTCCCCGCACCACTCCTCGACCATCCAGTCGTTGTACGCGCGCACACACGCCAGCGCGACCTCCTTGTCGTGCGCCTCGGCGAAGGTCTGCCCGCAGAAACGCGGGAACGTGGGGAAGCAGAGGCTCGCCTCGACATGGTTGAGGTCCATGTCCTTCAGCCGCTCCACCGGGTCCCAGCAGCCGCGCCGCATCTCGGCCCTGGTGATCCCCTCCAGCGTCATGTCGTCCCGGTCGAAGCCCACGGCCGCGATGTTCCGCTTGTACGGGAACTTGAGGTCCTCGTAGATCCACCAGTCGGTCGGCGGGCCGTCCGGGTCCATCGTGATGACGTACTTGCCGCCGACGTACGCCAGCTCCCCGATGCCCGCCGTCAGCGGCTGCGGTCCGCGCTCGCGGTACCGGGCGGGCAGCCACGTCGAGAACAGGTGCGGCGGCTCGATCACATGGTCGTCGACGCTGACGATCCGAGGCAGTTCCGTCATGGTGTCCCCTTCGACGCGGCACGTTTTCTGATGACCCGTCAGATTGTTGTCGCCCTCAGGCTAGCCCCGCACCCCTGGACCGACAAGGCGCGGAGCCCTACGCTCTCGGTTGAATCTGACTGGTCGTCAGTTATGGGGGTTCGCCGTGAACGACACCGCACACGCCCTGAGCGCCTCGGGGACCTTCTGGGAGCTGGTCGAGCGCCGGGCCGCGCTGACGCCCGGCCGGCCCTTCCTGCTCCAGGACGACCGCGTCCTCACCTTCGGCGCCCTGCGCGATCGCGCCGAGCGCGTCGCGGCCGGGCTGCACGCGGCGGGCGTCCGCCCCGGCACCGTCGTCGCCTGGCAGCTGCCCACCCGCCTCGAAACGGTTCTCCTGTCCTTCGCGCTGACCCGGATCGGCGCCGTCCAGAGCCCCGTCATCCCCTTCTACCGCGACCGCGAGACGGGGTTCGCGCTGCGGGAGTCCGGGGCGGAGTTCTTCGCGGTCCCGGGCACGTGGCGAGGGTTCGACCACACGGAGATGGCCGCCCGGCTCGCGGCCGGCCTCGACCGCCCGCCCCACGTCTTCGAGGCGTACGGGGCGCTGCCCGACGGCGACCCCGAGTCACTGCCGGCGCCGCCGTCCGACGGGAGCGCCGTCCGCTGGATCTACTGGACCTCGGGCACCACGTCCGACCCCAAGGGCGTCCTCCACACCGACCGCAGCCTCATCGCGGCCGGCGCCTGCCTCGCCCACGCGTTGCGGCTGTCCGCCGCCGACGTGGGGTCGATCGCCTTCCCGTTCGCCCATGTCGGCGGGCCCGACTACGCGGTCATGCTCCTCCTGTACGGGCTCCCCGCGGTGCTCTTCGAGCACTTCGCGATGCCGGGGGCCCTGGCGGGGTACCGGCGGCACGGGGTGACGGTCGCGGGGGGTTCGACGGCGTTCTACTCGATGCTGCTCGCCGCACAACGGGAGGCGGCGGGGGCGCGGGGGGCGCCGGAGGCGCCTGGGGCGCCGATTGTGCCTACCCTGCGGCTCCTCGCGGGCGGGGGCGCGCCCAAGCCGCCCGAGCTGTACCACGCGGTCGTCCGCGAGATGGGCGTCCAGCTGACCCACGGCTACGGCATGACCGAGGTCCCCATGATCACCATGGGCGCGCCCGACGACACGGCGGAACACCTCGCCGGCACGGAGGGGCTGCCGCCCCCGGGCATGGAGATCCGGATCACCGACGCGTCCGGTGCGGTGGTGCCGTGCGGGGTGGACGGGGAGGTGCGGTTGCGGGGCGAGGCGGTCTGCCGGGGGTACCTCGACCCGCGCGCCACGGCCGAGGCGTTCGACGCGGAGGGGTTCCTCGTCACCGGCGACCTCGGACACCTGCTGCCCAGCGGGCACCTCGTCCTCACGGGGCGGCTCAAGGACGTCATCATCCGCAAGGGCGAGAACATCTCGGCGAAGGAGATCGAGGACCTGCTCGCGGCGCACCCGTCGGTGGGCGACGCGGCGGTCATCGGACTGCCGGACGCGGAGCGGGGCGAGCGGGTGTGCGCGGTCGTGGTCCCACGCGGGGGCGCCGCGCCGCCCCTCGGCCTCCCCGACCTGACGGCGTACCTGCGGGGGGCGGGGCTCGCGGTCCACAAGCTGCCGGAGCAGCTGGAACTGGTGTCCGAGCTGCCACGGAACGGGGCGTTACGGAAGGTACTGAAGTACCGGCTGCGGGAGCGGTTCGGGGGGCGGGGGTGAGGGGTGCGGGGGTGAGGGGTGCGGGGTTCCGTCCTCAATCGCCGGACGGGCTTGGGGGCGTCGTCGTCCGTGGGGTGCGGGTCGCCCACCGTCCGGTGGGTGGGGGCGGGGTCCCTCCGGGCAGACTCCTCAAAAATGGCGTGTTCACCCGACGACGCGGAGGACCCCGGTCGTACGCCATTTTCTGCGGGGACTCCCCTGCACGCCCCCACCCGGACGCCTATGCGTCTGCGACAGTCGTCCCACCGGCGTGCAGACGCGTGGCGGCCGGTCCGGGGGCGTGCAGGGGAGTCCCCGCAGGACGACGAACAGATACCCGGGCACGGCTGCGTACCCGCCGAACGTTCGTCGTCCGAGGAGACGCCCCGGAGGGACCCCGGACCCCACCCAGGACGCGCAGGCGTGCTCTTCAGCCCGTCCGGCGATTGAGGACGGAACCGATCGGCCCGGGACAGGCCAAACCCGCGAGGGCCGACGCCCCACCCAAGCCGTCCGACGCTTGAGGACAGAACCGGTCGGCCCGGACCGGGACAAACCCACGGGGACCGACGCCCCACCCAAGCCCGTCCGGCGCTTGAGGACGGAACCGGTCGGCCCGGACCGGGACAAACCCGCGAGGACCGACGCCCCACTCAAGCCCGTCCGGCGCTTGAGGACGGAACCCTCCGCCCCGGGGCGGGGCGAGCCCCGGGGATGCCGCCCGCCCAAGGGCCCCGCCCGTCCGGCGATTGAGGACGGAACCGGTCGGCCCGGGACGGGGCAAACCCGCGGGGGCCGGCGCCGCAGCCAAGCCCGTCCGGCGCTTGAGGACAGAACCCCGCGCCCCGGACCGGGGCGAGCCCCGGGGATGCCGCCCGCCCAAGGGCCCCGCTCAAGGGCCCGGTTCGATCACCGTTACGTACGCCGCGAGCGCGGCCACCGCGTCGTCCTCGACGACCCCGCCGTCCCGGTCCACGTCCAGGCTCTGCGCGGCGAAGGCCGCCGCGTCGGGGCCGGCGCCCAGGACCCTGAGGGCCCGTTCGACCGATGGTACGGACGCGCGGCCGTCGTCCGACGGGCCCGCCGCCACCGCGAGCGCCGCGCGCAGGAACGGGCGGGCGATCTCCGCGAACCGCTCCGGGTTGTCGCGCAGGCGCTTCACCGCGCCGCCCACGAACTCCTCGCGGGTGACGCGCTGGTCTCCGTCGACGTCGGCGATGCCCGCCATGCCCTGCCAGAACGCCTCTGCCCCGCTGTAGAGCGCCTGCCCCTTGTCGCAGCGGGCCGTCGTACCGAACTCGGTGAGCAGACGGGCCGCGGCCGCGTTGAAATCCGCGCGATCGATGTATCCGTTGCCGTCCTGGTCGAAGGCGGCGAAGCGGAAGGCGATCTTGCGCTCGTACTCTGCGCTGTCCATGCGGGGAGCGTACGACGCCGGGAGGCGTCACGTGTCACTTTGGGGTTCGGTCCACCCCTGGCGGCTCTTTCAGGCCGTGAGCGGTTCGGCCTCCTCGTCGACGGCGGCGTCCCAGTCGGGGTAGACCTCGAACAGCCGGCGCACGCCGAGCGCGGCGAGCACGCGGTTGACGTGGGAGCCCTCCTCCGCGCCCCGGGCGGGCAGGATCAGCCGCAGCCGGCCCCCGCAGGAACGCATCAGGCGGCGCAGCGCGATGAGCACGCCGACGCCGCTGGAGTCGCAGAACTGGACCCCCGAGAGGTCGAGCACGACGTCGTGGCGGCCCACGGCGACCACGTCGTGCACGGACTGACGCACGGTGGGTGAGGTCAGGAGGTCCAGCTCACCGGATATGTGCAGCACGGTCCACCCGTCCTGCTCGGTCTCCGAGACTTTCAGGGTCACGCCACTGGGCCTCTCGCTCCGGGGATACCGGGGAACCCGGTGATCCGGAAGTTTGCGTTCCTCCTCTCGCGGCTGCCCGCGAGTGGGCCTCGCGAAACCCCGGCCTCGTCAGGACGGCCCGGAAACGATTCCGGAGGAAATGATCATTTCGGATCCGGTTCCGTCGGCGCGCGCGGACTCATTCCCTACCATCCGGGGCCTCCGCAGGGACGTACTTGCCGTAAAGGGGCGTGCTCAGCGGGGGCGGCCGACTACATTCGGACGGGACGAGAGGGACAAGCGCGAGGTTTCGACGGCAGAGGGCTGGGGGTCGCATGGCCAAAAACGCACCACCCCGCTGGGACCGCAAGATGCAGCAGCGGCTGTCCCGCGGTGAGGCGGCCGCGCTCGGCGAGATCTACGACCGGTTCGCCTCCCTCGTCCACAGCCAGGCCAACCGGATGCTGAACGACGAGGACGCGGCGGACCTGGTCACCCGCGAGGTCTTCGGCCATGTCTGGGAGAACCCGGACGCCTACGACCCCAAGCAGGGCTCCATGCGGTCCTGGCTGGCCCACCTCACGCTCCGCGCGTCCGTCCGGCGGCTGCGGGACCGGGGCGACGCCGACGCGGACGAGCCCGATGATCCGGACGAGCTGGAGGAGCGGGTGCGCCGGGCCACCGCCGCGGCCCGCGCCGACTACATCGTGGCCTCCATGCCCGCCCCGCTGCGGGCCGCGCTGGAGCTGGCGTACGTCCAGCGCCGCGACTACCGGCAGACCGCGACGGACCTCGGCGTCACCGAGGACGAGGCGCGGCGCCGGCTGCGGCTCGGGCTGCAACTGCTGTCCACCGCCCATACCCGGCCGCTGGAGGGCGCCCCGCCGCCCGGATACGGGCGGGCCCTGTGAGCGGCGGCATTGATGACCGGGACGAGGGCGGGCGCGAGGAGGAGGTGCGGGGCGCCCGGCGCATACCGGGGCCACGGGCCCCCGCGGACGACTTCGCCGAGCTGAGCCGCCCGCCGGCGCCGAAGCCCGGTCCCGAGCCCGTATCGGAGCGTGAGCCTGTGTCGGAGCCGGTGCCAGGGCTTGTGTCCGAGCCGTCGGGGGACGGGGCCGATGGCCCGGTCGAGCCGCCGGCCCCGCTGCCGCACCGCGTGCTTCAGGCGCTGCTCGGGGCCTGGGCGCTGGCCGCGTGTTCGGCGGAGGAGACCGAGGCCGTCGAGGCGCACCTCACGGAGTGCGCGCCCTGTGCGGACGAGGCGCTGCGGCTGCGGGACGCGGTCGGGCTGCTGCACACGGACCGGCCCCTGGATCTCGACCCGCTGCTCAGGTCGCGGGTGCTGGAGAGCTGTCTGAGCCGGCGGCCCGCCAGGATCCCGGTGCCGGACTGGGCCACCCCGTACGACGCGGAGACGGCGCGGCTGGACGCGCTGCTGCGGGACATCGGGGGCTCGGAGTGGCACGCGCCGGTGCGGCTGAAGTGGTTCGAGGGCGAGCGCGGGGTGCAGCGCAGGACGACGGTCGCCGGGGTGATCGGGCACCTGATGACCGTGGACGGCCTGGTCAGCGCGGCGCTCGGGCTGGACGACCCGCTGGCCGGGAGCCGCCCGCGCGGGGGTGAGGGGGTGCCGCTCGCGCCGACACCGCGCACCGAGTCGTACTGGGCCCGTGCCCCCATCCCGCCCACCCGCGCGGTGCGCGAGCCGTGGCGCGAGCAGAGCCACACCCTGATCCGGACGGTGTCCTTCGCGGGGCGCGACGTCTCGGAGCTGTCCGTGTCGTACGGGGACTTCGCGCTGCCGTTGCAGGACGCCCTGCTGGACCGGGCCTTCGAGTGCTGGGTGCACGCGGGGGACATCGCGCAGGCGGTGGACTATCCGTACGAGCCGCCGTCCGCCGGACATCTGCACCGGATGATCGACCTCGCGGTCCGGATGCTGCCCGCCGCGCTGGCGGGGCGGCGGCGGTCGGGGCTCGCGGGGCCGGCCCGTCAGTTGGTGGCGGCGGGGTCCCCGGGGCGCTCGCTGCATCTGGAGATCGAGGGCTCGGGCGGCGGCGACTGGTACGTCGCGCTGGACTCCCCCGCCGCCCTCGGCTCCCCGGACCACACGGTGGCGCAGGTCGCGCTGGACGGGGTGGAGTTCTGCCGGCTGGTGGCCGGGCACGTGCCGCCCGTGGAGGCGGCGGCCGGCCAGCACGGGGACCGCGACGCGATCCAGGACGTGCTGTTCGCGGCCGCCTCGCTCAGCCGGCTGTGAGACAGCCCTTACGCGAAGACCACCGTGCGGCGGCCGTTGAGGAGGATGCGGCGTTCCGCGTGCCACTTCACCGCGCGCGCCAGCGCCTGGCACTCCACGTCGCGGCCGATGGCGACGAGCTGGTCCGGTGTCACGCCGTGGCCGACGCGCTCGACCTCCTGCTCGATGATCGGCCCCTCGTCCAGGTCGGCCGTCACGTAGTGCGCGGTGGCGCCGATGAGCTTCACACCGCGCGCGTGCGCCTGGTGGTAGGGCTTGGCGCCCTTGAAGCTCGGCAGGAACGAGTGGTGGATGTTGATGATCCGGCCGCTCAGCTGCTTGCACAGGTCGTCCGAGAGGACCTGCATGTAGCGGGCCAGGACGACCAGCTCGACGTTCTCCTCGCGGACCAGCTCCAGCAGCTCGGCCTCGGCCTGCGCCTTGTTGTCCCGGGTCACCGGGATGTGCCGGAAGGGCACGTCGTACGAGGCGACCAGCTCGGCGAAGTCGGGGTGGTTGGAGACGACGGCGGCGATCTCGACCGGCAGGGCACCGGTCCGGGAGCGGAAGAGCAGGTCGTTGAGGCAGTGGCCGAACTTGCTGACCATCAGCACGATCCGCATCCGCTCCGAGGACCGGTGGATCTGCCAGTCCATGGCGAAGGAGTCGCCGATCGCGGCGAAGCTCGCCCGCAGCTTGTCGACGGTGACCGGGTTGCCCGCCGAGAAGTGGACGCGCATGAAGAACAGACCCGTGTCGTGGTCCCCGAACTGCTGACTGTCCTCGATGTTGCAGCCGGTCATGAAGAGATAGCTCGACACGGCGTGCACGATGCCCTGTTTGTCGGGGCAGGACAGGGTCAGGACGTACTGCTCGGGGACGGTGTCAGCAGGCTGCGGCGCGGTCATCCCCGTAGCGTGCCACACCGTCGGCGGTTCAGGCGGTCCTGGTCATGATGCGGAGCACGTCCAGGGAGTGCGGCGGTACGTCGGGGTCCTCGCCGTCGTTCGTGGCGAGCAGCACATGGGCCTCGCGGGCGGCCCTGACCGCCTCCGGCCAGCCGTGGTGCTCCAGGTAGGCGGAGACGGGGGCGTCCGCGCCGACCTGGTGCATGATGCGCAGCACCCGCAGCACGGCGGCGTCGACGAGGGCGGCCTCGCCGGGGTCCCTGAATATGGTGCCGACGTACTTCTCGGCGGACCAGTTGTCGAGCCAGGTGTCCTCGACCAGGCGGTACACGGCGTCGGTGACGTCGCCGTATCCCTCCCGGCCGGCCAGCCAGCACTCGTGGTGGAAGACGGGGTCGGAGAGCATGTGCAGCGCCGAGCGCACGTTGCTGCGCCAGCGCCACCACGGAAGGTCGTTGAGCGGCATGCCGCCCATGGTGGAGGAGCGACGGCCGCGACGGGAAGAGTTCTCGGAACCTTGCTGCACGGTTGTCGATCGTACGTTCCCTTTCCGGCCTTCCGTACAGGCCCCTGCCGTTCACCGTGACGTCACCGAGCGTTGAGGACGGCACACCGTGGCGTTACCCGGGGCCGGGAAGGGTCTGGGTCCATGACCGGACGGCGACGCCCCCCTTCCTTCCGCCCTTCCAGAACACTCACCGGTGCGGTGGCGGCGGGGACCCTGCTGCTGTCCGGCTGCGGCGCGCTCCCTGGGGGATCGGGGGACTCCAGGGAGCCCGTCACCGTCGTCACCTGGGCGCCGGGCGGCGACTCGGCCCCGGAGGCGGCGAACATGGCGGGGATGACCGCGATGGCGCAGGCGTACGGCCGCTGGGTCAACGCCTCGGGCGGGATCGACGGGCACGAGCTGCGCGTCGTCACCTGTGACGAACAGGACACCTCGCGCGGCGCGGCGGCCTGTGCGCGCCGGGCCGTCGAGGAGGAGGCCGTCGCGGTCCTCGGTTCCTACAGCCGGCACGGGCGGTCGTTCATGGCCCCGCTGGAGGCCGCCGGAATCCCGTACATCGGCGGCTACGGCGCCTCCGACGAGGAGTTCCGCAGCTACATGGCCTACCCGCTGACCGGCGGCCAGTCCGCGCTCATGGCCGGCAACGCCGAGCAGCTCTCCGGCGACTGCGACCGGGTCGCGCTGGTGCGCCCGGACACGCTGAGCGGCGACAGCCAGGCGTGGCTGCTGCGCACCGGCCTCACCGGGGCCGGCCGGCCCGCCCCGCTCGACATACCGGCGGCCGAGGGCGCCACCTCCTACGACGAGGAGGCCGGGCGGGCGCTGTCGGACGCGGGCACGGGCGGCGGCTGTGTGACGTCGGTGCTCGGCGACCGCACGGAGACGTTCTTCGACTCCTTCCGGCGGCTGGAGCCGGCCGGCGCGCGGGTGCGCGTCTCCTCGGTGCTCGGCAGCGTCGGGCAGCCGCTCATCGACCGCACGGGCGGCCGGAACAGCCCGTTCGAGGGGGCGTACGTCACCGGCTGGTACCCGGCCCCGGGCGACAAGCGGTGGGACGCCATGCGGAAGGTGATCCGCGAGCACGCCTTCGGCGACAACCGGATCGACCCGGACGACACGGGCGTGCAGACCACCTGGATCGCGTACACCGCGCTGAAGTCGGTCGTCGAGTCGCTGCACGAGGAGCGGGTCACCGCCGGGAAGGTCACCCAGGCCCTCGTCAAGGGCCTGCGCGTCGACACCGGCGGCCTCACACCCCGGCTGCGCTGGCGCTACGAGGACACGCTCGGCTCGGAGGCGTACCCGCGCATCGTCAACAGCAAGGTGACCTTCCAGGTCGTGCGCGACGGGCGGCTGGTCGCCGCGAGGAAGGGCTTCGTGGACGTCACCCGGACCCTCGCGGACGCCAGCGCGACCCGCTGACCCGGCCGCTCAGAGCGCGGTCGCCTCGCGCTTGGTCAGGTCGTACTTGGCCGCGATGGCGTTCCACAGGGTGGCCGCCTGCCGCTTGGCCGTGCTCGCCTCTTCGCTCTTCACGGTCGCCTGCTGGGTGTGCGAGGTCGTACGGGCGTGGCCGTCCTTGCACACCTTCTTGCTCTTGGCCTGCCTGGCCCACGCGGCGTAGTGGTCGTCGGCGGACGCGGACGCCTTCCACGCCTTGGTGAGCGCGGCGGTCAGCCGGTCGTGGTTCGGCAGCTTGTCGAGCGTCAGGCCCTCCAGGCGCGTCACCAGGTCGCGGCGCTGCTGCGCGGCGCCCTTCAGGTCGGACACGGCCTTGTCCAGTTCGGTGCAGGACTTGGTCTTCTCGACCGCCCCGATGACCGCCGCCCGGCTGTTGTTGCTGTCCGCGAGGAGCTTGTCGAGCTCCTCCGCCTGCGGCTTGGCCGGGTCGGGCGCCGGCTCCTCCTTGGCCGGCTCGGAGGCGGCCGGTGAACTCGCCGAAGCCACCGGCTGCTTGGCGTCCTTGTCGTCATCGTCGCCGCCGCTCATCAGCGCGCCCGCGCCGAGCCCGATCACCGCGCAGCCCACGACGACCGCCGCGATCAGCGGAACCGCCGCGGACTTCTTGCGCCGCCCGCCGTCCCCGTCCCCGTTCTGCGGCAGCCCGTCCTCCGGGCCGGAGTACGGGGGCTGCGGCGGCTGCTGGTAGGACTGCTGCGGCGGCGGGCCCGCCTGGTACGGCTGCTGCTGCGGCGGGCCCGCCTGGTAGGGCTGCTGCGGTGCCTGGTGCTGCTGCGCCGGGTCGAACCGGGGCATCTGCTGGGTGGCGCCCTCGGGCGCGTCGCTGCGGAAGAGGTTGTCGAACTCGGCGGGCGGCTGCCGCTCGCCGGGCGCCCCGGGCCGGATGCCGTACGGGGCGCCGCCGGGGACCGGGGGGATGTACTGGGTCGCGTCGGCGTCCGGGCCGCCCTGCGCGGGGGGCGCGGCGTGCGCGCCGGGCTGCTGGTAGCCCTGCTGCGGGCCGTGGCCCAGGAACCGGGTGGACTCCGCGGGGTTCTCCGGCGGCAGCCCGCCGGGCGCCGGGCCCGCGGGTATCGGCGCGATGTACTGCGTGGCGTCGGCGTCGCCGCCGGGGGCCGCGCCGTGGCCCGCCTCGGGCGGCAGCGGCTGGGCGTACGGCTGCTGCTGTCCCTGGCCGTACGCGGGCGGCTGCTGCCCGTGGTCGTACCCGCCCTGGCCGTAGCCGTCCTGCCCGCCGTACTGGCCCTGCTGCCCGGAGGCGTCGTAGGGGGGCTGTTGGCCCTGCCCGCCGTACGGGTCCTGGCCGGCGCCGTCCTGCGGGCCCCAGGGCTGCCCCCACGGCTGACCGCCGGCCGGTACGGCCCTGCCGTCCGCCGCTCCCCCCGGCGTCCAGGGTTCGCCGCCGTCCGAGGGCAGCACGACACCCTCGTGTGCGGGTCGTACAGCAGGGAGCTGCTGCTCGTCGCCCTGTCCGCTCTGCGTCACCGGGACTCCTACGTGTCAACTATGGAATCGTCGGCTCACGCTATCGGGTGGCAGCCGCCGTTCGCCAAGTGCCCGTGGTCCCTCGCGTACCCCGCATCCCGGGGTGTAACGCCCCGCCCCCTCACGACGCAGTTAAGGGGGCGTTCCGCACCGGAGAGGGCGCCGTCAGGCCGCCTGGAGCTCCAGACGGGCGCCGAACTCCCGGACCGCCGGCTCGTCCCCGTACGGCAGCAGGCGCTGCTGGAGGTCGTCCAGATATTCCGCGCCCCGGCTGGAGCGCACCGTGCCCAGCAGCTCCATCGCCCGCGTCCCCGTGTGGCAGGCCTGCTCCACCTCCCGCAACTGCACCTGGGCCGTGGCCAGCAGCGCGAGGCCGATGCCCCGGCGGCGGGCCCGGGACTCCGGGTGGCCGTCCAGGGACTCCTTCGCCCGGCGCGCGGCGGCCTCGGCCTGGCCGAGGTCCCGGTGGCAGTGCGCCAGTTCGTCCGCGAGGTAGGCGTGGTCGAAGTGGGCGATCCAGTCGGGGTCGTCCCCGGTGTCCGGCTCGGCCCGCTCCAGCGCCGCCTGGGCCCGCCCCGCCACCTCCTGGCAGGTGCGCCCGTCGCCGAGCAGGGCGTGACCGCGGGCCTCCGCCGCGTAGAACATCGCCTCCGCCCTGGGCGTGACCCGGCCGCGCGCGCCCTCCTGAGCGGCCCGCGCCAGCTGCGCGATCTCGCGCGGATTGCCGAGCTGCGCCGCCAGGTGGCTCATCGAGGCGGCCAGCACATAGCCGCCGTAGGCGCGGTCGCCGGCCGCCTGGGCGAGGCGCAGGGCCTGGATGTAGTAGCGCTGGGCCAGACCCGGCTGGCCCGTGTCGACCGCCATGTATCCGGCGAGTTCGGTGAGCCGGGCGACCGCCGCGAACAGCTGGCGGCCCGTCGATTCGCGGTACGCGCCCGAAACCAGCCCGGAGACCACGCTGTTGAGGTAGTGCACCAGGACCGGGCGCACATGGCCGCTGCCGAAGCGGTGGTCGAGGTCGACCAGCGCGGACGTCGTCGCCCGTACCGCCTCCACGTCCGACATCCCGACCCGGGACCCTGACGCCCGCGCGACCTGTGGGTCCGCGCCCGTGATCAGCCAGTCGCGGCTGGGCTCCACCAGCGCGGACGAGGCGACCGTCGAGCCGGACAGGAAGTCGCGGCGGCCGACGTCGCTGCGCCACAGCTCGCAGACCTGCTCGATGGCCCCGATGACCGTCGGGGCGAACTGGAGGCCGACGCCCGAGGCCAGGTTCTTCCCGTTGGCCATGCCGATCTCGTCGATCGTGACCGTACGGCCCAGCTTGCGGCCCAGCGCCTCGGCGATGATGCCCGGCGCCCGGCCGCGCGGCTGCTGGCCGCGCAGCCAGCGGGCCACGGAGGTCTTGTCGTAGCGGAGGTCGAGACCGCGCTCGGTCCCGACCATGTTGACGCGGCGGGCCAGGCCCGCGTTGGAGCATCCGGCTTCCTGGATGAGCGCCTGGAGCCGTTCGTTCGGCTGGCGTGCGACGAGAGGCCTGGCTGCCATGTGTGTCCCCCTGAGGCCGCAGTGATCGGTGATGCGATCACTGCCCGACATATGCCTGAGAAATGCGCCGATTCATCGTGTTGGTCACTTTCATCGCGACTCACCCCAATTCGCCGCGACAACCGCCTAAAATGCCGCGCGAACCCGGTCGTCCGAATGTCCCGTAAGCAGTTACCCACCCCCGGCCCGGACTTCTCCCACGCGCCCCCGCCCATGCATCCGTGCGCCCCGCATGCGGTTGCGGGCGCCCGCGTCCGCGCCCGGCGCGCCCGTAACTCTTCGTGAAGCCCGTAGTTGAGCTGAACGTGGAAGAGCCCATCGGAGTCATGGAAACCGCACAGGTCCCCCGGCAGCGCGTCGAGCAACTGCTCGACGCCGCCGTGCGGTACACGGAGGAACGGCACTGGGACGTGTGCCCCGGCACCTGGCTGGAGACGGTCGACGGCGCCCGGCGGTGCTCGTGCGGCGAGGCCGGCTGTGCCGCGCCCGGCGCGCACCCGGCCCGCGCCGACTGGGCGAAGGGCGCCACCGGCAGCGGCGCGGCGGCCCGCCGGATGTGGACGCGGCACCCGGGCGCGGCCGTCCTGCTGCCGGCCGGGCGGGCGTTCGACGCGGTCGACGTGCCGGAGTCGGCCGGGTTCCTGGCGCTCGCCCGGATGGAGCGGATGAGCCTGCCGCTCGGGCCCGTCACCCGCACCCCCGACCGCCGCATGCAGTTCTTCGTCCTGCCCGGCGCCGCCGCCAAGGTGGAGGACCTGGTGCGCCGGGCCGGGTGGAACGCGGCGGCGATCGGCCTGCGCGGGGTCGGCGAGGGCGGCTACGTCACGGCGCCGCCCACCCGGGTCGGCGGCGCGGGAGCGGTGCAGTGGGCCCGCTCGCCCACGACCGCCAACCGCTGGCTGCCCGAGGTGGAGGAGCTGATCAGCCCGCTGGCCTACGCCTGCGGACGGGCGGCGGCGGACGTCCGGGAGAGCCTTTCGTAGGGTGGCCCCCACGTACGTACGGGGACTTCGAAAGGCGTGCACATGCCAGACCAGGCACAACACGACGTAACGGACCGGACCGCCGGGCCCGGCGCACCGCGGGCGGCACCGCCCGCGGTGCGCGTCGAGGGGCTGTGGAAACGATTCGGCGAACAGACGGCCGTCGCCGGGATCGACCTGGAGCTGCCGGCCGGCAAGTTCATCGGACTGGTCGGCCCCAACGGGGCGGGCAAGACCACCACGCTCTCCATGGTCACCGGCCTGCTCCGCCCGGACCAGGGCAGGATCGAGATCGGCGGACGCGACGTCTGGCGCGATCCGGTCGAGGTGAAGTCCCGGATCGGCGTCCTGCCCGAGGGCCTGCGCCTCTTCGAACGCCTCTCCGGCCGCGAACTCCTCGCGTACACCGGGCGGTTGCGCGGGCTCCCGGGCCACGAGGTCGACAGCCGCGCCACCCAGCTGCTGGACGTGCTGGACCTGGCGGGCTCCCAGCACAAGCTGGTCATCGACTACTCGACGGGCATGCGGAAGAAGATCGGGCTCGCGGCCGCGCTGCTGCACAACCCCGAAGTCCTCTTCCTGGACGAGCCGTTCGAGGGCGTCGACCCCGTCTCCGCGCAGACCATCCGCCAGGTCCTGGAGCGCTACACCGGCTCCGGCGCGACCGTGGTCTTCTCCAGCCATGTGATGGAACTGGTCGAGTCGCTCTGCGACTGGGTGGCCGTCATGGCGGCCGGAACGATCCGGGCCCGGGGCACCCTGGCCGAGGTGCGCGGCGACGCGCCCTCCCTCCAGAACGCCTTCCTGGAGCTGGTCGGCGCCGGCGACCGCGACACCGGCGAGACCCTCGACTGGCTGGGCGGCGCCCGATGAGCGTGCTCGACGCCCCGGCCGGCACCGGCCCCCGTCCGCGCGCCACGGACCGCGGTACGGGACTGGTCCCCGTCTTCGCCCGGCTCAAGCTGACCCTCCTGCGCAACGGGCTGCGCCAGTCCGCCGGGCGCCGGGCCGCCTACATCGCCTCGGTCGTCGGTGCCGTGCTGATCGCGCTGGGCCAGGTGCTCGGGCTCGTCCTGCTGCGCGGCAACGCCCACGCGAGCTCCGTGACCGTGCTGCTCATCGCGATCCTGGCGCTCGGCTGGGCCGTGATGCCGCTGTTCCTCGGCGCCGGTGACGAGACCCTGGACCCGACCCGGCTCGTCATGCTGCCGCTGCGGCCCCGGCCGCTGATCGTCGCGCTGCTGGTGTCCTCGCTGATCGGCATCGGGCCGCTGTTCACGGTGTGCCTGGCGGCCGGCTCGGTGGCCGCCGTGGCCCACGGGGCGGGCGCGGTGGTCTTCGCCGTCCTGGCCACCCCGCTGGCCCTGCTCGTCTGCGTGGCCCTGGCCCGCTGTGTCACCACCGCCAACTCCCGCCTCCTCACCTCCCGCAAGGGCCGCGACCTGGCGGTGCTCAGCGGGCTGGTCATCGCGGTGGGCATCCAGGTCGTGAACTTCGGCGTGCAACGCCTCGGCCGGGCGGGCGGCCTCTCCTCGCTCGACCCGACGGCGGACGTGGTGCGCTGGCTGCCGCCCGCGTCGGCGATCGGATCCGTGCACTCCGCATCCCAGGGGGCGTACGGGCGGGCCGTCGTGCAGTTGCTGCTCACCGTCGCCGCGCTCGTCCTGCTGCTGTGGCTGTGGCAGCGCACCCTGACGAAGCTGATGACCGCGCCGGACGGCTCGACGGTCGCCGCCGCCGACCCGGAGCGCAAGAAGTCCGGCCGGGGCGGCGAAGGCCTGTGGGCGCTGTTCCCCGAGGGGCGCACCGGCACGGTGATGCAGCGGACCCTGCGGTACGTGGCACGGGACCCGAAGACCAAGGCCGCGTGGGTGACCGCGCTGGCCGTCGGGCTGATCGTGCCGGTGCTCAACGCGGTGCAGGGCACGGGCTCGGTGTACTTCGCGTGCTTCTGCGCCGGGATGCTCGGCATCCAGATGTACAACCAGTTCGGACAGGACACCTCCGCGTTCTGGATGGTGGCCCTGACGATTTCGTCCCCCCGGGACGCGTACCTCGAACTGCGGGCGCGGGCGCTCGCGCTGCTGCTGATCACCCTGCCGTACACGGTGCTCGTGTCGGTGGTGACGTCGGCGCTGCTGAAGGACTGGGTGCGGCTGCCGGGGGTCATGGGCCTGTCGCTCGCGCTGCTGGGCGCGATGCTGGCGACGGGAGCGGTGGCCTCGGTGAACTACCCGTACTCGGTCCCGCAGGAGGGCGCGTTCAAGAACGTGGCGCCGGGGCAGGCCGGGCTGGCCTGGATCTCGATCCTCGGCGGCATGGTGTCGGCGGCGCTGCTGAGCGCCCCGGTGATCGCCCTGACGATCGGCCTGCACGTCTCGGGCTCCGAGGACCTGCTGTGGCTCGTGGTGCCGGTGGGGGCCGTGTACGGGGCACTGATCGCCTGGGGCGGGCTGCGGCTGGCGGCCCCGCGCATGGCCGAGCGGCTGCCGGAGATCCTGGGGGCGGTCAGCAAGGGCTGAGGGCGGAACCGGGGGCCTACGGAGAGACCGGCTCCCGGTCGCCCTTCGCGTCCTCGGCCAACTGCTCCAGGAAGGGCTCGACCGCGGCGCGCCACTCATCGGGCCGGTCGAAGTGGATGAGATGGCCGGCGTCGGCCACCTCGGCGTACTGCCCGCGCGGCAGGACCCGGACCATCTCCTGCGCCTCCGCCCGGCCCAGCTCGCCGTCCAGGCCGCGCAGCACCAGCGTCGGGCACCTGACCTGGGCCAGCTCCTCCCAGTGCGCGTCGAACACCCAGGTGGCGCGGGATTCGAGCATCTGCCGGCGGGAGAAGACGGGCCGCCACCCGTCGGCGTGCTCGGTCATCACCTGGGCGTAGAACTCGCCGCGCGACGGGTTGGGGCGCTCCACCCAGGGGTCGTCCTCACCGAACCACTGCCGTACGGCGTCGAGCGAGGCGAACGGCAGCGGCCAGGTGTCGAACCAGTCGGCCCACTCGCGCTGCGAGGCCGCGCCGAGCGCGGAGGCCCGCATGTCGCAGATGACCAGCGCGCGGACCAGGTCGGGGCGCTTGGCGGCGAGCTGCCAGGCGGTGAGGGCGCCCATGGAGTGCCCGATGAGGGTGACCGGGGCGAGGCCCAGCTGTTCGACCGCCGCCTCGGCGTCGCCCACGTAGGCGTCCCGGGTGTACGGGCCGTCGGCCGGCTTCCCGCTGGCGCCGTGGCCGCGCTGGTCGAGGCCGACCGGGCGGTGGCGCTCGGCGAGCCAGCGGGTGCCGGCCGCCCAGTGCGAGGCGCGGCCCATCAGGCCGTGCAGCATTAAGACGCCGGGGGCCCGGTCACCGGCCGGGCTCTCCTCGGGCGGGTCGGCGAACTCCCAGGCCGCGAGGCGTACGCCGTCGGTTCCGGTCACATCGATGCGCCGCGCCATAGTTTCAGGCACCCCCTTCTGTCCCCTCGGTCACCGGGTGGTCGTCTCGGCCAGACTATCGAACTCTTATTCGAAAACCGGGATCTGCCGACCAACACCGCTCGTTCGAGTGACTGCTTCCCAGGATTGACGGCCGCAGCTGCGGGGAGACCTCATGCGGGAGGCGGGCCACTCGGGGATGAGGGCCCACGGGACCGACCTTGAGAGCTCGGGGCTCCAGGTCGGACACAGGGGAGGACAGGCCCCGGCGCCTTGCGGCGCCGGGGCCATCCGTTTCCCGGGCCGGCCGCTTCCGGGGCGCCTCCACCGCAGGCCGGGACCGCTCGTACGACGGGTGCATTCAGGCTCCCCTCCCCGGCCGCGGCCCGGCAGCCGACACTCTCAGCTACCCCTCCACCACAGCCTGGCACGCGGGGCGCCTACGCGCTGCGGTTCCGGACGGAAAAAGAAAAACCGGGCATCGGCGGCCACGGCCGCCGGTGCCCGGTCTCCCCGGAACCCCGTGGTTCCTAGGGACTGTCCGGCGGATCTTCGCGGGCCCACGACGCCTGGTGCGGGCTGATCCACGAAGATCCGCCGGACAGGCCCTAACGCTTGGCCACGAAGACGTGCGAGGCGATCTCCGTGTCCAGTTCCGCCGCCTCGCCGCTGCTGCCGACCAGCACACCGCCGGGCGACTGCGTCACGCTGACCACCGAACCGGGCTGCACGCCCGCCCGCCGCAGCGTGTACATCAGCTGGGCGTCCGTCTGGATCGGCTCACCGATCCGGCGGACCACCACCGTCTTGCCCTCGCTCCCCGGGTCGAGCTCGGACAGGCTCACCATGCCCTCGTCGAGGAACGGGTCGGCCTCGGCCTTCTCGCCCAGCTCCTCAAGGCCCGGGATCGGGTTCCCGTACGGCGACTCCGTCGGGTGGCGCAGCAGCTCCAGCACCCGCCGCTCCACCGCCTCGCTCATCACGTGTTCCCAGCGACATGCCTCCGCGTGGACCTGCTCCCACTCCAGGCCGATCACATCGACCAGCAGGCACTCGGCCAGCCGGTGCTTGCGCATGACGCGGGTCGCCAGCCGGCGGCCCTCCTCCGTCAGCTCCAGATGCCGGTCACCCGCGACCTGCACCAGGCCGTCGCGCTCCATCCGCGCCACGGTCTGGCTGACGGTGGGACCGCTCTGGTCCAGCCGTTCCGCGATCCGGGCGCGCATGGGGACCACACCTTCCTCTTCGAGTTCGAGGATGGTGCGGAGATACATCTCCGTTGTGTCGATCAGTCCGGACATTCGTGCCCCTCAGATGCAGTCGTGCGCTGGCCCTCCACCAATTCTGACGCATCGCGCGGGTAACCGTGCCTCGCCGGTCGTCCCCAGCACGCTGCGGTATTGACATGTCACTGGTCCAGACCGCAACGTGATCGGCGGTACGGACGCCCCATGGACATCTCACCCCGCCGGAAAGGTCCTCCTCGATGAGCGAAAGCAAGCTCGCCGGTCAGTTCTTCGACGCAGCGATCGGCCTGCTGGGGAGGGTGCGCGACGAGGAGGCCGAGAGCATCGCCGCCGCCGGCGCCGCCATCGCGGACACCGTCGCCGCGGGCGGCCGGCTCTTCGCCTTCGGCGCCGGGCACTCCTCGCTCGCCGCCCAGGACGTCGTCTACCGTGCGGGCGGGCTCGCCCTGATGAACCTGATGGCCGTCCCCGGCGCCCTCGGTGTCGACGTCATGCCGGCGACCCTGGGCTCCGCGCTGGAACGCGTGGACGGCCTCGCGGGCGCGGTCCTGGACTCCAGCCCCGCGAAGGCGGGCGACGTCCTCGTGATCATCTCGCTCTCCGGGCGCAACGCCCTTCCCGTCGAGATGGCGATGAACGCGCGGGCGCTCGGCCTGAAGGTCATCGGCGTCACCTCGGTCGCGTACGCCACCGAGACCCGGTCCCGGCACAGCTCGGGCGGCTTCCTGCGGGACCACTGCGACATCGTCCTCGACAGCAAGATCGCGGTCGGCGACGCGGAGCTGGAGGTGGACGGCATCGAGGCGCCGTTCGCCCCGGCGTCCACCGTGGTCACCAGCGCGATCATGCAGGGCATGATGGCGGCGGCCGCGGAAGGGCTGCTGGAGCGGGGCGTGGAGCCGCCGCTGCTGCGCTCGGGGAACGTGGACGGCGGGCACGAGTGGAACGGGCGCGTGATGGCGCAGTACGCGGACCGGATCTTCTACCGGCACTGAGCCGCGGGCCGCCCGCGCGGCGGTCGCCTCCTCAGCCGCCGGACGGGCCGGTCGCCCGGTGCAGGTCCACCGAGGCGGCCACCCGGTCCGCGACGCTCTCCGCGTACACCGCGTCCGGCCGCTCGAAGGCGGCCCGGTGGGCGGAGCGCAGGAAGGTGACCACGCCCAGGGTCCGGCCCCGGCTGCGCAGCACCGCGCACAGCGCGTGCACCGCGTCGGCGGGCCACTGCCGCTGCTTCGCCCACTCCCCGTCCGTACGCGCGGCCCCCGCCGACGCCCGCACCGAGCCCGTACGGTCCACCGCCCGGAGGGCCGGGTGGCCCGGCGCGTACCGCAGCGGGATGCCGCCGCCGGCCACCGGCAGGCAGGGTCCCGGCGCGTCGGCCGGGGTGGCGGCGGCCCGTACCAGCCGCTCCCCCGCCACCAGGTCGATCAGCGCGTGGTCGGCGAACCCGGCCAGCGCGTAGTCGAGGGAGGTCGTCGCCGCCTCCATGGGGTCCTCGCACTCGGCGGCCGACCGCGAGGCGCGGTGCAGCTGGTTGGAGCGGAAGCGCACCCGGTCCGCCTCCTGGGCCGCGAGCTTCACCGCCGTCACGTCCTGGAAGACCCAGCCGGCCCCCAGCGGCACCGGCTCCTCGGTGAGCGGCGAGGCGAGCCGCAGGAAACCGCTGCGCCAGCAGCGCCGGCGTGAGCCCTCGCCGCCCCGCAGCGTCACCCACAGCTCGGCGGGGGCGGGCGGCGCGCCCTCGGCCAGCACGTGCTGGAGCGCGCCCTCCAGCTCCTCCACCCCCTGGGCGATCAGCTCGCCGAGCGGGCGCCCCAGCAGCGTCGTGCGGCCGCCGCCCAGGACACGGGCCGCGTACGCGTTGACGACGGTGGGGCGCAGGTCCACGTCGACCAGGACCACACCCCAGGAGGCGTCCTCGAACAGCGCCTCGCTGAGGGCGATGGCCCGCTCCAGGTCGATCTGGGCGTGGACCTCGCTGAACGCGCAGTACACCCCGGCCGGTCCGCCGTCCGCGCCCCGCACCCCGGCGGACTGGGTGCGGACGAGGACCCGGCCGCCGTCCTTGCGCAGCAGCGCGAACTCGTGGACCTGCCGGCCCGGCGCGTCCATGACGGCCATGAGCCGGCCCCGCACCTCGTCCGCGTCGGCCCGGCGCACGGCCCAGCCGGCGAATCCGGGCCGCCCCACGGCCTCCTCGGCGGACCAGCCGAGGATGCGCTCCGCCTCGCGGTTCCAGTGGGTGACGGTGCCCTCCGCGTCGAACGCGCAGAGCGCCGCGTCCATCCCGTCGAGGAGGGCCGCCAGCAGCTCCGCCCCCGGAACCGGCTCGGGGCCGAGCGCGTCGTCGGTCGTCCCCCTGCTCGTGGAAGCGCTCATCCCGGACCCCCTGCAGGACGTGTCCGCCATTGCCGCACGTCAGACCATTGAACTCGAACGTGACCCAGCACACAGCGACTTCCCCGAAATCGATCCCTCCGATAAATCGGTTGTGGGGGCGCGCGGGCGGTTCCTAAGCTGTGTGTACACGCTGAAAGGAGGTGATCCGAAAAGTGCAGTCTTATCGGATTCGTGAGGTGGCTGCGGGCTGACAGCCCGTCGTCGCACAACGTGCACCTCGGCGGACTGTCTGCCGAAACCCAAGCAGTCACCGACCCGCAGGCTCGCCGGTAGATCCGGCCGGCTCCTCCGCAAGGAGGGACCAGAGCCTGCGGGTTTCCGCGTGTCCGGGCCCGCGGGGCCCGTTGGCCTGTTCCTGCAAGTCAACTCCTTTGGCCTGTTGACGCAATGGCCGGATCCGGATGATGGGCAGGCGTACATCGTCCAAGTGCGTCCGGCGCGGCCGGGCCACGCGGAACAGAGGAGTGCACATTGACGTATCGAGTAGGGATTCGGCATGGACACCCACTGATCGCATGGGCCATGGAACGCACGCTGGCCGATATTCCCGCCATGCACGTCAGCGTCCTGGAGGCGGCCGGTACGGGCGACGGGACCGGGCCCGACGCCGCTCAGACCTACGACGTGCTGGTGACCGACCATGTGCCGGCGGAAGGCACGCCGCCGGGCGCGCGCACCCTGCTGATGTCACCCACCCACGTCGTGGCGCCCGGCGTAGACGAGTGCCTGCCGGACCAGCTGACTCCGGAGGCCTTCGTCAGGGCCGTGCTCGGCGCGGCGGGAAGGGTCCGCCCCTCCGGTGACCCGCAGCCTCCGCCGCCGGGCCCGGGGCCGCTCTCCCCGAGGGAGCGGCAGGTGCTGGATCTCATCGCCGGTGGATTCACCCATGCGCAGACGGCCCGCCGGCTGGGCATCAGCCGGCACACGGTCGACACCCATGTGAAGCGAATCCGTTCGAAGTGGGGTGTCGGCAACAAGGCGGACATGGTCCGGCTGGCCATGGCCCCGGCCGTCGGCGCGGCAGCGGTTCAGGGCTGCTGAAGGCCGGTGACGTCGAGTGTCCGGTCGACGCGCACGGCGTCGGCCAGGCGCCGGTCGTGCGTCACCAGCAGCAGCGTGCCGTTGTACGAGGCGAGGGCCTGTTCCAGTTGTTCCACCGCTTCGATGTCCAGGTGGTTGGTGGGCTCGTCCAGGACGAGGCAGTTGGTCCCCCGCGCCTGGAGCAGTGCGAGGCCGGCGCGGGTGCGCTCCCCCGGCGACAGCGAGACGGCGGCCCGTAGCGCCAGGTCCTTGCCGAGCCGGAATTTGGCCAGAAGTGTGCGGGTCTCCGTGGCGTCCAGGTCGGCTGCCTCGCCGACGATCTCGGCCGTGGACCGTTCCGAGTCGAGCAGGGCCCGCGTCTGGTCCACTTCGCCCAGCCGTACGGCGGCGCCGGTCCGCTGTGTGCCCTCGGCCAGCGGCAGCCGGCCGAGCAGAGCGCTCAGCAGCGTCGTCTTGCCGCTGCCGTTGGGGCCGGTGATCCGCACCCGTTCACCGAAGCCGATGTCCAGGTCGAGGGGCCCGAGCCGGCACGGTCCGCGCCGCACGACCGCCCCGTGCAGCGCGAGCGCGGTCCCGGACGGGGTGCCGGCCTCGGCGATGGTGAACCGCAACTGCCAGGCTTCCCGCACCTGTTCGGGAGCGGCGGCATCGAGCCGGTGCACGGCGCGCTCGGCCCTCGCCGCGGCGGCGCCGGTGTTCTGTGCGCCGGCGAGCCGCGAGGCCTTGCGGAACTTGTCCCCGTCGGGCTGCCGTCGCGGGTTGACGGCGCGGGCGGCGCCCTGCCGGGCCCACTCCCGGTGCGTGCGGGCCGCGCCGGTCAGCTGCTCCCGGGTGGTCTCGTAGGCCGCGTAGCCGTCGATCGCACGCTGCCGCGCGGCGGCGCGCTCGGTGACGAAGCTGTCCCAGCCGCCCCCGTACTCACTGGTGCGGCGGGTGAACTCGTCCAGTTCCACGATCCGGTCGACGGTCGCCGCGAGGAAGGCCCGGTCGTGGCTGATCAGCGCGATGCCGGCCCTGCTGTGGCGGACGTGGTGTTCCAGCCGGGACAGACCGTCGTCGTCCAGGTCGTTGGTCGGCTCGTCCAGGAGGAGGATGTCCGGCTGCGCCAGCAGCACCGCGGCGAGCGCCAGCCGGGCGTACTGGCCGCCGGACAGCTCCGAGGTGTATCCGGCGTCGAGCCGCAGCCCCAGGTCCGCGGCCACGTCCACGGCGCGTTCGGGGAGGTCGGCGCCGCCCAGCGCGAGCCAGGTGTCCCACGCGTCGGCGTACGCGTCCTCCGCGCCGGGCGACTGCTCCTCCAGCAGCCGGGTGGCGGCGTCCAGTTCGCGCTGCGCCCGTGCGACGCCGGTACGGCGGGCGAGGTAGTCGCCCACCGGCTCGCCGTCGCGGGCGTCCCGTTCCTGTGCGAGCCGGACGACGGTGGCGGTCACCGGGGCCCGGACCACGGTGCCGCCGTCCGGCGGCACGTCGCCGGCGGCTATCCGTAACAGGGTCGACTTGCCGGTGCCGTTCGGGGCGACGATGCCTACGCGGTCGCCGGACGCGATCGACAGATCCGCGCCGTCCAGAACGGTGAGGCCGCCGAATGCGTGGGCGATGCCGGTACAGCGGAGCTGAGCCATGAGCCTGAACCACTCCTCACGAAGTCACGTTCCCGGACCGCTGGTCGAGGCGGTCCGCGGTCTCCCGCTCGCGCTCCTGCTCAAGTGCCTCCTCGGGCTCCCGCCCAGGCGCCTTCGGTTCCGGCTTCGGCTCCGGCTTCGGCCCCGAACTCGGCTTCGGCGGCGAGGCGAGGCGTACGGTCCCGGGCACGATGAGCACAGCATAGGTGGATATCAGCAGGACGATCACGGCCAGGACCGCGAACGGTGTGATGCCCATCAGGGCGACCAGCGCGGGCGCGGTCGCCAGCGCGATGGGCTGCAGACCGAAGCTCGCCAGGGCCTCCAGGGCGAAGACGCGGCCCTGGACCTCTTCGGGGAACTCGTTCTGCAACGCGGTGTACCAGAGGACCATGAAGCAGCCGACGCCGACCGAGCCGACCGCCATGGCCGCGCAGAACAGCCACAGCGGGACATCGACCATCAGGCATACCGGCGTCAGCAGACACGGCGTCAGCGCGTTCATGGCCCACAGGCCGGGGCGCTTGGAGGTGACCTTGGAACCGGCCATGGAGCCGAGCACCGAGCCGACGAACGTGGCCGCGCTCACCCAGCCGAACGCCTCGATTCCGTACCGCTGCTGACTGACCATCGGCACCAGGACGTAGTTGGGGCCGAAGAGGAAGAACACCTGGGCCGTGCCTTGCAGCATCACCGCCGACACCCACGGACGGCGCCGGACCTCCGCCAGCCCGGCCTTCGCCTCGGCGAACACCGCGGCGAGCCCCTGCTCCTCCTGCTCCTCCTCCGGAGCGGGTTGTACGCGGGGCAGCCGCAGCCACACCAGCGTCACCAGGCTGATCGCGATCGTCGCCAGGTCGACCAGGAGCGTGCGCGGCGGTGAGATGTTCGCGAGGAGCAGGCCGGCCAGCAGCGACCCGACCAGCCCGCCCACCCGCTTGGTGGCGCTGTCGAAGGCGTTGGCCTGCTGCCGCAGGTCCTCTTCGACCACCTGGGCCAGCGCGGCGCGGTGAGCGGGCTCGTACAGGGCCGCGCCGGCGCCGGTCAGCGCCGCGGCGAGGAGCAGCGGGAGCAGCGGGCCCCGGGAGGCGAAGAGCAGGAATCCGCCGACTCCGACGAGGCGGAAGACGTCGGATATCGCCATGACGACACTGCGGGAGTAGCGGTCGGCGACGACCCCCCCGACGAGGAGCAGTACCCCCATGACCACGGACTCGACGGCGAGCAGCAGTCCGAACATGCCCGGTCCCCTGCTGGGCACCACCAGCGCCGGGAGCACGACGATGGTCAGCTGGTTGCCCAGCGTGCTGGTGACCTGGCCGAGCCAGAACGTGCGGTAGCGGCGGTCGCGGAGCAGGGTTCGGGCACGGGCTTGCGTCATCCGGGGGGTCCTATTGATCCGGGAACGGTGGGGATTTCGAGCCGTCGGGCGGGGCGGCTGTGAGGTTATCCGAGGGGGTGGGGCCAGCGGGCGTCGATGTCGATCCCGTCGCCGAGCGTTGTCCTGATCCGTTCGCGGAACGCGAGGGAGGGGCTGCCGAAGTCGACGGTCAGCAACTCCTCGGAGGTGGCGCGGGCGATCTTCCACGCGGCCTCGTCGGGGCCCTGCTCCGACAGGTCCCGCACCGTGACCGCCCGGTTCAGGCCGGCGAGCGGGGCGGAGGCGGCGGCCAGGTCCCGCGGTCCGGCTCCGTCCGTCAGGAACCGGGTCAGACCGACGGGGACGTCCTCGTGCGCGAAGTACGCCTCGTGCTCCCAGGGTTCGGTGACCGGCGCGGACAGCGGGTCGGCCGGGGCGAACACCGGTGCCTTGAGCAGCACACGCCGGTAGAACAGGGCCTTGGCGATCTCTCGCAGCGCGCGTTCGGCGGCCACGGGCTCCTCCGTGCCGGCGCCGGACGAAGTGACCACGCCGCCATGGGCGTCGCTGTGGACGACCACCATCACCGCGGCGACCCCGTAGGCGGGGTCGGCGATGTCCACCAGCGTCAGCCGTACGCCCGCCGCGCGGCACAGGCTGCGCACGGAACGGGCCAGCGGGGTGTCCGGCAGGGTCAGCCGTGCCGGGGACACCGCCGTGAACCAGGTGCGCATGTAGCAGTGCCGCTCGTAGAGCTCCAGGACGGCGGCCTCGGCGGCGGCGTCGAACCGGGTGTGGGCGGCCATGCCGTTGCTGTTGCCCAGTACGTCGCGGGAGCGGACCAGGGCGAGTCGTTCGGCCAGCTCGCCCCGGGCGCGCAACCGGGCCGCGTCGGCGGTGGTGTCGAAGCCGAAACCGCACTCGCGCACGTTTCCCTTCACCTTCGCCCCGAAAGCGGTGGCGTAGTAGAGGGGCGTCCCGTTGACCAGGATGGAACGCAGTTCCTCCGCTTCGAGGAAGTCCGCCGTGCCGGGGCGGGGTATCGCCCCCACGGCGCAGACCGGTGCCCATCCCTCGGGCAGGCCCAGATGCCGGGTGACCTCGGCGTCGTCGAATCCGCCGAACGGGCGGGCGTCGATGCCCGCGTGCTGGAGCACCTGGATGAGGGCCTGACCGGTGTGCCCGCCCTCGATGAGCGCGTACCGGTAGCCGCGTGGCCCGTACTTCGCCGTGACGTCCCGCAGGTCGGCGACCAGCCAGAAGCGGGTGGGGACCGCGGAGAGGGTCGGGTCGAGCTTGAGGGCGTCCCGCTCCTCGGTGCTCCGGGCCCGGCTCCGTGTCCGGAAGGTCCCGGACGAGGGGTCGAACCGGGTGAACGAGGAGCGGTCGGGCTCCGCCTGTTCGGCGATCAGACGTACGGGGTACAGGGCGCCGGCCGACGGGTACAGCCGGGTCTCGGGGTCGTGGAGCGTCCGCATGACCGCGAGGACCGCGGCCTCGTCCACCGGTGCGGCCCGGGGGCCGTCGAACGGGGCGAAACTCGGGCGGCGCCTCAGCGCCAGGGGCAGATCGCTCGTCCCGGACGCCGTACCGGGCAGGAACCGGGCCAGGCGGGCCCGCCGTACGTACTCCGCGAGGTCCTGCGGCGTATACGCGAGGCCCTGGTTCAGCGGCATCGACGCCTCCGCGTGCGCGCGAAGGCCCTGGAGGTGCGGCGGGTGGGCGGCGGTCGTCACGAGACCGTGCCGCAGCAGGAACGCCAGGGTGGTGACGGCGACGTCGTCGCGCGGCACCGGTCGCTCGGCCATGTCCAGCAGGCACGTGCGGGTGCGCCGGTCGGAGATGTGTGCGCGCAGACGCAGATGCCGGGCCTCGAACGTCAGCCGCTCGCCGTCGGCGGTCACCAGGACGCCCGGCGCGTACCCGACCACATCGTGCTGCTTCACAAGTCGTCCCTGGGGGTGAGGGGTGCGGGGAGCCGAGGGCCCGCTGCTCCGCCCGGCTCAGGGCCGTGGCAGCGGGCTCCGGGCCGACCGGCGGTTACTGGCAGCGGGAGTTCGCCGGCTTGAAGTCCATCTCGGTCTCGAAGTGCTCGATCTCCTCGACGAGGATCTCGGAGTTGTCCGTGTCGACTGCCTTGGGCGCCTGCTCCATTGAATTCTCCCTGAATAGGGCCACCCACAGGGGTGGCATTTTTGCTCACCGATCGGCGATCGGCGAGCCACATGGGACCACCCGTCCGGAAGCCGGGTCAATGGCTCGGGGCAATTCCCGCTGTCCCCGTTTTCGGGGACTGTCCCCGATGGAGAAGGTGCGTGAGAATCACTGGCCATGCAGATCACCCGGGTTCAGCACACCTGCTTCGTCTTCGAGACCGCGGCGGGGCGGCTGGCCGTCGATCCCGCACTGGACTACTTCGGGAACCTGTGGAGTCCGCGTGGCAGGAACCGGCTCGCGAGCGGGCTGCTGAGCGATGTCGACGCCATCGTCATCACCCATTCCCATTGCGACCACTTCCATCCCCCCACGCTGCTTCATTTCGACAGGAATATCCCTGTCGTCATTCCCGCGCGAGACCGTCGAAGCGCATACCCGATGGCTGACGAGCTTGCCGAGCACGGGTTTCGGAATGTGATCGAGCTGAAGGCGGACGAGTCCGTCTCCCTGGCGGGGCTGCGCATCACCTCGATATCCGCACCCGATTCGATCGAGGGAATTGCGCAGCAGTCGCTGCTGATCAGTGACGGAAAGAACCGAATCCTGCACGGCGCGGACACGCTGGAGGATTTCGGCACATTCGAGCGGCTGAGCGCCGAAGGGCCGATCCGGCTGGCGCTGCTGCCGCTCAACTGCAGCCTGAACTACGAGAACCTGCGCAATCAGATGTCGCCGGGCACCTGGCTGGAGGCCGCCGGGATCCTGCGGCCGCAGGCGATGGTGCCGCTCGGGATCAACGAGGGGCAGCGCCGCGGCGTCTCGGCCGTCGACGCGCCCTGGTTCCCGCACAACGAAGCGCTGTTCCGGGACCGGAACCTGACGGCCGGCCTGCCGGACGGCACCCACCTGATCCCTCTGGACGACGGCCAGAGCTTCGTCCTGGACGACGCGCCCCTCGGGCCCGGTACCGCGATCACGGATCACCGCGAGGGCACCGGCACCGGGGCGGCCGAGGTCGAGACGGCCCTCGGCCGGCTCTGGTCGCTCCTCCTGGACATCCACATCCGCGACCGGCACTACTTCGGGCTCGTCCGGACGATGAGCCACGAGGCCTGGCGCGACGCCTGGAGCGAGTGCCGGGCCCGTATCGAAGAGCTGATGCCCGACGGGGACACCGTCCTGTCCGACGCGATCGCCGCCGTACCGGACGGCCGCCTCACCGCGCCCGTTCTGCGCTGGTTCCCCACCACCACCCGGTATCTGGTCTCCGAGGGCGCCGAGACCGGCCGCATCGTCCTGGACAGTCTCTGGCTGCTCGGCGACGCGATGACCGAGACGGACTACGCACAGGCCCTGTACACCTGGCTGGCCGCCCAGGTCCGGTCCGACGCCACCGCGCTGTGGCGCTGCCGGCTGGAGTACTCGGGCCGGTTGCAGCAGCTCCACGCCCGTAAGCGGGCCGCCCTCCCGCACGGTTTCGACAGCGCCGGGACCAAGGAGTGGACCGGCCGCCAGATCGCCGCCGACGTCCGCTCGGCACGCCATGTGCATCCGCGCTTCCACCCGGCCTTCGGCCCCTTCGACACCGCGGCGGGGCCCGGGGACGACTCGCCCTCCGCACCGCTCGCCCTGCACCGCCTCACCCGCGACCAGGGACGCCTGCGGTCGGCGGTCCTCGTCCTCAAGGACACCGATGCCCTGCTGGGGCGCGCCATCGACCGGGCCAACGGAAGCCTGACCATCGACCAGTTGTGCGACCGGCACGGCTTGCGGCGCGCCGACTACGAGCGCTTCTACGCCCGCCTGATGGATTTCGCGCCCTACTGCATCGAGCACCACTGGTATCCCAGCCAGGCCATGGCCTGGCGCCCCGACTACCGCGCCTGACCGCGCCCGACCGCCCCGCCCCGAAACCGGAATGGTGACTTCCATGCCCTTTGGCCCCGACTACTTCGCCTCATTGCCGCGCTACGGCGTCGGGCTGGGTGTGAACCCCTCGGACCTGCACCGGACCTACCTCGGCGAGGAGACCGGCACCGTCGACTTCTTCGAGGTCACGGCACCCGCCACCCGGCATCAGGGCCCGGCCAACTACAAGGAGGTCCAGCAGCGCCGCGGCGCCCCGGAGGGCCGGCGCCATCTGCGCATCCCGGACCTCGTCACCGACCACACGGTCCTGGTCCACAGCACCGACCTCAACCCGGTCTACCCGCACGCCGTGACCGGGAGCGACCTGGCGGAGCTGCGCCGGCTGGTCGAACTGGCCGACGCCCCCTGGGTCACCGAGGACCTCGGTGTCTGGCTGATGAGCGAACGCCACGTCTATCCGTACTTCATGCCGTTCCCGGTCACCGATGCCACGCTCGCCGTGGCCATCGACAACGTCCGTCACATCCATGAGCACCTGGGCGTGCCCTTCAACGCCGAATTCCCCCCGATGACCATGGTCACCGGGGCGATGCACGCCTTCGACTTCTTCCACACCCTCGTCACCGAGACGGGCGCCGGCATGTGCCTGGACATCGGCCATGTACTCAGTTACCAGATCGCCCGCGGGGCGTCCCCCACCAGCGACTTCCACCGCCTTCCGTGGGACCACATCACCGAGATCCACGTGGCCGGGGGCGGCATCGACCTGCACCGCCACGGCTACCAGTACGACGACAGCCACGGCGACGCCCCGATCGTCTCGGTGTGCCTGGACATGCTCGACGAGGTCGTCCGCCACGCCCCCCACCTGCGGGCGATCACCCTGGAGATCTTCGGGGCCCGCAACCCGCGCAAGGCGCTCAGCACCCTTCGCGGCATCCGGGAGCGCGCCTCGGTCGCCGCGTGGCTGCGAGACGCTCCCCCGCCCTCACCGGCCCTCCCCGCCCTTGAGGAGGCCAGGCGGCGGACCCGCGAGGCCACCATCGGGCTCCACGACCTCATCCACGCGGCGGCCCCGGTCAGCGGCACGACGCTGGCCGCGGCCGGCGCGCCGCTGCTCGACACCTTCGCCGCCCAGGAACAGGAGCGCTGGGAGTACGAGCGGACCCAGCGCCTGCGGCTGCACGGAACGAACATCTGCAGCTACTACCCGCTCACCGGCCGCTGGCTGATGCACCGCGAGGACATGGACGAGATGCGCCTCTTCGAACGGCTCGTGCCCGACCTCGCAGGCGCCGAGACCACCATGTGGGACAAGGTCAACACCGCCTTCCACAAGCTGGTGGACGAGGACGCGTCCGACCAGGTGGGGCCGGAGCTGCTGCGCGCCGAGCGGTGGATGAACGAGTGCGCCCAGGCCCCCGACGACGCCGCGTCCGCCCAGTTCGGGATACGGGTCCAGCGGGTGATCAGCGGGCTGCGCACCGGATGCCTGGCGCCCCGGCTCCTGCTGGCCGCGACCCCCGTCACGATGCGGCACCTCGGTGGGTGCCGCTTCGAGACCGACGAGGAGGCGGCCGAGGCCCTTCCGCCGGCCGTCGAGCTGCCGGACGCGGTCCCCGCGCACTCCGAGCCCGGGAGGGCCGCCTGCTGCACCGGGCAGTGAGCCGGTGAGGCGTTACGGGCACAGCCGCTCGACGCGCCACTTTCCGTCCCCGCCGCCCTCGCGGACGTAGCGCAGCCGGTCGTGGAGCCGGTTCTCGTGGCCCTGCCAGAATTCGATCGTGTCGGGGACGACCCGGAATCCGCCCCAGTGCGGGGGCGCCGGGACCTTCTCACCCTCGGGGTAGCGGGCGGCAAGGTCCTCGTAGCGCCGGACCAGCTCGTCGCGGCCGCCGATCACCGTCGACTGGTCGCTGGCCCAGGCGCCGAGCTGGGAGCCGTGCGGGCGGGTGCGGAAGTAGGCGACGGTCTCCTCGCGGGCGACGCGGGAGGCGGTGCCGGTGACGATGACCTGGCGGGCCAGCGGGTGCCAGGGGAAGAGCAGCGAGACGTACGGGTTGGCGGCCAGCTCGCGGCCCTTGCGGGACTCGTAGTTCGTGAAGAAGACAAAGCCGCGCGCGTCGTACATCTTCAGCAGCACCGTGCGGGAGGACGGGCGGCCCTCGGGGGTCGCCGTGGACACCACCATGGCGTTCGGCTCGTGGAGCATCCCGCCGGCGGCGACCTGCCGGAACCAGTGGGCGAACTGGTCCATCGGGTCGGGGGCGAGGCCGTCCTCGGTGAAGCTCTCGGAACGGTACTGCTCGCGCATCGCGGCCGGATCGGTGGTGGAATCGGAGGAGGAGGAGTCTGCGGTGGGCACGGGCCCATCCTGCCGCAGCGGACGGGCACGAAGCAGGTCCGCCCTCCGTTGGACGGGGAAGGGGTGGCTGTGCCGGATGTCACGCTTCCCGGGCCCGTCGGAACCCGCCAGTATCGGGGGTGGGCCTCCGGGCCCGCCCGCAAGCCGTCGATCCGAGGGAGCCGCCTGATGTCCGACTTCGTACCCGGACTCGAAGGAGTCGTCGCGTTCGAGACGGAAATCGCCGAACCCGACAAGGAGGGCGGTTCGCTCCGGTACCGGGGCGTCGACATCGAGGATCTCGTCGGCCACGTGTCCTTCGGCAACGTGTGGGGGCTGCTGGTGGACGGGGCCTTCAAGCCCGGTCTGCCGCCCGCCGAGCCGTTCCCGATCCCGGTGCACTCCGGTGACATCCGGGTCGACGTGCAGTCCGCGCTCGCCATGCTCGCCCCGGTGTGGGGGCTGAAGCCGCTGCTGGACATCGACGAGGAGACCGCCCGCGAGAACCTGGCGCGGGCCGCCGTGATGGCCCTGTCGTACGTGGCGCAGTCGGCGCGCGGGCAGGGCCGGCCGATGGTCCCGCAGCGCGAGATCGACAAGGCGGGGTCCGTCGTGGAGCGGTTCATGATCCGCTGGCGCGGCGAGCCCGACCCCCGGCACGTCAAGGCCGTGGACGCGTACTGGACGTCCGCCGCCGAGCACGGGATGAACGCGTCCACGTTCACCGCCCGGGTGATCGCCTCGACCGGCGCCGACGTGGCCGCCGCGCTGTCCGGCGCGGTGGGCGCCATGTCGGGCCCGCTGCACGGCGGCGCCCCCTCCCGCGTCCTCGGCATGATCGAGGAGATCGAGCGGACCGGGGACGCCACGGCCTACGTGAAGAAGGCGCTGGACAAGGGCGAGCGGCTGATGGGCTTCGGCCACCGCGTCTACCGGGCCGAGGACCCGCGCGCCCGGGTCCTGCGCCGCACCGCCGAGGAGCTGGGCGCGCCCAGGTTCGAGGTGGCGCAGGCGCTGGAGAAGGCGGCGCTGGAGGAGCTGCACGCCCGGCGCCCGGACCGGGTCCTCGCGACGAACGTGGAGTTCTGGGCGGCGATCATGCTGGACTTCGCCGAGGTCCCCGCGCACATGTTCACGTCGATGTTCACGTGTGCCCGTACGGCGGGCTGGTCGGCGCACATCCTGGAGCAGAAGCGGACGGGCCGCCTGGTGCGCCCGTCGGCGCGGTACGTGGGACCGGGCCCGCGCAGCCCCCGCGAGATCGACGGGTTCGGCGAGCTGGCGGACCTGGGGAACTGAGAGCGCCGCGACAGCACAGGCGCGCCGGCCCCCTCCTCGACCTCGCCCGGAGGGGGCCGGCGCCGCGCTGCCACAATGCTGTGCACCGTGCCCGGACAGAACGCGACAGAACGCCGGCCCCGTCGGCGGTGAAGCAGAGGTGGACCGCATGAGTGTGTCGACACGGCCGCAGAACGAGCGCTGGATCGTCGGCCGGATGGCCGTCGGGACCGTGCGTACCCGGTTGATCTGCGTGCCGCAGTCGGGGGCCGGGGCCGGGGCGTTCGCGGGGTGGCGCAAGCACATCCCGCAGGGCTACGAGCTGGCTCCGGTCGAACTGCCGGGCCGGGGCACCCGGGAAGCCGAGCCGATGCCGGCGGACTTCGGCACGCTGGCCGACAGGCTGCTGACCGGCCTGACTCCCGAATTCGGCATGCCGTACGTGCTGTTCGGGCACAGCTTCGGCGGGGCCCTGGTCTACGAGCTGAGCCGCCGGATCGAGGACCGGGGGCTGCCCGCCCCGGTGGCCACCGTCGTATCGGGCTTCCGGGCCCCGCACACCCCGCCCACGACGGCCATGTACGAGGCGTCCGACGAAGAGCTGCTGGACTGGCTGATCCGCAACGGCGGGATGCCGGAGGAACTGCTCGCGTACAAGGCGTTCGTGCGTCAGATCATGGGCTACATACGCACCGATCTGCGGATCGCCGAGAGCTACTCGCTCGACGAACCGGCACCGCTGCCCGGCCCGTTGCACGTCTTCGGCGGCACGGACGACCAGGTGACGCCGCCCGGCCGACTGCCCGAGTGGCGGGCCTGCGCCGGCTCCGACTTCTCGCTGACGCTGCTGCCCGGCGGCCACAACTATCCCCACGCCGACCCCGCCACGATGGTGGCCGCGCTCATGAACGTCCTCGCGTCCACGCCGTCACACACCGGGTGACGGCGTGGGGCGGGCCGCGCCGCCGGGGACGGTCGAGCGCCGACGCTCATGAACGTCCTCGCGTCCATGCCGGCGTGGGGCGGTCCTGCCGTCAGGGCCGGTCGAGCGCCCAGGTCTGGAGGGCGTACGGACGCCCCTTCTCGACGCCCTCGATGAGCGGGACGCCGAGCAGCCGGAAGCCGGTGGCGGCGGCCACGGCGACGCTGGCGGCGTTCTCCGGCTCCAGCTCCAGGATCACCCGGTCGACGCCCAGTTCCCCGAAGGCGTACGCGGCCATCACCCGCACCGCCCGCCCGGCGAGCCCCTGCCCGCGGTGGGCGGGCCCGACCGCGTAACCGATCTCGGTGCCCTCGGGGGCGCGGCGCAGCATCACCTCACCGAGCGGGGCGCCGCCGTCGAGCGTGATGGCGAGCAGCACGGCCGTGCCGTCCGCCCGCAGCTGCCGGGCCTTCACCAGCCGGTCGCGGGCGGCCCCGGCGTCGAAGGGGGAGACGATCGGCGTCCAGTGCGCGATGTCGGGGTGGTCGAACAACTCCGGCATCGCGGCCAGGTCCTGTTCCGTCCAGTCGCGCAGCACGAGCCCCTCACCCGTGAGTTCGACGCGGTCGGGAAAGGGAGGTGTGGTGCTGCTGCTCATGCTGCGGACCCTATCCGGGCGTTCCCCGGACGCCAAGGCGTCCCCTGCGCCACACTCTGGCTCCCGGAATGTGACAGACCGGGCCGAACCTGAGAAAGCCGGGGGTGCGCATGCGCGACGAGATGCGGCAGTTGAGGAAGACCGTCCGAAGACGGGACGCGCTGAGATACGGGGGCATCGGCCTCATCACGGTCGCCCTGGCGGCCTGCGGCAGGAACAAGGAATCCGACGGCCTGCCGGGCCGCTCCGCCCCCAGGCCTACGGTGACCGGCGCGGCGGTCCAGGCGTTCGTGAGCGGCGCGTGGAATCTCTCGTACGAGCCGCCGGGCCAGGTCAACGACGCATACCGGCGGATCGAGTTCACCGGCCGCCGCTGGAGCCTGGACGGGGACGACGAGACGGGCTCGTTCGAGCTGGACGGCGGCGGTCTGGTGGTCCGGGTGGACGGCCGGGACACGGACAACGTGTGGGCCGCGTCCGGCATGCCCGCCACGGTCGGCGACAAGGCGGCGCTGACCCTCCAATGGGGCCACGACGCGGAGTCGGGCCCCGAGGACGGCTCGCCCGTGGACACGACACCGACCCCGCTGCCGGTGGTGTGGGACGGCGCGTCGCTCCGGATTCAGGCCGGGAACGGCCTGGTGATCACGGCGGTACGGGCCTGAGCGTCCCCCTCAGCCCAGCGCCCCGTCCACCAGCTCCGCCCACTGGGCGACGACCTTGCGGCGGCGGGCGGTGTCGTCGGTGAGGACATTGGCGAGGCCCAGCCCCCGGGCCATGTCGAGCAGCCCCTGCACGGTCTCCCGCACGCCGGGCTTCGCCTCGTCGGCGCGCAGGAGGTGGACGGCGATGCGGTGGGTCTCGCGGCCCACCCGGGCCTCCAGCTCCGTCACCCTGGGCCGCAGCTGCTCCTCGTTGGAGGCGGCGACCCAGAGCTGGAGGGCGGCGCGGAAGAGGGGGCCGGTGTAGAGGTCGACCAGGGCGGCGACGACGGCGGCGCGGTCCTGGTCGGGGACGGCGCGCAGGGCGGCGGAGCGTTCCTCGGCGACGTACTCGACGGCGGCGGTGAACAGGTCCTCCCGGGTGGGGAAGTGGTGCTGGGCGGCGCCGCGCGAGACCCCGGCGCGTTCGGCGACGACGGCGACGGTGGAGCCGGCCCAGCCGTGTTCGGCGAGGCAGGCCACCGCGGCCTCCAGGAGGCGCCGGCGGGTGGCCCGGCTGCGGTCCTGCTTGGGGCCCGTGCTGCCGCCCGGTGTCACAACGCCCATGCGGGGTCCCGTCGTTCGAGGAAGGCCGTCATCCCCTCCCGCGCCTCGGCGGAGGCGAAGAGCTGTGCGGAGCGGGCGATGAGGTCTTCGGCGTGCTGGTCGAAGCTGTCCAGCACAGTAGCCGCGACCAGCTCCTTGGACGCGGCCAGCCCCTGCGGGGACGCCTTGCGCAGCCCGTCCAGCAGGGGCCCGAGCGCGAGGTCCACGTCCTCGGCGGCCAGGGTCACCAGCCCGATGCGGGCGGCCTCCGCCGCGTCGAACCTCTCCCCGGTGAGGTAGTAGCGGGCGGCGGCCCGTGCGTCGATGCGGGGCAGCAGCGGCAACGAGATCACAGCGGGCGCGAGGCCGAGCCGCGACTCGGTGAGCGCGAAGGTGGCCTCCGGCCCGGCCACGGACATGTCGCACGCCCCGAGCAGCCCGAGCCCGCCGGCCCGGACGTGCCCGGTGACCCGCGCGACGACCGGCTTGGGCAGCGCGACGATGCTCCGCATGAGGGCGACGAAATCGTGCGGGTCGGCCGGAGCCCTGAGGTCGGCGCCGGCGCAGAAGGTGTTGCCGGTGTGGGTGAGGACGACGGCCCGTACGGAGTCGTCGGCCGCACAGCCTGCCAGGGCCTCGGCCAACTCGGCGACGAGCCCGGCGCCGAGGGCGTTCCGGTTGGCGGGCGAGTCGAGCGTGAGGGTGGTGATGCCGCGCGCGTGGGCGGGCGGGGCGAGCTGACTCATGGATCGCGCTCCCTCTGCTTCTCTGCGGGCCGTCGCGTCGAGCGTGGCAGCAGGAACAAGAACAATCAAGCGCGCTTGCATGATTCCGGCGCCGCCGCACGCCCGTCGGGCCGCTGTAGGGTCCCGCGGATGACCACGTCTCCCGCCACCTCACGGCCTGCCGCCGACGCCACCGCCGCCGAGGACTTTCTGCGCACGTTCCACAACCGCACTCCCGGCCTCCAGTCCGCAGGAGTCGAGGCCGCCCGCACTCCGGAGGGACCAACCAGCTACCAGGTGCTGGCCGGGCACGTCGCGGGGGCCCGCCGCGTCCTGGACCTGGGGTGCGCGGACGGTGCCCTCCTCGAACTGCTCGCCGGGCAGGGCGCCGAGTCCCTGGCGGGCATCGACCTGTCGGCCGGCGAACTCGCCCTGGCCCGGCGCCGCCCGGCCCTCGCGCACGCCGATCTGCGCGAGGGCCGGGCCCAGCGACTGCCCTTCGCCGACGCCTCCTTCGACGCCGTCGTGTCGCACATGGCGCTGATGCTGATGGCCGATGTCGAGCAGGTCGCGAGGGAGGCCGCCCGCGTCCTGGTACCGGGCGGGAAGCTGGCCGTCACGGTGGGCGGCGGGCCGGTCGAGGGCGAGGCGATGGAACTGTTCCTGACGCTGGCCCGGCCCTACTTCCGGGCCGCCCCCGTCGAGCGCCACATGCCCCGGCTGGGCGACCGCCGATGCCGGACCCGGGAAGGGCTGGACGAGATCCTGGCACCGGCCGGCTTCGCCCCGGTCTCCTGGGAACCCGTCACTCTCGACATGGGCGGCACCCCGGCCGAGGTCTGGGAGTCCGTTACCGGGGTCCTTTACGACATGACGGTCCTGGACCGAGACCGGACCGAGGAACTGCGCGAGGAGTTCATCCAGAGTTCCGCCCCACTCGTAACCCCTGAAGGCCGCCTCCCGTGCGGCAGGCGGGTCGTCACCGTTACGGCGGCGACGGGGAGGTGATCCCTCCCACGACCGGGGCCACCCGCAGGCGCGCCCCGGTCCACGTGGGACCGGGGCGCGTGAACTCGGCTCGGGTCAGCAGCCGCTGCCGACGCGCAACGAGGTCATCTTGTCGTTGAAGTGGGACGCCACGGCCGCCTCGGACCCGCCCGGCTTCACCGAGAACATGCACCCGACGTAGTTGGAGTGCTCGTAGACGGCGACCGTCTTGCCGGTGCGGTTCCAGTACGAGGTCATGCGGTCGTTCATGTAGTCGCCGACATTCGGGTTGGACGCGGTGTAGTGCCGGAAGTCGCCCCGGTAGCTGGACTGCTCCCACACGCAGAAGGAACCGTTCGGACACTGCTCGGAGTCGGCCACCGCCGGGTTCCCGACCAGGGTGGCCGCGCCCGCGGTGAGCGCCATGACGGCCGCGGCCGTCCACAGACGCGAGGAAGTACTGCTGAATCGGAACACGCTTTTTCTCCATGTCTTTCTTTGTCACCGTGGCCGACCGAACAAGATCGACCGGGGACAGAGTAAGAATTCCACCGACCCATTACCAATAATCGCCGAGGGCACCCCACCTGCCGAATAAAGGTTTCCCCTCGCAATTACCGGGGATTCCAAATTCCGGCGGCCCTGAAATAGTCAACACGAACAGGTGAATATGCCGAAACCCGTGCGGCGGACACCGTGGGGGCGACACGCTGGAAAAACCCATTGGCTGTTCTCGCGTTGCCGACCGGGCAGCGGGACTGCGCGGGCGGCGATGGCGTGATGCCCGAGGACGCACTGGAGCGAGGGGGGGGAGGCGGCATGGCAGGGCCGGATCCGCGGTTCGCCGCCTACGTGCCGAGTCCGGTCGATCGGCAGGCCCCGGCAACCGCGGAGGTAGCGAAGGCGACCGAGGACGATGTGCCGGCGCTGGCCGTTTTGCAGTCCCGGGCACGCGGTGGTTCGGCGCGCGATTGGGAAAACCGCATCCGCCGAGCGTGCGGCAGCGAACGCGGCATGGTGGTCACCGCGAAGGTATCCGGTGAAGCCGTCGGGTACGCGAACGTGGCGTTTCTTCCCGAGCATCCCGTGGACCATGCCCCCGCCGGCTACTACCTGACCGGCGTCACCGTGGCCCCCACCTGGCGGCGCCGAGGCATAGCGAGGCTGCTGACCTTGTGGCGCATGGGCTGGGTCCGGGAACAGGACGCGGCAATCTGGTGCGTCATCTCCGCCAGGAACCGCGCCTCGCTCGACCTGCACCGGGAACTCGGATTCGACCACGTGCTGATCGGTGCCTCATTTCAGGGCGTCGAGTTCACCGGCGGCGAGGGTTGGCTACTACGGGCGGACCCGCCGCGACAGTGACGGCATGAGGGCCGGCCTGTGCAGCCACACAGCCCGTTCGGCTTCGGAGTCGTCGTCCCCATCGATCAGCCGCTGCCGACCGCACCTGCGTCGGCCTGCTCGCCGCCGCCCCGGCTCTCAGCCCGACAAGGGCAGCGTCCCCATGGTCAGGAAGAACGTGACGGCGTACGTGAAGCGCCCCGCGCGCACCGCATCGTCGAACTGGGCCACGAACCGGTCCGCGTCCGCGGCAGCGAGCCGGCCCCGGGCCGCGGCGGCGTGCGCCCAGGTGCGCAGGCCCATGACGTGGTCGGCCGCCGAGGGGTCCCGCACGACGAGCGTCCGGGCTTCCACCTCGACGTCACGGACACCCCGCGCCGCGAGCAGGCCGGCGTGCCGGTGGGCCAGCGCCCCGTTACGCAGTCCGCTGTCGGCCCTGAACCGCAGTACCCGGCGGGCGAGTTCCTGGTCGTCGATGTCGAGCACCTGGGTGTCGTAGTCCGGGTCCGCCAGGGCGACCCGGCCGCCGGGGCGGACCACTCGAAGCAACTCGTCCAGGACGCGGCCCGGTTCGGCGACGTGCTGAAGGACCCGGTCGGCCCAGGCGCCGTCGAACCGGTCCGCCGCGAACGGCAGCCGGTGCCCGTCCGCGACGGCGGAACGTACCAGCCCTCGGTCACGTGCCCGCGCGATCATCGTCAGGGAGCTGTCGACCGCCACGACCTCGGCGCCACCGCGCGAGCGCAGGGCCATGGCGGCGTCCCCGACCCCCGCTCCCACCTCCAGGAACAGCCCGCCGGGCGCCGGACGCAGAAGCTCCTGCAACCGCCGCTTGTACGCGGCGTAGAACGGTTCCGCGCTCAGCCGGTCCAGGACCCGCACCCAGTCGGCGGGCCGGGCCTGTGTGTCCACGGACGTGAAGCCGTGCGGGGCGTCGTGATCGTTCATGGGAGCACGCTAGACGTGCCGGCCGAGCCGGTGAACCCGTGATCCGGCCGAGCGTGGGCGCCCCCGAGGCGAGGGCGCGGTGTCAGGCCCGGCCGAGCTGCGCGGCGGCCTCCTCCAGGTCGGCGACCGTCCCCGCCATGATCGTCCGTACGTTCCGGGTGATGTGCCGCACGGGCCACTGCCACCACGCCAGCCACGCACGTGCGTGCCGTGGACCGCGCCTAGGGTGTGGGCATGTCGCTGAGCCACATAGTTCTCTCGTCGGGCCGTTCGGTCGAGCTCACTGAGGTACGTATGTCCTCGACGTACGCGTGGATGCTGGAGGGCTACCCGTGCAAGCCCGTGAACGACATGAAACTACGCGGGCTGCGCTCGCAGGCCGAGCAGGCGTATCCCGGCACGCCCTGCCATCTGGTTCCGCCCCGCCCTGAGTACCCGGATCGGAGCACCGACGCGGCGCGCCCCTTCGGCCCCGTCGAAGTGCTGCCTCCCGTGACCTGTATCGGCCTCCTGCGCTCAACAGCGGTCGCCCCCGGACTCGACCCGGCCCTGCACCGGTCCGCTCTCGCCGTCGCCTGGCTCCAGGGCACCCTGGACGTCCCCTCGGGCGAGGACGCCGAGCCCGCGCTGCGCGAGCTCCACTGGGACGAACTCGCCCGGGATTACGAGCTCTAGGCGATGGCGCACACGGAACAGGCCCGAGTCCTGCTGCTGGACGCTGCCCCGGTGACCGCGTAAGGGCCGGCGCCGGGTGGCCCGCCGCGACGGCTGGAGCCGGCGGGCGCGCGGTTCCCTGTGTGCGGAGTTGTCGGACACCGCTATCGCCCGATGAAGAAAAACCTCATGGCTCCGTGGCTCGGCCTGGCCATAACATGCCCAGGCCGGCAGCCCCTGCTCCATGCGCATCGCTGTCATCGCCCCACCCCCAGCCCAAAGGGTCGAACCAGATCCTCGTGCATCTGTCAGGGAGTCGGAATGTCTGCTCAACGCGCACTGCTTCCACGTTCGGCGCCGGCTGCCTCGGGGATCTCGTCCCGTTCGATCACCGCGCTGCTGGACCGGCTCGAAGCGGAATCGGTCGAGTGCCACTCGATCATGGTCGTGCACCGCGGTCACGTCGTCGCAGAAGGCTGGTGGGCGCCGTACTCGGCCGAACACCCGCATCTCCTCTACTCGCTGACCAAGTCGTTCACGTCGATCGCCGTGGGGCTCGCGGTCGCCGACGGACTGCTCTCGCTGGACGACCGGGTGGTGCGGGTGCTGCCCGACCACGTCCCGGCCGACGTCTCGGAGCAGGCAAGCCGCATCACCGTTCACCACCTGCTGTCCATGACGGCCGGGCATCCCACGGACAGCCTCGCCGACGCCTGGCAGCAGGAGCCCGACGACTTGGTGAAGGGCTTCCTGAGCCTCCCGTTCGCCACGGCCGAGGGAACGCGGCACACCTACGACAACTCGACCACCTTCATCCTGGCCCGGATGGTGGAACGGGTCACGGGTCGCGGTCTCCCGGAGTTCCTCGACGAGCGCCTCTTCAAGCCGATGGGCGTCGACCACGCCGAGTGGGACCGGGTGAAGAGCGGTGCCGCCTTCGGATTCCACGGACTGCACCTCACGACCGAGGCCATTGCCGCCTTCGGTGAACTACTGCTGCGCGGCGGCCGCTTCGGCGACCGGCAACTCGTCCCGCGCGAATGGGTGGAGCTCGCGACCAGTCGGCACAGCGACAGCGAGTGGATCCTGGACGGATCGGACCAGGCCGACTTCGCTTCCGGCTACGGCTATCAGTTCTGGATGTCGCGTCACGGCTACCACGGTCATGGCGCCTTCGGGCAGCAGTGCGTGGTGGCCCCCGCGCACGATCTCGTGGTCGCCGTGACCGCCCAAGGGGTGTCCCAGAAGGTGCTCGACGCCCTGTGGGAGTGCTTGGAGTCCTTGACACCGGGCGTGGGCCACGCGGGAAGCACCGAGGAGGACGAGATCCTCGCCGCACGGCTGCGGCAACTGTCGCTGCCGCCGGTGCCGGGTACCGCCGCCCCCGGGCGTTCGGCCCGTGCGACGCTCGACTCCTCCGCCGAGGGTTCGGCCCTGCCCGACGGAACGACGGTGACCATCGATCCCGTGGACGGCGGATGGCTCGTACGGTTCGAGTCGCTCCTCGACGTCGAGGTCGGCCACGGCGACTGGCGGGAAAGCTCCCCGCTCGGCCGGCCCCTCGTCGCGGCCGGTGCCTGGCAGGGCAGCACCTTCGTGGCCGATCTCTACGTCATCACCACCCCGCACCGCGTTCGGCTGGTCCTCGACGCCGAGACGAGGACCGCGACGGCGACCTGGAGCACCGTGCCCCTGACCGGTCCCAGCCTGGAATTGCACGTCCGTGCGCCCCTGATGACGCGGCCTGACGTTCAGTAAGCAATGGCTACCGAGCGGGTGTTACCGAGGACCGCTACGAGATGTTGTGCGCCAGGCTGCGGAAGCTCGGGCCAGTGCGGTGCCCGGGCGCCTTCGCCGGGCCGGTGGTTGCGCGACGGCGAGGAACGGGTCGCTTTATCCATGCGTACGTACGGACTGGGCCTGGTCCTCGACGTGGTACAGCATGTGCAGCGCGAGAACCGCGCCGAGGGCCCCATCCGCGATGGGCAGCCGCGGGGGCTCCGTGGGGTCGCAGGCCGGAGCAGGTCGGGCGGTCACCTCGTGGATGTGCGCGTGGAGATCGACCGGCGACCGTGCGCCACGGTACGGCTCGCTTCCGAGGAGCGCGGCCAGATCACGAAGCCTGATGGTGATGCTCGCCGTTTATCCCTCGGCTGTGGACGCCTCCGACAGCCGTACGTGCGGCCCGGCTCCGACCGCACGAAGGCTTCGTGAACGTGGCGCCGGCCGCCACGGGCGACGTACCGCCCGCGCGCCCGCTTACCGTTCGCCCCGGACCACGCTTCCAATGAACGCGCGCCATCCACCTGCGGCACAGGTCAACACCGGGCCTGCCTGCACCTTGCTGTCCCGCACGGCGACCGCTTCGCCGAGCTGTGCCACCTTCACGCACTGGACCTCTGTGTTGGCAACTCGACTTGAACAGGTCGGTTCTCAACCCTTTTCAAAGCTCCCAGCCACCTCAGAGATCAGGCACATCGACGCCTGCTCGTCCAGCGATGCTTCCCAGATGTCGGCGAAGGCCGCTTCGTACTGCTGCACTTCCCGGTCCTTGTCCAGGAAGAGGCCGCCCGAATACCCGTCCGAATAGACCGTCGGTGGCTCCGTGTGGGCTCCGTCGCCGGTCAGCGAGAAGCCAAAGATCACGAAGGGCCCGGTGACCATCCCCGAGTGCGCACCAGCGGCGAACGGCGTCACGCGAATCGAGATATTCGGCAGCCCGGCGACGTAGACCAAGTGGGCAAGCTGCCGGGCCATCTCCTCGGGGCCTCCGACAGGCCGACGCAACACCGCCTCGTCCAAGGCGACACGCAACACCAGCGGGTCCATGGATCTGGTCAGACGCGACTGTCGCTCCATACGCAGACGAAGGCGCCCGTCCAGGTCCGCGTCACTGATCCCTCGGATGTGTGTACGGATGATCTCGCGCGCATAGCCCTCGGTCTGGAATTGTCCGGGAATGAGATCGGTCTCGTACACAGCCAGACTCTCCGCGGCCTCTTCCAGCGCGACGAAGACGCGGAAGCCCTCCAGCACCGAGTCGCCGTAGGCGTGCCACAAACCACGCGCCTTGGTCTCCTTGGCCAGGCCCATCAGCGCCTCGGTGAGATCCCGCGGAGCGCCGTAGACCAAGCACATTGCCTGAACATCCAGGCTCCGCAATGCGGTCTGCCCCGTCTCAATGCGCCACATCTTGGCCTCGGACCACTCCAGCTTGGCGGCCGCCGCACGCACGGTGAGATGTGCCCGATTGCGTAAGTCTCTGAGTTTACCCCCTAGTTGGCGTCTCGGAACAGTTGACCCCGTCGGCCGTTCAGCCACATCGACTCCTTCCGTATGCCCCGGAATGAAGGACATCCATCACTCGCAATGCAAGCACCACGACGTCCGTCATGCAGGACGAAGCAATCGTTCGACGCCTTTTGATCAGTGCAGGGCCATGAATTCTTGCGCGGGCATTGCATCGCTGTGCAGCCTGGAAGCCACTCTCCGTGAGCGCCCGACGTTGCTGACGACCGCGTCGATGCGCCCCCTTCGCCTGCCCTGCACGGCACTCGCCATGAGGAAGCCCCGTGATCGATCTCCCCCAGGTCATCCAGTCCGTCTGCTGCACCACCCCCGGCCCACCCCGCTCCCTGCTCCTCGCCGCCGAGCCCCAATCCGTGGGCCACGCACGGGCGTTCACTCGCGAACACGTCGGCCACCACGCCCCGCACGCGACGGAACACCACACGGACACCGTCGTCCTGATCACCAGCGAACTCGTCACCAACGCCTACCGGTACGGGACCGAGCCCGGGGACCTGATCGCCGTCGTCGTCGATATCGACGACGCCCGGACCCGTATCGAGGTGCACGACCCCGTACGACGCGTGCCCCGACGCCGGGCGGGCGGGGCGGAGTCGGGCCACGAACACACACGCGGGCGTGGCCTGTTGATTCTGGACGCGCTGTGCCCGAAGCGATGGGGCGTCGGTGACCGGCCGCTCGGAAAGTTCGTCTGGGCGGAGGTGCCGTACGCCGACTGACCTCGCACGAGGTGTTCGCGGCGGGTGCCGGGCCACGGTACGCGCGGCCGGCTCCGCGCAGCGAACGGATTGACCGCACCACCGGCGTTCGGCCGCACCGCGTGGCCGACCGAATAGAGGAGGCATACAGCATGACCACTGCCGTCATGGGGCCACGGGAAGCGTTCCCGCTGGCCGCCGAAAGGCTGAGCACCGTCCACAGGAGTGAGTCCCCGAGTGGGGTGTCCACCCGCCCGTGGGTCCTCCGGTTCGCCCGGACCCCCGACGCCACACAAGCCGTCGTCAAACCGCCTGCCGTCTACGACAACGACGCGCAGATGTCCGTGGGCCTCTACGACGGGCCACTCCCCTATATGCAGACCCACACACCCACCGTTCCGGACGGGAGCATCACCAATCCGCCGGCGCTCGACGAGGGCCCGAAGGACTGACGCCATGCCCGCCGTACTCGTGATCGCAGCGCGCGACGACTGGCCGACCGACCGCGTCGTCCGGGCCCTCACGGACGGTGGGGCGGAGGTGTTCCGCATGGACACCGCCGAGTTTCCGCAGGAACTCACCCTCGCCGGGCGCATCGACGCCCGGCGAGGGTGGACCGGCGGACTTGCCACCGCCCACCGCTCCGTCGGCCTCTCCGATATCTCCGGCGTCTACTACCGCGCCCCGACTCCATTCGTATTCCCCGCTTCCATGTCCGAGCCCGAGCGGCGGTTCGCGGCCGCCCAGGCACGCGCCGGTCTCGGCGGTGTCGTCACCGCACTCGACTGCCAGTGGGTCAACCACCCGGCCGCCATGTCCCGCGCCGAGTACAAGCCCCTCCAGCTCGCCACCGCGCGGGACTGCGGCCTGTCCGTCCCTCCCACGCTGATCACCAACAGCCCTGCGGCCGTCCTCGCCTTCTGCGGCGATGTCGGCGGGGACCTCATCTGCAAACCGGTGGCCACGCCCGTATTCATCGAGGGCGACCGGCTGAAGACCGTGTACACCCGCCGTGTCACCGAAGCCGATCTCGACGACCTGCGCGGCATCGACACCACGGCGCATCTGTTCCAGGCATGGGTGAACAAGGCGTACGAGGTGCGGCTCACCGTTGTGGGTGACCGGCTGTTCGCGGCCGAGGTTCATGCCGGGAGCGAAGATGCCCGTACGGACTGGCGCAGTGACTACGCCTCGCTCACCTACCGCCCCTGCACGACACCGGGCCGCGTGGCGAAGGGCGTGCGACGCTACATGGACGCGCTCGGGCTGCGGTTCGCCGCCCTGGACTTCGTCGTCGGTCCCGACGGGGCGTGGACATTCCTGGAGGCGAATCCGTGCGGCCAGTGGGACTGGATCGAACACGCCACCGGCCTGGACATCGCGCGGGCCATCGCCGACGAGTTGCGAGGAGTCCCCGGATGAGCGCGTCACCCCACGTCCCGGCCCGCCCCCACATGACCGCCCTCGCCGAGGCGCTCACGGCGGCCGGCGCGGTCCGGACGGACGAGTGGGCGGAGGTGTTCGCACGGGTGCCCCGGCACGTGTTCGTGCCGCGATGGTTCGAACAGGAGACGGATGCCCGGGGGATCACCGTGTGGCGTGAGCGCCGGGGCGGGTCCACCGAGGGCGATCTGGCCGCCGTGTACGGCGACCGGACGCTCGTGACCGCGCTCGATCCGGGCACCGCCGAGCGGGTGGACGAGAGCGCGTGGACGGGTATCCCGACCTCGTCCAGCACCCAGCCCGGTCTGATGGCCGGAATGCTGGAGGACCTGGACGTCCGGGACGGCCATCGTGTCCTCGAAATCGGCACGGGCACCGGGTACAACGCCGCTCTGCTGAGCGCCCGGCTCGGGGACGGCCGGGTGCACTCCGTGGACATCGACGCCGCGCTCGTCCGGGACGCGCGGCTCCGGCTGTCCGCCGCCGGGTTCGCGCCACGGCTCGCGACCGGCGACGGAATGCGGGGACACCCGGCCGGGGGCACGTTCGACCGGATCATCGCGACCTGTTCCGTACCCTCCGTACCGGACGCCTGGATCGAACAGAGCGGGCCGGGCACGGTCCTGGTGACCGACCTCGCCCTCGGCGTCGAAGGGGGAGTCGTCCGGCTGGTGGTCGACGAACGGGGCCGCGCGGCCGGGCACTTCACGACGAACGCCGGACGCTTCATGGCGGCACGGACCGAGGCCACGTCGTACCCGCCGGCTCGACGCCCCCGGCGGGCCGCCGAAACGGGCACCCGGCCGTCATCGGTCACCGCCGCCGACGTACGCGCCCACTACCCCTTCCGTCTGCTGCTCGGCTTCTGCCTGCCCGAGGCGGAACTCGTCTACCACGTCGACGATGCCGGAACCATGGCCCTCCAGATCCAGGGACCCGACGGCTCCTGGGCTCGCGCGCCCCTCACGGGCGACGCCAACAGCCGGGTCGCCCACGGCGGCGAACCCGCACTCTGGGACCGCATCGAGGAGGCCTGGCGCTGGTGGAACGAAGCCGGCCGCCCCTCCCACGACCGGTTCGGCTACGTCCGCGAGGCGGACGGAAGCGCGTACGCGCGGTACATCCCCGACGGCGCCCGCTGGGACCTGCCGGTACCCGGGTGACCCGGCCGCGCGTGCCCAACACGGCACTGCGACCGTCCGCCCTACGCCGCCGCCTCCCCCTCCGCGCCCTCCGCCTCGTCGGAACGGGCCACGGGGCCCGTCGTCGGTGAGCCTCGGAAGGACAGCAGGAGGGCCAGGGCGCAGCCGCAGGTGATGGCCCAGTCGGCGAGGTTCATCACGCTGAAGCCCCGGACGGAGATGAAGTCGACCACCGCGCCCTGGAGGCCGCCGGGGGTGCGGAAGAGGCGGTCGGTCAGGTTGCCGAGGGCGCCGCCCAGGAGCAGGCCGAGGGCGATGGCCCAGGGGGTGCTCGCCAGGCGGCGTGAGTAGCGGACCACGACGACGGCGACGGCCGTGGCGATCAGGGTGAAGACGATCGTCGTCGCCTCACCCATGCCGAAGGCGGCGCCGGGGTTGCGCTGCACCCGCAGGACCAGCCAGTCCCCGAGCACGGATACGGTCGTACGGCCTTCGAGCCTCGCGACCACCGCCAGCTTGCTCCCCAGGTCGACGGCGTACGCGAGGGCCGCGATCGCCCACAGCAGGTACGCGCGCCTGCGCGTGGGCGACGACGCGTCCGTCACCGTGTCGCTCGTCGTCACGTCCGGTCTCCTCGCACTCCTGGCCCTCGTCGCGCCACGCACAGCTCTTTCCCGTGAGGAGGGTATCCGGGCGACCGCACCGGGCCCGCCCGCCGGCCGCCCGCTCACCGACCTCCCGTCACCGGCCTCCCGCCCACCGGCCGCCCGTCACCGCCCGTCCGCCCGTTCCCGCAGTTCCCGTGGTTCGCGTAGTTCCCTGCGGAGGATCTTTCCCGAGACCGCGCGCGGGACCGTCTCGATGAACTCGACCTCCCGCACCTTCTTGTACGGGGCCACCCGTTCCGCCACCCAGGCCATCAGGGCGTCCGCCGTCAGGTCCGCTCCCGGGGTGCGGACCACGTAGGCCTTCGGGATCTCGTTGCCGTCGGGGTCGGGGACTCCGATCACCGCCGCGTCGGCGACCGACGCGTGGCCGAGGAGCAGCGCTTCCAGTTCGGCGGGGGCGACCTGGTAGCCCTTGTACTTGATGAGTTCCTTGACGCGGTCCACGACGAACAGCCAGCCGTTCGCGTCGACCCGGCCGACGTCGCCGGTGTGGACCCAGCCGTCCGGGTCGATCATGGCGGCGGTGGCGTCGGGGCGGCCCAGGTAGCCCTTCATGGTCTGGGGGCCGCGGATCAGGATCTCGCCGTCGGTGCCGATGCCCAGGTCCTCGCCGGGGGTGTCCAGGGACGTGATGCGCAGTTCGGTGTTGGGGAGCAGTTTTCCGACGGTTCCGGGCGGGGCGTCCCGGGCGTCGATGGGTACGACGTTGGCGCCGGGGGACAGCTCCGTCATCCCGTACGCCTGGAGCACGGCCGGTACGCCCACGCGGGCGGCGCACGCGGCGGCCAGGTCTGCGTCGAGGGGGGCGGCGGCGCTGACGATGTACTCGACGCCGGACAGGTCGTAGGCGTCGACGGCCGGGTGTTTGGCGAGGGCCAGGACGATCGGCGGGGCCACGTACAGGCCGGTGACGCGGTACTCCTGGATCACGCCGAGGAACTGGTCGAGGTCGAAGCGCGGCAGCACGACGACCGTGGCGCCGCTGCGCAGCGGGACGTTCAGCAGGGCGGTGAGGCCGTAGATGTGGAAGAAGGGGAGTACGGCCAGGATGATCTGGCCGGGCTCCATGGGGATGAAGGGGCGCAGCTGCTCCAGGTTGCTGCCGATGGAGCGGTGGGTGAGCATGACGCCCTTGGGGGTGCCGGTGGTCCCGGAGGAGTACGGGAGTACGGCGACGTCGTCGGCGTCGAACGCGATCTCCGGTTCCGGGGCGGTGGAGCCGAGCATGTCGAGGACGGAGGTGTGGCCCTCCGCCCGGTCGCAGACGTAGATCTCCTGGACACCGCCCGCCAGTTCGGCCGCCCGGCGGGCCACGTCGAGGAACAGCGAGACGGTCACGATCCAGCGGGCGCCGCTGTCCTCGATCTGTTTGGCGAACTCCTCGGCCGTGGCCAGCGGGTGCACGGTGGTGACCGCCGCTCCGGCCCGCGTCGCCCCGTAGAAGACGGCCGGGTAGGCGATCGTGTTGGGGCTGTGGAGGGCGAGGACGTCGCCCTTGCGCAGGCCGGCCTCGGCCAGGTGGGCGGCGATGCGGCGGTGGAACGTGTCCAGCTGGGCGTAGGTCACGCTCATGCCGTTGGTGCCGTCGATCAGGGCGACGGTGTCCCCGTGGGCCGCGGCCCCGCCGAGGACCACGTCGTGGATGGGCGCTTCCAGGACCGGAACGTCTGCGTACTCGCTGTGGAACACCATGGTCGTTCCCTTCGAGGGCGGGACGAAGGACTGCGGCCGGTGGCCGCCGCCCGTACGTACGACTGTGCTGCGCTCAGTACGACTTCGGCAGCCCCAGCGTCTGGTGGGAGATGTAGTTCAGGATCATTTCCCTGCTGACCGGTGCGATCCTGGCCACCCGGGCGCCCGTGATCAGGGACGCGAGGCCGTACTCGCGGGTGAGGCCGTTGCCGCCGAGCGTGTGCACCGCCTGGTCCACCGCCTTCACGCACGCCTCACCGGCCGCGTACTTCGCCATGTTCGCCGCCTCGCCCGCGCCGAAGTCGTCGCCCGCATCGTAGAGCCGGGCGGCCTTCTGCATCATCAGGCGGGCCAGTTCGATTTCGATGTGGGCCTGGGCCAGCGGGTGGGCGATGGCCTGGTGGGCGCCGATCGGCTCCTTCCACACCTGGCGGGTCTTCGCGTAGTCGACGGCCCGGCCGAGCGCGTAACGACCCATGCCGATCGCGAAGGCGGCGGTCATGATGCGTTCGGGGTTGAGGCCGGCGAAGAGCTGGAGCAGGCCCGCGTCCTCATCGCCTACCAGGGCTTCGGCCGGCAGCCGTACGTCGTCCAGGACGAGTTCGAACTGCTTCTCCGGCGCCTGGACCTCCATGTCGATCTGCGACCGCTGGAAGCCGGGTGTCTCGCGGGGGACGATGAACAGGCAGGCCTTGAGCTTGCCGGTCCTGGCGTCCTCGGTGCGGCCGACGATGAGCGTGGCGTCCGCGATGTCGACGCCGGAGACGAAGACCTTGCGGCCGGTGAGCAGCCAGTCCTCGCCGTCGCGGCGGGCGGTGGTGGTGATGCGGTGCGAGTTGGAGCCGGCGTCGGGCTCGGTGATGCCGAAGGCCATGGTGCGGGAGCCGTCGGCGAGGCCGGGCAGCCACTGCCGCTTCTGCTCCTCGGTGCCGAAGCGGGCTATCACCGTGCCGCAGATCGCGGGCGAGACGATCATCATGAGGAGGGGCGAGCCGGAAGCCCCCAACTCCTCCAGAACGATGGAGAGTTCGGCCATGCCCGCGCCCCCGCCCCCGTACTCCTCCGGGAGGTTCACGCCGAGGAAGCCGGCTTTCGCCGCCTCCGCCCACAGCTCGCGCGGGTGGGCGCCCTCGGTGACGAGGGAGGTCATGTAGGCGCGGCCGTACCGCTTTCCGAGGGCGGCGACGGCGGCGCGCAGGGCCTGGTGCTCTTCGGTTTCGAGGACGGTGCTCGTGCTCATGCGTGCTCCTCAGCAGAGTCTGCGGATTCCGTGACGACGGCGAGCAGGGCGCCCACCTCCACCTGGAGGCCGGGCGCGGCGTGCAGGGCGGTGAGGGTGCCGGAGGCGGGGGCGAGGACGCGGTGCTCCATCTTCATCGCCTCCAGCCAGATCAGCGGCTGCCCCGCCTCGACGGTGGCCCCGGCGGCCAGGCCGTCGGCGAGGCGGACGACGGTGCCGGGCATGGGGGCGAGCAGGGAGCCGGGTTCGGTGCGGCCGGCGGGGTCGGTGAAGCGGGGCAGGGCGGTGAAGGTGTACGCGCCGGAGGGGCTGTCCACGTACGCCCGGCCGTCGCGTACGGCCACGTGGAAGACGCGGGTCACGCCGTCGATGTCGAGGGTGGCGCGGATCCGGTCTGCGGAGACCACGCGGACGCCCTCCGTGCCGACGGTCAGGCCGTCGCGGGTGGGGCGGTAGGTGATCTCGTACTCGCGGCCGTCCGGTTCACTGCGGTAGCGCCGGAGCTGGGGCTGCGAGGGGAGGTTGCGCCAGGCGCCGAAGCGCATGAACCCCCCGGCGTCGAGCGTGGCGTTGCGGGCCGCCTCGACTACGGCGGCGGCGGTCGCGGCCTGCCGTACGGACGTCTCGTCGGGCGCGGGGGTCAGGGCGGCCAGGTGGCGGTCGTAGAAGCCGGTGTCCAGGCGGGCCGCCAGGAAGTCCGGGTGGCGCAGGGAGTGGACGAGCAGCTCCCGGTTGGTGACCGGGCCGTGGATACGGGCGCGCTCCAGGGCGCGGGCGAGGAGCCGTACGGCCTTGTTGCGGGAGGGGGCGTGGGCGATGACCTTGGCGAGCATCGGGTCGTAGTGCACGCCGATGGTGTCGCCGCCCGTGTAGCCGGTGTCCAGCCGCAGTCCGGGTTCCTCCGGTACGTCGAACGAGAGCAGTGCTCCGGTCTGCGGCTGCCAGTCCCGCGCCGGGTCCTCCGCGTAGAGCCGGGCCTCGACGGCGTGCCCGCTCGGCTCCGGCGGCGCGGCGGCGGGCAGCGGCTCGCCCTCCGCGATCCGGAGTTGCAGGGCGACCAGGTCGAGCCCGAACACGGCTTCCGTGACGGGGTGTTCGACCTGGAGGCGGGTGTTCATCTCCAGGAAGTACGGGCGTCCGTCGGCGGCGACCAGGAATTCGACGGTGCCGGCGCCCCGGTAGCCGACCGCGCGGGCGGCGGCCACGGCGGCCTCGTGCAGCCGTTCCCGCAGCTCGTCGGAGAGGCCGGGCGCGGGGGCCTCCTCGATGACCTTCTGGTGCCGGCGCTGGAGCGAGCAGTCCCGGGTGCCGAGCGCCCAGACCCCGTCGTGCCCGTCGGCCATGACCTGGACCTCGACGTGCCGGCCGCGCTCCACGTACGGCTCGGCGAAGACCTCCCCGTCCCCGAACGCGGACAGCGCCTCGGCCCCGGCGGCGGTCAACTCCCCCGGCAGCTCGCTCAGTTCCCGTACGATCCGCATTCCGCGCCCGCCACCGCCCGCCGCCGCCTTCAGCAGCAGCGGCAGGTCGTCGGCGGTGGCGGCGGCCGGGTCCACGGGGGCGAGGAGCGGCACCCCGGCGGCGTCCATCAGCTCCTTGGCGCGGGTCTTGGACGCCATCAGCTCGATGGCCCTGGCCGGCGGCCCGACCCACACGAGCCCGGCGTCCCGCACGGCGGCGGCGAAGCCCGCGTTCTCGGAGAGGAAGCCGTACCCGGGGTGCACGGCGTCCGCCCCGGCGGCGAGCGCGGCGGCCACGACGAGATCGCCGCGCAGGTACGTGTCGGCGGGGGCCGCGCCCGGCAGCCGTACGGCGGTGTCGGCCTCCCGGACGTGCAGGGCGCCGGCGTCGGCGTCCGAGTACACGGCGACGGTGGCGATGCCGAGCGCCCGGCAGGTGCGGAAGATCCGGCAGGCGATCTCGCCCCGGTTGGCGACGAGCAGGCTGGTGATCACTTCACTCCTCACATCCGGAAGACGCCGAAGCCGCCGCGGGCGCCCTCGACCGGTGCGGTGTGGACGGCGGACAGGCACATCCCGAGGACGGTCCTGGTGTCGCGCGGGTCGATGACCCCGTCGTCGTACAGCCGCCCGGACAGGAACATCGGCAGGGACTCGGACTCGATCTGCTGCTCGACCATGGCGCGCAGTCCGGCGTCGGCCTCGTCGTCGTAAGGACGCCCCTTCGCGGCGGCCGAGGCGCGGGCGACGATGGAGAGCACCCCGGCCAGTTGCTGCGGTCCCATGACGGCGGACTTGCTGCTGGGCCAGGCGAAGAGGAAGCGCGGGTCGTAGGCGCGGCCGCACATGCCGTAGTGCCCGGCGCCGTAGGAGGCGCCCATCAGGACCGACAGGTGCGGGACCTTGGAGTTGGAGACGGCGTTGATCATCATCGCGCCGTGTTTGATGATGCCGCCCTGCTCGTACTCCTTGCCGACCATGTAGCCGGTGGTGTTGTGCAGGAAGAGGAGGGGGATGTCGCGCTGGTTGGCGAGCTGGATGAACTGGGCGGCCTTCTGCGACTCCTCGCTGAACAGCACGCCCTGCGCGTTGGCGAGGATGCCGACCGGGTAGCCGTGCAGCCGCGCCCAGCCGGTGACCAGGCTCGTCCCGTACAGCGGTTTGAACGCGTCGAAGTCCGAGCCGTCGACCAGCCGGGCGATGACCTCGCGCGGGTCGAACGGCACCTTCAGGTCCCCGGGCACGATGCCGATCAGCTCGTCCTCGTCGTACTTCGGCGGTTCGGCCGGGCCCGGATCGCTGTGCGCCTTGCGCCAGTTGAGGCGGGCGACGATGCGGCGGGCCTGGCGCAGGGCGTCCTGCTCGTCCACGGCGAAGTGGTCGGCGAGCCCGGAGGTACGGGCGTGCATCGCTGCGCCGCCGAGCGATTCGTCGTCGCTCTCCTCACCGGTCGCCATCTTCACCAGGGGCGGGCCGCCCAGGAAGACCTTGGACCGCTCCTCGATCATGACGGTGTGGTCGGACATGCCGGGGACGTACGCCCCGCCGGCGGTGGAGTTGCCGAAGACCACGGCCACGGTCGGGATGCCGGCGGCGGAGAGCCGGGTGAGGTCGCGGAAGAGCGCGCCGCCGGGGATGAAGATCTCCTTCTGGGACGGCAGATCGGCGCCGCCCGACTCGACCAGGCTGATGACGGGGAGCCGGTTGGCGAAGGCGATCTCGTTGGCGCGCAGCGCCTTCTTCAGCGTCCACGGGTTGGACGCGCCACCGCGTACGGTCGGGTCGTTGGCGGTGATCAGGCACTCCACGCCCTCCACCACCCCGATCCCGGTGACGAGCGAGGCGCCCACCGCGTACTCGCTGCCCCAGGCGGCGAGCGGCGACAGTTCGAGGAACGGGGTGTCCCGGTCGACCAGCAGCTCGACGCGCTCGCGGGCCAGCAGCTTGCCGCGCGAACGGTGCCGCTCGACGTACTTCGCGCCGCCGCCCTCCAGCGCCTTGGCGTGCGCGGCGTCCAGTTCGGCGAGCTTGTCGAGCATGGCGGCCCGGTTGGCCGCGTATTCGGGGCTCGCGGTGTCGAGCCCGGTGGGCAGGACGGTCATACGTGGTCCTCCGGCTCCAGCAGGGTCACGGGTATGTCCAGGTGGCGGGCGCGCAGCCACTCCCCCACGGCCTTGGCCTGCGGGTCGAAGCGGTGCTGGGCGGCGACGCCTTCGCCGAGCAGCCCGTGGACGGTGAAGTTCAGGGCGCGCAGGTTCGGCAGGACGTGGCGTACGACGGTGAGTCCGGCGGTCTCCGGGAGGAGAACGCGCAGTCGCTCGACGGTCAGTTCGTGGGCCAGCCAGCGCCACGCCTCGTCGTCCCGGGCCCACACCCCGACGTTGGCGTCCCCGCCCTTGTCCCCGCTGCGGGCCCCGGCGACCCGGCCGAGCGGCGCGCGGCGGGTCGGTCCCGGCTCCAACGGCGGGGGCAGCGGCGGCTGTTCGACGTCCGTCAGGGCCTGCGTGCGTACGGGGTGCGCGATGGTCCGGCGCGTCCCGTCGGACAGTACGGCGACATGCTCGACCTCCCCCGCCGGTACGTACCCGGCCTCGAACACGCCGTAGGGTGCTCCCTTGCCGGGCGGGGCGGTGACATGGAAGCCGGGGTAGCTGCCGAGGGCGAGTTCGATCGCGGCGCCGGACAGCGCGCGCCCGACGGGGTCCGGCTCCCGGTCGCGGACGACGAGCCGGAGCAGGGCGCTGGCGGTCTCCTCGGTGTCGGCGTCGGGACTGTCCGTACGGGCCAGCTCCCAGCGCACCTCGTCGGGTGGCCGTCCGGCGCGCGCGAAGGCGTCCGCGAACTGGTCCCGCACAAGCCGCGCCTTGGCCTCGATGTCGAGCCCGGTGAGCACGAAGACGACCTCGTTGCGCCAGCCCCCGAGCCGGGTGAGCCCGGCCTTGAGGGTGGGCGGGGGCGCCTCGCCGCGCACGCCGGAGATCCTGACCCGGTCCGGCCCGTCGGACGACAGCCGTACGGTGTCGAGCCGGGCGGTGACGTCGGGGCCCGCGTACCTGGCTCCCTGGGTCTCGTACAGGAGTTGGGCGGTGACGGTGCCGAGGTCGACCACGCCGCCCGTGCCGTCGTGCTTGGTGATGACGGACGTGCCGTCGGCGTGGATCTCGGCGACGGGGAAGCCGGGGCGGCGGATGTCGTGGGCGCGGAAGAAGGAGTAGTTGCCGCCCGTGGCCTGTGTCCCGCACTCCAGGACGTGCCCGGCGACGACGGCCCCGGCGAGCGCGTCGTGGTCCTCCGGGCCCCAGCCGAAGTGGGCGGCGGCGGGCCCGGTGACGAGGGCGGCGTCGGTGACCCGGCCGGTGACGACGACATCGGCCCCGGCCCGCAGGCAGGCGGCGATGCCGGCGCCGCCGAGGTAGGCGTTGGCGGTGAGGAACCCCTCCGGTACGGGCAGGCCGTCGCCCTCGACATGGGCGACGCACACGGGCACGCCGACCTTCGCGGCCAGCTCGCGCACGGCGTCGGCCAGCCCGGCCGGGTTGAGCCCGCCCGCGTTGGCGACGATCCGCACGCCCCGCTCGTGGGCGAGCCCGAGCCCCTCCTCCAACTGCCGCAGGAACGTGGTGGCGTAGCCGCGCGAGGGGTCCTTGAGGCGGCCGCGGCCGAGGATGAGCATGGTCAGCTCGGCGAGGTAGTCACCGGTCAGGACGTCCAGAGGGCCACCGGTCAGCATCTCGCGCACCGCGTCGAAGCGGTCGCCGTAGAACCCGGAGGCGTTGCCTATACGGAGGGGCGGGGGCGACGGGGGCGCTGGGGACGCAGACGCTGGGGACTCGGGCGCCGGGGACCCGGGCGCCGGGGGCGGGGGCGCGGACGACGGGGACTCGGACGCTGGGGACCCGGCCGACGGGGTCCCGGGCGCCGGGGGCGGGGGCGCGGACGACGGGGACTCGGACGCTGGGGACCCGGCCGACGGGGTCCCGGGCGCCGGGGGCGGGGTCATCGGTGGGCCTTCGGCGGGCGGCCCGGACCGGCGGGGCCGGCGAAGGCCTGGGCGACGGAGAGCCAGGTGTCGGCGTCGGCCCCCTCCGCCCGGACGGCGAGGTCGTCGCGGTGGGCGCGCTGCGTGACAAGCAGGCAGAAGTCGTGCAGCGGCCCGGTGACGCGCTGGGCGCCACCCTCGGGACCGTACGCGATCAACTCGCCGTCCGGCGCCGTCAGCTCCACCCGGAACTCCTCGCCGGGCGGCTGCATCCCCCGGACGAGGAAGGCGTAGTCGCGGGCCCGGACCCCGATGCGCGCGACGTGCCGCAGCCGGGCGGTAGGGGCGCGGGTGGCCCCGAGGGCGTCGGCGACGTCCTGGCCGTGCGCCCAGGTCTCCATGAGCCGCCCGGTCGCGACGGACGCGACGCTCATCGGCGGCCCGTACCAGGGGAACTTCGCCCCGGCGGGCGCCGCCCGCAGCGCCTCCTGCAACCGCTCGCGCCCCTCGCGCCAGCGGGTGAGCAGCGCGTCCGGGGCGTACGCGGCGACGATCTCCCCGGCGGCCACATCGACGAAGCCCGCGGGGTCCTTCATCGCCTTCGCCACCTCGTCGCCGAACCGCCCGGGGTCGGTGACGGAGATCAGCGCGACGTCGTCGGTCCAGCTCAGGTGGGCGATCTGGTGGGCGACGCTCCACCCCTCGGCGGGGGTCGCCCCCGCCCACTGTCTCGCGCTCGCCCCGGCGACGAGCAGATCGAGCTCCCGGCTCTCGCTGCGCAGATCGTCGAGCACGGCTGAGGCATCGGACACGGTGCGCTCCCCTCGGGGCGTGGCGGTGTGCCCGGGAGCCTGCCAGCGGAACGGAAAACAATCAAGCATGCTTGCATGATTTTTATTGCCGTGCCCGGGTCCGCCCGCCCCTGTTAGCCTGCCGGAGGCCGTGCGAAGGACCGAGGAGGTGGTACCCGTGAACGTTGTATCGACATGGGTGCTCCCCTCAGGGGTCACGGTCGGGCGATAGGTCGTCGTCCGGGAGCGCCGTTCCACGCGCTTTCCCCGAAAGGCACGACCATGCGTTTCACCTCCGAGCAACGCCTCGACAACGGCGTCCTCGTACGCGAATTCACCCTCGGCGAGATCCCCGGCACCCTGTGGACGCCCGCGTCCGCCGAACCGGCCCCGCTGATCCTGATGGCCCACAACGGCGGCCTGCACCGGCGGGAATCCCGGCTGGTGGGCAGGGCCCGGCAGGCCGCATCCCGCGGTTACGCGGTGGCCGCGATCGACGCCCCCGGACACGGGGACCGGCCGCGTTCCGCCGACGACGACGCGGCCCGCGCCGAATTCCGCCGGGCGATGCGGGCGGGCGAACCGGCCGACGAACTCTTCGAGGCCTTCGTCGGCCCGCTGGTCGGCAAGACGGTCCCGGAATGGCGGACCACCCTGGACGCCCTCCTCGAACTGCCCGGCATCGGCGGCTCCGTCGGCTACTCGGGCTGGACCGCCGTCGGCGTCCGCCTCGCGGCCACCGATCCCCGCGTCCGGGCGGCCGTCTTCTTCGCCGGCGGCTACGTGCCCCGCGCCCAGCACGAGGAGGCCCGCCGGGTCACCGTCCCCCTGTTGCTCCTGCTCCAGTGGGACGACGAGGGCAACCCGCGCGAACGCGCCCTGGACCTGTTCGACGCCTTCGGCAGCGAGGAGAAGACCCTACACGCCAACGTGGGCGGGCACGCGGGCACCCCGTGGTTCGAGGTGGACGACGGCGAACGGTTCTTCGCACGCCACCTGAGCTAGGACGGGCGCCGACCCGGCAGCGGACGGTTGGCCGCTGCCGGGCCGGCCCGGGGCCTGTCGTCGGATTCCCGTCGTTCGCCCGGAGGGCGGGATTGTGTCGGCAGGCCCCAGCGGGCGTTCCGCTCCGCGGCGGCGTGCCACCAGCCGGGCGGGGACGGGCCGGTGACCCGGGATGTGGGCTGGCCGGGATGGAGTCCGAGCCGCCGCAGCTCGTCGGCGTGCACCCGGATGTCGAACCAGCCGTGCCAGTGGCCGTCGGGACCGATTCCGCAGGCCAGGTTCAACCGGATCTCCTCCGGGTCGAACGGCATCCAGTCGATGCCCCGGTCACGCAGTCAAGCGCGGACGGCCGCCGACGGGCTCGGGCGGCCCGGCAGGTTCTCGTAGGCGGCGACGGTGATCCACTCTGTGCTCGGTGTGTCCATGGCCCCATGGTGCCGGGCCGGGCCGCCCGCGGGCTACTGCCCCTTCGACGCCGCCTCGGCCATCTTCGCCGTCGTGTTCGCGCCGTCCAGCGCCTCGCGGATGATGTCGGCGTGGCCGCTGTGGTGGGCGATCTCGCGGAAGACGTGCCACAGGACGCGGCGGACGCTCCAGACGATCGGGTCCGGGGGCGACCAGGGGTACGTGGGGAGCGTGATCTCGCGGTCGAGGTCGGCCTCGTCGCGTACCGCGCCGTCGAACGCGGCGGACGCCGCGTGGAAGGCGTCCAGCAGCTCCGGCAACGTATCGGAGTCGGTCATCCGGTTACCGTCCGGGTCGAGGTCGCTCCACTCGACCTTGGCGGGGGCCGTGCCGTCGATGACGGACAGCCACATGCGCTGCATGAAGCCGAGGTGCTTGACGAGGCCGCCGAGCGTCAGCTCGCTCACCGTCGTACGGGCGCGTGCCTGTTCGTCGTCGATCTCGGCGACGGTGAAGAGGAAGTTGGCGCGCTGGTCGGTCACGAGCGCGAGCAGGTCGTCACGTTCCGTCATGGGGTCCTCTCGATCGGATCTTATGATCACCTTAGGAGCGGAGGCCCGGCTTCGGCAGTTGATCCACGAAGTACGCGGCACTTTCGGCGTCCGCCGGGCAGTACGGCTCGTTCGCGGCCTCGCCCCGACAGCCCCTGATGGAGTGCGCCGGGCCGGGGATCGGCGGCGACGGCGAACGGCCCGCCCCCGTCACCGCTTTCCGGCGCCCCGCACCTGCCCGCGCACCGCGCCCATGCTCGCGCCGATGACCAGGGCAATGGCGAGGGCGTCCGTCGTGGAGAGGGCCTGGTCGAGGAGGAGAAAGCCGGCCAGGGCCGCGATGGCGGGTTCCAGGCTCATCAGGATGGCGAAGGTGGGCGCGGGCAGGCGGCGCAGGGCGATGAGTTCGAGGGTGTACGGGAGGACGGAGCTCAGCAGCGCGACGGCGGCGCCGAGCCCCAGCGTGCTCGGGACGAGGAGCCTGGAGCCCGCGTCCATGATGCCGAGCGGCAGCGAGAGGAGGGCCGCCACCACCATCGCCAGGGCCAGCCCGTCGGCCTGCGGGAAGCGGCGGCCGGTGCGGGCGCTGAAGACGATGTACGCCGCCCACATCACCCCCGCCGCGAGGGCGAAGGCGGCGCCCACCGGGTCGAGCCGGTCGAAGCCCCCGCCGCTGAGCAGGACGACCCCGGCCAGGGCGAGGGCCGCCCAGACGACGTTGACCAGGCGGCGCGAGGCGATCACCGACAGGGCGAGCGGGCCGAGCACCTCCAGGGTGACGGCGGCGCCGAGCGGGATGCGGTCGGCGGCCTGGTAGAACAGCGTGTTCATGCCGCCCATCGCGAGGCCGAAGGCCAGCACCGTGCCCCAGTCGGCGCGCGAGTGGCCGCGCAGCCGGGGCCGGCAGACGACGAGCAGCACCAGCGCCGCGGCGGCCAGCCGCAGCGTGACGACGCCGAGCGCACCGGTCCTGGGCATGAGCAGCACGGCGATGGCGGCGCCGAACTGGACGGAGAGACCGCCCGCGACCACCAGCGCGACCGGAGCGAGCGCGGCCCGTCGCCCGCCGGTCCCGTCCGGGCCGCCGAGCCCGGGGGCCGCGACCGCCTCCGGCACGGCTACGGCGGCTGCGGCCGGCTCTGCGGCGGTGCTCTGGTCGTTCACCCGGGGCCTGTCCTTCTTGGTTCCATGAACATCACGAGTGCAGCATGATGCACCACCCGATACACGGTACTGCACTCATCGGATGCGGCCCGTCCGTCCACGGTAAGGACTCGCGCCGGGCTTACGAAATGAAATGCCGCCGGGGTCGGCCCCGGCGGCATCGAATGTCCATGGCGCTCTACGAGTTGCAGGCCGGCAGGAACTCAAGACCCTCCGGCACCCCGTACTCGAAGACGGCGGTGTACGCCTCCACGGCGTCGCACCCCTTGTCCATCCACTGCACCGCGACCAGGCTCCAGATCACAAAGGCGATGACGCACGCCCACCCCACCAGTTTTGACATGTTCGCGAATATCCCCGCGCATTCGGCGGAGTAGTCCCCTCCGGCCCCGGGCGTGGCCGGGGCCGTCCGGGTCAGTCCGTGAGCCCTTCCGCCAGCACCTCCGCCAGGTGCCGGCCGCGTACCCCGCCCAGCTGGGAGAGCTGGGTGCGGCAGGAGAAGCCGTCGGCCAGGACGCGGGTGCCGGGGGCCGCGTCCCGGACCGCCGGGAGGAGCTGGTCCTCGGCGCAGGCCACCGAGACGTCCCAGTGGCCCCGCTCGAAGCCGAAGTTTCCGGCCAGGCCGCAGCAGCCGCCCTTGAGGTCGCCGGTCAGGCCCGCCCGCTCGCGCAGCCTGCGGTCCGCCTCGTCGCCCAGGACCGCGTGCTGGTGGCAGTGGGTCTGGCCGGTGACCGGCGCGTCCAGGCGCGGGGGCGTCCAGTCGGGGACGTACGCCTCCAGGTACTGGGCCAGGGTGTGGACGGAGGCGGCGAGGCGGGCGGCGCGCGGGTCGTCCGGGAGGAGTTCGGGCAGGTCGGTGCGCAGGGTCGCGGCGCAGCTCGGTTCGAGGACGACCACGGGGTGGTCGAAGCCGTCCCCCAGCCGGTCCAGGGTGCGGCGCATCACCGCACGGGCCTGGTCGAGCTGGCCGGTCGAGACGTAGGTGAGGCCGCAGCAGAGCCCCTTCCCGGGCAGCAGGGCCGTACCTCCCGCCGCCTCCAGGACCCGGACCGCCGCCCGGCCCACCTCGGGCGCGAGGTGCTCGGTGAAGGTGTCGGGCCAGAGAAGGGCGACCCGGTCGCCGGGGACGGGCCGCGCGCCCTCGCCGGGAAGGGGCCGCGTGCCCCCGCCGGGGAGGCCCCGCGCGCCCTCGCCCCGGCGTCGCCGGCCACCGCCCCCGAGGACCCGCGCCCCCTCGCCCCGGTCCCGCAGCAGCAGCCACCGCGTGAACGTCTCCCGCGCCAGCACCGGAATCCCGCGTTCGGGTGCGATGCCCGCCAGCCGCTTGGCGAGGGCGGCGAGCGGGCGGATGCGGGCGAGGGCGTTCAGCGGGCCCGCGAAGGGGGCGGCGAGGCGCAGCCACTGCGGCAGCCGGCCCATCGCGTAGTGGGAGGCGGGGCGGAGCCGGTGGCGGTAGTGGTGGTGCAGGAACTCCGCCTTGTACGTGGCCATGTCCACGCCCACCGGGCAGTCGCTGCGGCAGCCCTTGCAGGACAGGCACAGGTCGAGCGCGTCCCGTACCTCCGTGGAGCGCCAGCCGTCGGTGATCACGCCGCCCGCGGCCCCGGCCAGCATCTCGTGCAGCAGCCGGGCCCGGCCGCGTGTGGAGTGGGCCTCCTCGCCGGTCGCCCGGAAGGAGGGGCACATCACGGACGGGCCCGCGGCCCGCTCCGTACGGCACTTGGCGACGCCGACGCAGCGGCGGACGGCGGCCGAGAAGTCGCCGCCGTCGTGCGGGTAGCCGAAGGCCACGTCGACGGGCCGGCGGGACAGGACGTCGAAGCGGAGGTTGTCGTCCAGACGGGCCGGGCGGGCGAGGATGCCCGGGTTCATGCCGCCGTCGGGGTCCCAGAGGTCCTTGAACCGGGCGAAGAGCGCGACGAGTTCGTCCCCGTACATCTTCGGGAGCAGTTCGGCGCGGGCCTGGCCGTCGCCGTGTTCGCCGGAGAGCGAGCCGCCGTGCGCGACGACGAGTGCGGCGAGGTCCTCGGAGAAGCGGCGGAAGCGGGCCACGCCCTCGGGGCTCAGCAGGTCGAAGTCGATCCGGACGTGGATGCAGCCGTCGCCGAAGTGCCCGTACGGGGTGCCGCGCAGGCCGTGCTCGGCGAGCAGCGCCCGGAAGTCGCGGAGGTAGCCGCCGAGCCGGGCGGGCGGCACCGCGCAGTCCTCCCAGCCGGGCCACGCCTCGCTGCCGCCCGGCATCCGGGTCGCCGTGCCGGCCGCGTCCTCCCGGATGCGCCACAGCGCCCGCTGCCCGGCCGGGTCGGTGACGACGGCGGTGTCCACGGCGTCGGCGGACGCGGCCCGTACGAGGCGTTCGGCGTGCGCCCGCGCCTCGGCGGGGGTCGCGCCGCCCGTCTCGGCGAACAGCCAGGCACCGCCGCGCGGCAGCCCGGCCGGTTCGCGTACGAGGTCGGCGGCCATGCCCTCCACGGTCAGCGGGTGGTACGGGAGGAGGCCGGGGGCGGCCTCGGCGGCGGCGGACTCGTCGGCGTATCCGAGGACGGCGAGGGCGCGGGCCGCGGGCGCCTCGACCAGCCGCAGGGTCGCCTCCGTGACGACACCGAGCGTGCCCTCGCTGCCGCAGAACGCGCGAACGGGGTCGGGACCGTTCTCGGGGAGCAGGGCGTCCAGCGCGTAGCCGGAGATGCGGCGCGGGAGGTCGGGGAAGCCGGTGCGCAGGAGGGCGAGGTGGTCCGCGACCAGCTCGCGGACGCCGGGCGGGCCGGGCGCGCCGCGCTCCAGGCGCAGGGTGTCGCCGCCGTAGCGGGCGACGGTCAGGGCGTGGACGTTGTCTGCGGTGGTGCCCCAGGCGACCGAGTGGGAGCCGCAGGAGTTGTTGCCGATCATGCCGCCGAGGGTGCAGCGGCTGTGCGTGGAAGGGTCCGGGCCGAAGGTGAGGCCGTGCGGGGCGGCGGCGGCCCGCAGGTCGTCCAGGACGACGCCCGGCTGGACGACGGCGGTACGGGACGCGGGGTCCAGCTCGACGACGGACCGCAGATGGCGGGTGAGGTCGAGGACGACGCCGGTGCCGGTGGCCTGGCCGGCGATGGACGTACCGCCGCCGCGCGCCACGACGGGTACCCCGTGCGCGCGGCAGACGGCGAGCGCGGCGGCGGTGTCGGCGGCGTCGCGCGGGGCCACGACGCCGAGCGGCACCCGCCGGTAGTTGGACGCGTCCATCGTCGTGAGCGCCCTCGCGGTGGCGTCGAACGCGACCTCGCCGCGTACGGCCGCCCGCAGGTCGCGGGCCAGCGCGGCGGGCGCGGTGGTGGTGGGCGTGCTGCCGTGCGGTGCATTGCCGGATGCCATTCGACCAGAATGCCGCCACAGCTCCACGGTCACCGGAACGACGTCGGTCAGTCGGAAATCGGTAGGGATGCGAACGGAAAGAGAACAGAGAACACCACAAGTTCTTCCCAAACAGATCGTCAATTCTCATATAGTGACCGAGACTTATCCAGGAATTCGCTGCTCCAGTTGTCCCGATTCACCCCGAGTGCCACCGACCCGCCCGAACCGCCCCGTCCGCCACCGTCCGCCCCCAAGGACTCCGCTTTGAGCCCCTCAATCCGGCCGACCTCACTGGCCCTTCTGGTCACGGTGGCCCTCACCGGACCGCTGTGCGCGTGGGCGATCGTCGCCGCTCCCGAATCGGCCAGGACCGCGGTGGCCTGGGGCGCCTGTGCCGCCGCCGTACTGCTCGCCGCCGCCGTCGCGACCGCCGTCCACGCCCGCGCCACGATCCGCCGGCTCCGCGAGGCGCACGCCGCCGAGAGCGGGCGCTTCACCGCGGAGGTCTCCCGCCTGGTCTCGGCCTCCGCCGCCGAGGCCCAGCGGTTCACCGCCGAGAACGCCCGCGTCAAGGCCTCCGCCGCCGCCGAGACGGCCCGGATCACCGCCGACGCCGAGGCCGCGACGGCCCGCCTCACCTCCGAGACCAAGGCCACCACCGCCCGCCTCACCACCGAGAACGCCGAGCTCAAGACGGCCGCCGCGCGCAGCAGGACCGAGCGCTCCGCGGCCCTCTCCTCCTGCGCCAACGCGGCCGGACGCATGCAGGCCCTGGCCACGGGCATGCTCGCCGACCTGCGCGAGATGGAGCACCGGCACACCTCCGAGGACGTGCTGACCGACCTGCTGCACCTGGACCACCGCACCGCCCAGGCCGGCCGCCTCGCCGACTCCATCGCCGTACTGACCGGGGCGCGTTCCGGGCGGCGCTGGGCCAGGCCGATCGTCATGGAGTCCGTCCTGCGCGGCGCCATGGGCCGGATCAGCGGCTACCAGCGCGTCCGGCTCCACTCCACCAGCGACGTCGCCGTCGCCGGCCACGCCGCCGAGGGCGTCATGCACGCCCTGGCCGAACTCCTCGACAACGCGGCGAACTTCTCGCCGCCCACCGCCGAGGTCCATGTGTACGTGGAGGAGGTCCCGGCCGGGATCGTGGTGACCGTCGAGGACAGCGGCCTCGTCATGAGCGACGTGCAACTGCGCCGGGCCGAGCGCGCGGTCTCCGCCGACGACACCGACCTCACCGCCCTGACCGGCACCCGCCTCGGCCTCGCCGTCGTGGGCCGGCTGGCCCGCAAGCACGGCCTCACGGTCTCCTTCCGGCCCTCGGCACGCGGCGGTACGGGCGCCCTGATGATGCTCCCGCAGGAGATCATCACCCGCACCCCGGCCCGCACCGGACCGGCGCCGGCCCAGGCCGCCGCGGCAGCCGAGCCGGAGCCCGTCCACACCTCCGGCGCCGAACCGGCCGCCCCCGGCGACCGGCACAGCGCGCCCGTCGCACCGCCCGCCGACGAGCCCATGCGCTCCGACTCGGCGTCCGACACCACCGGCAACCTCCCCAGGTTCGGGGAGAGCGGCCTGCCCAAGCGCTCGCGCGGGCGCACCCTGGCGGCCGCCGAGGCCCGCGCACGGTCGACCTCCGGCGCCGAGAACACGGAGACCGGTGCGGACGGCTCCGTACCCCGGCCCACATCGGACCCCGGGGCCCAGGCGGCCCGCTTCAGCAGCTTCCGCAAGGCCGTACGGCCCAACTCCCCAGACCCGGAAGGCAACACCCGATGACCGCGACCACCGACGAGAAGCTCAGCTGGCTGCTGGAGGGGCTCCTGGAGCGCACCCCCGGCACCCGTCACGCCCTCGTGCTGTCCAGGGACGGCCTCAAGCTGTGCCGCACCCCCGAGCTCTCCGTCGACCAGGCGGACCAGCTGGCCGCGATCTCCGCCGGCATCCAGAGCCTGTCGCACGGCGCCTCCGTGGAGTTCGGCAGCGGTGGCGGCGGCGTACGGTCGGCGATGACCGAGTTCTACGGCGGCATCCTGTTCATCGTGGAGGCCGGCGCCGGCGCCCATCTCGCGGTCGTCGCCGCCGAGAGCGCCGACGTGGGCCTCGTCGGGCACAACATGAGCGAGCTCGTCGAGCAGCTCGGCGAGCACCTGGTGGCCCCGCCGCGCGAACCCGCCGAGGCCGCCTCCGCCCCGGGCACGGCCGTATGACGCGCCGCCCCCGGCCCGGCAGGGACGACGGCCCGGACCGGCTCTACACCCTCACCGGTGGCCGTACCCGGTCCGACTCCGCCGCCTTCGACCTGGTCACCCTGGTGGTCGCCGAGTGCGAGCCGGCCCCCGGCATGCAGTCGGAGCACGCCGCGATCCTGCGGATGTGCGAACGGCCCACCGCCGTGGTCGAGGTCTCCGCGACCCTGGACCTGCCCGTCAGCATCGTGCGCATCCTGCTGTGCGACCTGCTCGACACCGGCCGGATCAGCGCCCGCCACCCGCGTACCGCACGCGTATCGGACCGGCTTCCCGCCCCCGACATCCTGGAACAGGTGCTCGTTGGACTCCGCAACCTCTGACCGCGCCGCCCTGCAGGCGACGGCCGACAACGGACTGAAGATAGTCGTGGTCGGCGGCTTCGGGGTCGGCAAGACCACCATGGTCCGATCCGTGAGCGAGATCCGTCCGCTCAACACGGAGGAGACGATGACCCGCGCCGGCGAGGCGGTCGACCACCTCGACGGCGTGGGCTCCAAGACGTCCACCACGGTCGCCTTCGACTTCGGGCGGATCAGCCTGGACGAACGCTCGGTGCTGTACCTGTTCGGCGCACCCGGCCAGGAGCGCTTCTGGTTCCTGTGGGACCGGCTGTTCTCCGGCACCCTGGGCGCCGTCGTCCTGGTCGACACCCGGCGGCTGGCCGACTCCTGGTACGCCATCGACCGGCTGGAGCACCACGGCACGCCGTTCATCATCGCCTGCAACGACTTCGGCGGTCCGCTCCACACCGAGCAGCAGATCCGGGAGGCGCTCGACCTCTCCCAGGACGTGCCACTCGTGGAGTGCGACGCACGCGACCGGTCCTCCAGCAAGTACGTGCTGATCACCCTGGTCGAGCACCTGCACCGGATGTCCGCCGCACGCGCCGGGGACGCCACCGGGCCCACCGCGCCCGACGCCGACCCGGCCCTGACGGCCGCCCTGACCTCGGAGCCCACCCCGTGACCCAGTGCCCCCACGCGGCGGCCGGTGCCGTACCGCTGTCCGGCCCCCGGTTCCAGGCCGAACCGGCCCAGCTGTACCGGGAGATCCGGCGCGAACACGGCCCGGTCGCCCCGATCGTGCTGCCCGGCGACATCCCCGCCTGGCTCGTGCTCGGCTACCGCGAACTGCACCAGGTCACCGGGGACCCGGTCCTGTTCACCCGCGACTCGCAGCTGTGGAACCAGTGGGACGCGATCCCCGAGGACTGGCCGCTGATGCCGATGATCAGCCGGACCCAGCCCTCGATCCTCTACACGGTCGGCGAACGCCACAGCCGGCGCGCCGGGATGATCGGCGAGGCGCTGGAGGCCGCGAACCCGTTCGAGCTGAAGAAGAGCACCGAGGCGTTCGCCGACGAGCTGATCGACGCGTTCTGCTCGGCCGGTACGACGGACCTGATCGCCCAGTACGCGATGCTGCTTCCCGTACGGGTGCTGGCGAAGCTCTACGGGTTCTCCGACGACAAGGGCCCCGCCCTCGTCACCGCGATGAACGACATGATCAACGGCGGGGCGAGCGCGCTGGCCGGCCAGAAACACATCGCCACGTCCATGTACCAGCTGCTGGCCGAGCGGCAGGCCGAGCCCGGCGACGACGTCGCGACCCGGATGCTCGCCAACACCGGCGGCTTCACCCAGGAGGACGTCGCCCGGGACCTGATGGTCATGATGGCCGCCGGGCACCAGCCGACCTCCGACTGGATCGGCAACTCGCTGCGCCTCATGCTCACCGACGACCGCTTCGCCGCCTCCCTCTCCGGCGGCCGGCACAGCGTCGCCGAGGCCATGAACGAAGTGCTGTGGGAGGACACCCCCTCACAGAACATCGCCGGGCGCTGGGCGGCCCGCGACGCACGCCTCGGCGGCCGCCACATCAAGGCGGGCGACCTGCTCGTCCTCAGCCTGGCCGGGGCCAACGCCGACCCCCAGGTCCGTACCGACGGGTCCACGCTGACCGGCGGCAACAACGCCTTCTTCTCCTTCAGCCACGGCGAGCACCGCTGCCCGTTCCCGGCGCAGGAGATCGCCGAGGTCATCGCCCGTACGGCCATCGAGGTCATCCTCGACCGGCTGCCCGACGTCGACCTCGCCGTCCCCGCCGAACAGCTGACCCGGCGCCCCTCCCCCTGGCTGCGTGGCCTGACGGACCTCCCCGTGAGCTTCACGCCCACCCCGGCTCTTGGAGACCCCAGATGACCGCCACCACCACCGATCCGGCCGGCACCGGCAGCGACCCCGACCGCATCGTCCTCGACCCGTTCGTCGCCGACCTCGCGGGCGAAAGCGCGCGGCTGTACGCGGCGGGCCCGCTCGCCCGCGTCGAACTGCCGGGCGGCGTACCCGTCTACAGCGTCACCCACTACGCCGAGGCGAAGGCGCTGCTCACCGACAGCCGCCTGGTCAAGGACATCAACGTGTGGGGCGCCTGGCAGCGCGGCGAGATCCCGCTCGACTGGCCGCTGATCGGCCTGGTCAACCCGGGCCGCACCATGCTCACCGCCGACGGCGCCGAACACCGCAGGCTGCGCGGCCTGGTCGCGCAGGCGCTCACCGTGCGTCGCGTGGAGCGGCTGCGCGCCGGCATCGAGGCGCGTACGAACGAGCTGCTGGACCGCCTGGAGCAGCACGCGGCGGGCGAAACGGTCGACCTGAAGGCGGAGTTCGCCTACCCGCTGCCGATGAACGTCATCAGCGAGCTGATGGGCATCGACTCCGCCGATCTGCCCCGGATGAAGGAACTCTTCGACAAGTTCTTCTCCAACATGACGCCCCGCTCCGAGGTGCCGCAGATGATGGCGGACATCCACACGCTGTTCTCGCGCATCCTGGACGAGAAGAAGGAGTCCCCTGCCGACGACCTGACCGGCGCGCTGCTGGTGGCGTCCGAGGACGGGGACCACCTCACCGACGACGAGATCCTCAACACCCTGAAGCTGATCATCGCGGCGGGCCACGAGACGACGATCAGCCTCATCGTGAACGCGGTCGTGGCGCTCCAGAGCCACCCCGAGCAGCGGCGCGCGGTGCTGGCCGGCGAGGTGAGCTGGGACGGAGTGATCGAGGAGACGCTGCGCTGGTCCGCGCCGACCTCGCACATCCTGATCCGGTTCGCCACGGAGGACATCGAGGTGGGCGACCGGGTGCTGCCCAAGGGCGAGGGGATCATGATCTCCTTCGCGGCCATCGCGCACGACGAGGGGCAGTGGGGCGGGACGGCGACCGAGTTCGACGTCACCCGCTCCCCCAACCGCCACATCTCCTTCGGCCACGGCCCGCACGTCTGCCCGGGGGCCGCGCTGTCCCGCCTGGAGGCGTCCGTCGCCCTGCCCGCGCTGTACGCCCGCTTCCCGGACCTGGCGCTGGCCGTTCCGGCGGGCGAGCTGCGCAACAAGCCGATCGTCACGCAGAACGACCTGTACGAACTCCCGGTCACGCTGCGCTGACGGCTGCCCGTACGGATGTTCCTCCTACGACCACGAGTCGGGAACCCTGTCTCATCCGACGGACAGGGTGCGTAGCCGCCGCACGGAAGGGCTACGCTCCGACTCGTGGCCGACATCCAGATTCCCGCTGACATCAAGCCCGCCGACGGACGCTTCGGCGCCGGTCCCTCCAAGGTGCGGACGGAGGCGCTCGACGCGCTGGCCGCCACCGGAACGTCTCTGCTCGGTACGTCCCACCGCCAGGCCCCGGTGAAGAACCTGGTCGGCGCGGTGCGCGACGGTGTGCGCGAACTCTTCTCCCTCCCCGAGGGCTACGAGGTGATCCTCGGCAACGGCGGCTCCACCGCCTTCTGGGACATCGCGACGCACGGTCTGATCGAGTCGAAGTCCCAGCACCTCAACTTCGGCGAGTTCTCCTCCAAGTTCGCGAAGGCCGCCAAGCTCGCCCCGTGGCTGGCCGACCCGACCGTCATCGCCTCCGACCCGGGCACCCACCCGGACCCGCGGGCCGAGGAGGGCGTCGACGTCTACGCCTTCACGCACAACGAGACCTCGACCGGTGTCGCGGCCCCGGTCAAGCGCGTGGCGGGCGCCGACGAGGGCTCCCTCGTCCTGGTGGACGCCACCTCCGGCGCCGGCGGCCTGCCCGTCGACATCGCCGAGACCGACGTCTACTACTTCGCCCCGCAGAAGTCCTTCGCCTCCGACGGCGGCCTGTGGATCGGCGTCTTCTCCCCGGCGGCCCTGGAGCGCGCGGCCCGTATCCACGCCTCGGACCGGCACATCCCGGAGTTCTTCTCGCTGCCCACGGCGATCGACAACTCCCTGAAGAACCAGACGTACAACACCCCGGCGCTCGCCACGCTCTTCCTGCTGGACGAGCAGCTGAAGTGGATGAACACCCAGGGCGGCCTGGCCTTCACGACCGGCCGCACGGCCGCCTCCGCCGGCCACCTGTACGGCTGGGCCGACGACTCCAAGTACGCGACCCCGTTCGTCACCGACCCGGCGAAGCGCTCGCAGGTCATCGGCACGATCGACTTCGCGGACGAGATCGACGCCTCGGCCGTCGCCAAGGTCCTGCGCGCCAACGGCATCGTGGACACCGAGCCGTACCGCAAGCTGGGCCGCAACCAGCTGCGCGTCGCGATGTTCCCGGCGATCGACCCGTCCGACGTCCAGGCCCTGACGGCCTGCGTCGACTACGTGATCGAGAAGCTGTAGGGCGTACGCCTCGAAACGGCCCTGCGCACCGCGAGGTGCGCGGGGCCGTTTCTGCTTCACCCGGCGACTTCACTCCACCGAGTGGCATATGCCGGAAACACGGTCCGTAGCCGTTCCGCCCTACGATGATGGTCTCGACACCAGCCCATTCCAGGAGGCCCGCAATGTCTGCAGCAGCAGTCGAGCACCCCTGTGACGATGGACCGGAGCCCCTGCTCGTCACCGCCAACCGGCTCGCCGAGCAGCATCCCGGCTATCGCGTCGAGATCATCGGAGGCGTCATCACCGTGGCTCCGCCCCTGGACGGCCCGCACGCCCGCGCCCTGACCAAGCTCATGCGTCCGTTCATCATGGCCGGGCTCGACGATGGGGAGACGGCAGTCCTCCAAGGCATCGGCCTGTGGCTGCCGGGCGGTCCGGAGGACTACGCGATCCCCGATCTCGCCCTGGTCGACGCGGATTTCGACGAGCATCCGATCGAGTACAACTGCTACGACCCGGCCGTCTTCCGCCTGGTCCTGGAGGTCACCTCCAGCAACTACAACAGCGACCTGCGGCACAAGGTCGCCGCGTACGCCGAGGCGAAGGTCCCCGTCTACGTGATCCTCGACCGGAAGCACGGCCGCGTCCACGTCCTGACGGAGCCGCTGGAGGGCTCGTACGACCGCCACGAGGTGTACGCCCCCGGCCAGCAGGCGCCGCTGCCCGCCTCGATCGGCGCCGAGGTGAGTCTCGATGTCGCCGAGCTGATCCAGGCGGGCCGGGCCAAACCCCGTACGCCCGAGACCTGAGGCTCACCCCTCCCCCAGCCGCCACCGTTCCTCGCCGTCCTCCCACTCCCCCGTCCGCTCCAGACCGGCCCCGGCGGCCACGGCGGCGGACGCGGTGTGCTCGGGGTGGATGTGGGCGACGACGGTCCGTATCCCCGTCCCGCGCAGGTGGCCGACGAGCCCCCGGGCCGCTTCCCCGGCGTACCCCCGCCCCTGCCACGGGACGCCCACCACCCAGGCGATCTCGGCGAGCCCGCCACGCACACTGGCCTGCACATAGCCGATCAGCCGGCCGGTCTCCCGCTCCCGCAGCACCCAGTTCCACCACAGCTCGGCGGGGTCCGGCGAACCGGCGGTCTGGCGTGTGTACCGCGCCCGCAGGGCCTCGGCGGTCTCCGGGGCGCCTCCGGTGAAGGTGTGCAGGGCGGGGTCGGCCAGCACGGCGGCCATCTCGTCCGCGTGCGCCACCCGCAGGGGCAGGGCGTCGAGGCGGGGAGTGGTGAAGGGGGCGGGGCTGCGAGGGCCGCGATCGGTCGTCATGGACCGGGGACCTTACGCGAAACGCCTGTCGCCCGGCGGCTGCCGGGATGACACCGGGCCGAACCGGCGCACCATGGAGGTATGGATACGATCCCGGAGCTCAAGCCCTACGTGAAGCAGTACACCGTCCTGCTGAGCACGCAGCGGCAGGACGGGACGCATGCCGACACCCCGGTGCACATCGCGGTCGAGGGCGACCACGCCTACATCCGTACGTTCTCCTCGGCGTGGAAGGTGGAGCGGATGCGCAACCACCCGAGGGTGCGGATCGGCCCGTGCACCGTACGCGGGCGCCCGACGGGGCCGCAGATCGAGGCCCACGCGCGCCTCCTCCCGGCCGGGTCGAAGGAGAACACGCACGCGTCCCGGATGCTGTCCCGGAAGTACCCGGCGATGCAGGGCGTGCTCGTACCGCTCACCCACCGCGTCAAACGGGACAGGACCCTGCACTACGAGATCCGGCCGCTGGAGACCTGAGCGCGCTCACCCCTTGCGGCGCCGCCGGCCCAGGAACAGCAGCAGCCCGATCCCGGCCAGCACGGCGACTCCGGTCAGCGTGGTGCCCTTCACCGGCACCCCGTCGCCGTCGGAGTCCGCCGACTCCTTGATCCCCCCGGCCCGGTGGGTGGCACCGCCCCCGCCGCCGTCCCCGGTCTTCGGCAGGTCCACCCGTACGACACGGCTCCGCTCGCCCTCGGAGCCGTACATCAGGGCGGCGCCGTCCGCCGTGTACGTCACGGACTCGGACTGCGGGAGGAGGGGCGATTCGACGGGGTAGTCCTTGCCGAGCCGGCCGTTGGCGAAGGTGTAGCCGCGGGCGCTGAAGTAGGAGCGCAGGACCAGTTCCTTGCCGTCCGGGGAGAACGCCCCGTCCGTCACCCACGGCACCTCTCCGACCCGCCGGAAGACGTTGTCCGAGCCGGTCTTCAGCTCGGCGGGCCCCTCGTACAGCCCGCCGCCCTCCTCGTTCTTCGACGCGATGTAGACGCGTCCGGTCCTGGGGTGGACCATCAGCGCCTCCGCGTTGCGCGGGCCGTCGGCGTACTTGACGTCGAACTGGGTGGCCCGGACGGTCGCGTCCTTCAGCACCTTCGGCTCGGGGAACCGGTAGATCCAGACGTGGTCCCAGCTGCCGTTGAGGTTGTCGCCGATGTCGCCGACGTACAGATTCCCGTCGGACCCGAGCGAGATCGCCTCCACGTCGCGCGGGGCGCCGACGCCCTTCATGGTGATCGTCGCGACGGTCTTCCCGGTGCGGGAGTCGACGGCGAAGACGTACGGCCCGTCGTCGCTGTCGTTGTGCGTCCAGTAGATCCCCGGGTGGGCGCGGCTCGCGGCGAGGCCGCTGGACTCGGTGATGCGGGGGTCCTCGATCGTGAAGGTCCGGTCGGCCCCGTCGTCATCGGCCGCGGCGGGCGCCGCCACGGCGAGGGAGAGCAGGGCGGCGGAGCCCAGGGCAGTCAGTCGGTACGAACGCATGGCACAAGTGTCCATCGTCACGTACCGGGCCGTAGCCAAGATCCGCCATGATGGCGCCATGCGTTTCATGTGTGTCGGCGATTCCATGACCATCGGGCGCGCCGGCGACTTCACGTGGCGCTACCGCCTGTGGCAGCACCTGTCGGCGTCCCTCGACGGCCCCTTCGCACTCGTCGGCCCGCGCACGGAGCTGTACGACACCGAAACGGGCGCCGCGGCCTCCTCCGCGTACGCCGCCGAGGACTTCCCGCTCCCGGCCCGCCGCCACCTGGCCGGCTGGGGCGAGGGCTGGCTGCACATGGCCCCGGTGATCGCGGAGACGGTCGCCGCGCACCGCCCGGACGTCCTGCTCGTCTCGCTCGGCCTGATAGACCTCGGCTTCTACACGAACAGCGGGCAGACCGCCCGGAACGCCCGCGCCTTCCTGGCCGCCGCCCGTACGGCGAACCCGCGCGTCCGGTGCGTCCTGCTCCCGGTCATCCCGAACATACGCGCCGAGTCGGACGCCCCGTTCGCCGCCGAGTGCGCCCGCTTCAACGAACTCCTCGCGAAGGCGGTGGCGGACCTGGACACCCCGGCCTCGCCCCTCCTCCTGGCCTCCCACCCCCCGGCGTACGACATCCACACGGACACGTACGACGGCACCCACCCGGGCCCGACCGGCGAACACCACCTGGCCGCCGCCTTCGCCGACGCGATGCACCAGGCGTGGGACGTGGGCGGGGCGTACGCGGGGGCGGCGGCGGGGCGGCCGGTTGCCGGGGCGGCTGCTTCAGGGGGCCGCTGAGGTCACCGCCCACCCGGAAACCGCCTTGACCTGCTGTTTCAACTGCTGTTTCTCCAGCACTCCCGACTGGCCCGGCCGCCTGTATCCGTTCTCGCAGTTGGACGCACCGGGCCCCCGCTGGGTACGGGGCCCGCGCCCGTCGCGAAGGGCCGGCCCGCTCCTATCCGGCGGGTTCGGGGGAGGGCCGAGGGAGGGTGGGGGAGGTGCTGGCGACGTATCCATGTTCCATGGAGAGTGCGCGGGCGGCCCGCAGGACGGATTCGGTGGCGCGGGTACGGGCCAGCGGGTCCCGCATCCGCTGGCCCGCGGCAGCGAGGGTGATGCTGGACGTGGTCTGGCCGGTGGAGCCGAATACGGGGGCGGACACCGCCCAGACGTCGTCGTCCAGTTCGTTCTCGCACACGTCGAAACCCTGCATCCGCACCTGGACGAGATGGGCCGTCACGTGCCCCGCCGTGTGCGGGGTGTCTGTGGTGTAGGCCGTTAGCTCCTGCTCGCGCAGCACCATGGCGACGGTCTCGGGTGTCTGGTAAGCGAGGATGCTGCGGGCCGAGGCCGCCGCGTGCGGTGGCATGTCCTGGCCCACCCGAACGAACAGGCGTAGCGGGTGTATGCCCTCGACCAGAGCCACGCAGAGCAGGCGTGAGCCTGTCAGTTCGGTGAGGAACACGGTCTCGCCGCTTTCCTTGGCGACCTCTTCCATGGGGCGCGGCGGGCTGACCGCCGTGCCCTGGGAAGTGACGGCCATCGTGGACAGCTCGCTGAAGGCCGGTCCGATGAAGTACCGGCGGTTGCTGGGAGAGCGGGTCACGTAGCGTTCCGCGACGAGCGCAGCCATCACCCGGTGCAGGCTGCCTATCGGGATGCCCAGCTCCTCATGCAGTTGTTGCAACGACATGCCGCGCAAATGGGCCGCGATGACCCGCAGGATGCGCAGCGTTCTGGTGTAACTGTCGGTACTCAGCGGTCCGTCCGTTCGTCGGGGGCAAGGGGCTACCGGGCGCGGACGGAGGACATCGTCCTGGCGCCGTTGTCACGCCCGCTCGCGAGTGCTCCAGTGATGTGCAGTCACCCGTGCGCTGTCGAGGTCGTGATCGCGGTGCCCGCCTGCGGATCGCCGTCGTCCGAGAGTAGCGCCGCCGCGCTCACCGCCACCCGCAGCATGGCGAGTTGCGCGGGGCGGTAGTCCTCAAGCCAGTCGTCGGTGGCACGGTTGGCGTGCGCGACCAGCACGGCACCTGCTCGTACGCCGAGGGCCCCGGCCACCGCCAGCACCGTCTCGGTCTCCATCTCCAGGCCGTCGATGCCCAGTCCTCGCAGGACGTCCATCCTGGCGGCCGCGCGCTCCTCGTGTCCGGGAAGTGGCCGTCCCTGCCCGAGGTAGTACGAGTCGACGGTGGCGACGGAGATCTCGGTGAGCGGTACGTCCAGGCCGCGCGCTGCCTGCCGGAGGGCGGTCAGCACGGCCGGATGGGCCGTCGGCCCATCCGGGTCGCCGGGATAGTGCGAGGCGGCGCCGCTGCCGGGTACCGCCCGAACAGCCGCGCACACGGTACCCGGTGGGATACGGCCGGTCAGGGCGCCCATGCCGCCGGTGCGCAGAACGGTCGTTACTCCGAGCCGGGCGAGCTCGACAACGGCGATCTCGGTGGAGGGGCCTCCGATACCGGTCGAGCAAACCGCGATCCGCCGGCCGCCGGGTGCTCGGCCGGTACCGATCCTGAACTCTCGGTTCTGGCCGAGGATTCGGAAGTCGTCGAGCACCTCGGCGGCCAGGTCGACCCGGGCGGGGTCTCCCGGGAGCAGACAGACCGGTGGGAGGGTGCCGGCTCCGGCCGGGAGATGGGGCGGCGCCCCCTTGCGCCATGGATCCTGTGCGCTTCTCGCCATCGGCGACGACCTCCTTATGAAGACTCAATTTTCATGAGTGGAAGAAGTGTGTGACCGGGAACGTAACTTTCCAGCACGCGGGTTGCTCCTGCGTCGGCCCCACACATCCGGAAAAAGCGAACACGCCTGACGGTATACCCGATTTGCGGGCCGAGATCTAGGGCCTTGACTATGGCCGAAAAAGCATCCAGTCTCTGACTAGCGAAGTGGAAGCCCGTTTTCCAAATACGGAAATCTTGGTGGTGTGCCGGTGATCCGGAACGATCCCGCTGGGCTCCGTACGGGCACCGACGCCGTGACGATTGAGGAGATCTTCATGCCACACCACTCCACACACACCGATGACGGGTGTCACCGCGGCACGAGCGTCTCGGACCGTGCGATGTCGGGGGGCGGGGTCCGCATGAGCCCTCTCCTGTCGGTCCGAGGGGTCCACAAGACCTACACCTCTGCCAAGCGCTCGACGGTGGTGGCTCTGGAGGACGTAGATCTGGACGTGGGCGAGGGCGAGATCGTCGCGCTCATCGGGCCCTCCGGGTGCGGCAAGTCGACACTGCTGAGGATGATGGCCGGCCTGGACACAGACTTCGAAGGAGACCTGGACTGGAGTGTCCCTCCGCGTCCGGGCAAGGACATCGGCTTCGTCTTCCAGGAGCCGGCGCTGCTTCCGTGGCGCACAGTCCGGCGCAATGTCGCCTTGGGTCTGGAGGCGCAGCGCGACACCTCGGAGCAGGGGCGCGAGCAGGTGGCGAACCTGCTCGACCTGGTCGGTCTCACCGACTTCGCCGACTCGTTCCCCAAGGAACTGTCCGGCGGCATGCGCCAGCGCACCGCCATCGCCCGCGCGTTGGCCTACAACCCCCGGATCCTGCTCATGGACGAACCCTTCGGGGCGCTGGATGCCATCACCAGGGACCGGCTCCACGACGACCTGCTACGCATCTGGGAAACGACCCACAAGACCATCGTCCTGGTCACCCACAGCGTCGAGGAGGCCACCTACCTCGCCGACCGTGTGGCCGTGATGTCGGCACGGCCGGGCCGCATCAAGGCCATCCACACCGTCCCCCTGGACCGTGACCGCACCCCCGAGACCAGGCAGCTGCCCGAATTCGCGAAGTTCTCCGGCATGCTCCGTCAGGAGCTGGTGTGAGTACGGAAACCCTCACCCGCCGCCCGGCTCCCGGCCGGGACGGGAAGCGTCCCGCAGGATCCGGCCTCCGCCACAGCGGCGCCCTCCGCAGGACCGTACGGATACTGACGCCGCTCGCCTACGCGGCGGCCGTGCTGGCGGCCTGGAGCACCTATGTCAGGCTGGCCGACGTACCGTCCTATCTGCTGCCCGCTCCCGGCGACGTACTGGACGCGGGGGTGAAGCTGGTAACGGACGGCACGCTGTGGCCCAACCTCAGCTACACCCTGCGCAACATCGTGCTGGGATTCCTCGGCGGGTCATTGATCGGTATCGCCCTGGGCTGGGTGCTGTGGGCCTCCCGTACGGTGCGGGAGATCCTCGCGCCCTACATGGTGCTGCTCCAGGCCGCTCCCAAGATCGCCGTCGCACCGCTGCTGGTGCTCTGGTTCGGTCTCAGCCTGACCTCTCAGTACGCGCTCATCCTGCTGCTGGTCTTCTTCCCGATGGCCATGGCCACGATGCTCGGGCTGAAGGAGGTCACCGCGGACGTCAGCTCACTCGGCCGGCTGCTGCACCTGTCCCGCTGGCAGTATCTGCGGAAGATCCAGCTGCCCGCGGCTGTCCCCGCGCTGCTGGCCGGCGCCAAGATCGCCGTCATCGACGCCATGACCGGCGCGTTCCTGGCGGAGTACCTCGCCTCCGAACGTGGCCTGGGATACCTCATGGTGCTCGGCAACACCTCCAGTGACACCCCCCTGCTGATAGCCGCAGTCCTCATCACGGTGGCGGTCGGGCTCCTCGGTTTCGGCCTCGTCTCCCTGGCCGAGCGCAAGCTCCTGCACTGGAACCGCTGAGTTTCACTCCCACCTCGCCCCAAGGAAAGATCATGAACAGAAGGTCCCAGAAGCTGGTCGGTATCCCCGCCGCCCTGGCCGTAGCCGCTCTTCTCGCCGCCTGCAGCCCTGGCTCCTCCGGCTCGGCGAAGACATCGTCCGACGGCACCAAGAAGGTCACCGTCCAGATCGACGGCGCCGCGGTGCCGTACTACGCCCCGCTGTACGAAGCCAAGGAACAGGGCTACTTCTCCGACGCGGGCCTGGACGTCGATTTCACCTACGCCCAGGGCTCCGACATCGTGAAGAACGTGGCGTCGGGCAACGTCGACTTCGGCTTCCCGAACGGCGACTCGGTCGTCACCGCGTACGGCAAGGGCATCAAGACCAAGGTCGTGCACACCACCTATCAACAGGGCATCGGCTCGCTGCTCTCCCAGCCCTCCGCGAACATCGACTCCCCCGCGGACCTGAAGGGCAAGACCGTCGCGGTCACCGACCTCGGCAGCCCGAACTACATTCAGCTCCAGGCGATGCTCCAGAGCGCCGGTCTGAAGGTCTCCGACGTGAAGGTCCGCACCCTGGGCACTGGCGTCATCGTGGACGCGCTGAAGAACGGGCAGGTCGACGCGATCATCTTCTCGCGCCTGCGGTACTACGCGCTCCAGTCCGCCGGGGTCGAGGTGAACCAGATCCTGAGCGACAAGTACCTGCCCTCCTTCGGCAACGTGATCATCACTGGTGAGGATGCCGTCAAGAGCGACCCGGACACGGTCAAGGCGTTCGGCAGCGCGCTGAACAAGGGGATCGAGTACACCGTCAAGAACCCGCGTAAGGCGGTCGATATGTCGGTAAAGAAGTACGCCACCTCGTTCAAGGGCCAGGAGGAGGAGATCACCACGATCGTCGAGGACCTCTTCGTCAAGAGCCTGTGGCAGTCGGACAACACGCAGAAGAACGGCCTGGGCTCACCTGACCTCGCCCGCTGGCAGAAGGCCATCGACTCCCAGAAGCAGTTCAAGCTGCTCGACACGTCCTTCGACGCGAGTGATCTGGTGGTGAAGCCGGATGACCTCGACTGAGGCGGCCGCCCGCCCTGGCCGGACGGCCGACGCCGTCCGGCCGGTACTGATCGGCATGCTGTCCCTGCTGGCCGGTGTCGCACTTTGGTGGCTGGCCACAGCGGCCTTCGGTATACCGGCTTACAAGCTGCCGAGCCCGGCCACGGTGGCCAGTCAGGCCTGGCAGTACACCGGGGACGGCGTGCTCACGGTGCACATCCAGCAGACGCTGGCCGAGGTGGTGCAGGGTGTACTGATCGGCTTGGTGGCAGGGGTCGTCCTGGCGATCCTCTTCACCCGCGTGCCGCTCGTCGAACGCATTCTGATGCCGCTGGTCATCGTGGCGCAGGTAACCCCGAAGATCTCGATCGCCCCGCTGATCGTGCTCTGGCTGGGGCTCGGCATCGGCTCCAAGATCGCTCTTGTGGCCATGGTGTCCTTCTATCCGATCATGATCAACATGGTGACACGGCTCCGGTCCATGCCCACGAGCATCGACGACCTGGTCCGCCTGCTGCGCATCGGGCCGGTCGCCAGAGCCGTCAAAATCGACCTGCCGTACAGCCTGCCGGCCATCGCCGTAGGTCTGCGCCTGGGGGTTCTGCAGGCGGTGACAGCGGCGGTCATCGGCGAGTTCATCGGAGCGCAGTCGGGGCTCGGTTACCTGGAGAAGCAGGCCCAGGACAACGACGACATCAAGCTCGTGATCATCTGCCTCGGGCTGCTCTGCCTCATGGCGTGGGTCATGTACGCCCTCATCGGCTGGGCCGAGCGCAAGCTCACCGAGCGATTCGGCGGCTGACGCCCCGCGCCCCCGCCGCCCCCGCGCCGGTGGCCCGGACACCGGCCGGCCCGGCGCGCTTCCGCCCCCTTTCCCCCGATCCCTCCGACGCAGAAGGCAGGCCCCCATGATGGAGGTCCAGGACCACAGTCCCGCAGTGCTCGACGACCGTGACCGGCACTTCGCGGACCACGCCGCGTACCGGACCGACCTCGCGGTCCGGCTCGGCCCGCTGCGTCTGGCCAACCCCGTCATGCCCGCGTCGGGCTGCTTCGGTCCTGAGCTCGCCGCTCTCCTGCCGGTACATGAGCTGGGCGCGGTGGTCACCAAGACGCTTTTCTCGCAACGGCGTTCCGGCAACCCCTCGCACCGGCTCACCGAGAGCGCAGAGGGCATGCTGAACAGCGTGGGGATCCCCAGTCCGGGCTCGACGGAGTTCATCCGCACGGTGCTGCCCCGCTATCGGTCGTTCGGGGTGCCCGTCGTGGTGAGCGTCGGAGGCCTCAGCGTGGAGGAGTACTGGCGGATCACCGAGGATCTCGCGGACGCCCCCTGCAGGGCACTGGAGGTGAACGTCTCCTGCCCGAACCTTGAGCACGGTGGGCTCGCCATCGGAACGGACGCGTCGACCGTGGAGCGCGTCGTCTCCGGTGTCGTGGCGCGCACTTCACTGCCCGTCATCGTCAAACTGACCCCGAACGTGACATCGATCAGTGACATCGCGCGGGCCGCCGAGCAGGCGGGCGCGACCGCCGTGACAGTCGCCAACACCTTCCCCGGCATGGCCATCGACGTGACCGGGCGGAGCGCGGTGCTGGGCAACGGAGTGGGAGGACTGTCCGGGCCCGCGGTCCGGCCCATAGTGCTGCGCCTGGTGTGGCAGGCCGCCTCGGCCGTCGGGATACCCGTCATCGGATGCGGCGGCATCAGCACCGCGCGGGACGTCCTGGAGTTCGTCCTGGCCGGAGCCACCGCCGTACAGATCGGCACGGCGACGTTCACCCGCCCGTACGCCATGACCGGGATCCTGCGGGACCTCGACGCCCTGTGCCGCGAACTCGGCATCGCCCGTCTCGCGGACGAACGCGGCACGGTGCGGACCTGACTCCTCTCCGCGGCCGGGCCACACCTCCCGGCGCCTTACCCCGACCCCGCGCGGTCTCCACCGACTCCCATCCACGGAGCCCCCATGAACCTTGCCCAGGCCCTGCACACGGCACCCGACGTCCCCAGCGCTTTTCAGAGCGCCCAGCAACGAAGCGCCGAACTGTACGCCGACATACTCGCGGTGGCCCCCGCCGGCGACGGCCGGGTCGACGTCGTAGCCGTCCAGAGCCGGCCGTCCATCCTGCGCCGCACCGCGGCGCTGCTCTCCGAGGCGCTCCCCCCCGGAACCGACCGGCTGGTGTGCGCCGCCCCCGACGGCATCGCCGCCACCACCGCCCTGGCCCTGCACACGGGGCTGCCGTTCGCGACGGTGACCGGAAGCGGACAGGACGCCCGCCTGACCGGCGAGGCCCACGCGGGCGAGTACACCGTCGCCGTCGTGCCGTTGATGCGCACAGCGCAGGACGCGGCACCACCGCTGCGGGCCGCCCTGAAAGCCGGGATGAGGGTCTCCCACGTCCTCAGCGTGCTCAACCGCAGCGACAACGGTGTGGCGGACACGCTCCTGGAACAGTACGGAGTACGGTTCCACGCGCTCTTCTCCGCCACCCCTTCGCGGGCCCCGCTCGGGCCCGCGGCCGACCAGAAGGAGGACGATCCCCGATGACCGAAAGCACCCTCGCGATCCTGTCCGCCGCCCGTGAACTCGGCGCGGCCACGGACGCCTACGGCACCACCCTGAACACACAGGTGTCCCCGGCCACGGCCGATCTCATCGGCCGGGCCGTCGCCGACGCCGTACGCGACCTGAGGCCGGACCACATCGCGGTGTGGGAGAGCAGCGACGACGCCGTGCTCGCCCACATCGTGGCCCTGGCGACGGGCGCGACCGTCCTACGGGTCACCGACGCGTCCGGAATCGCCACCGTCACCCCCACCATCACCCCCGGCGACCGGGTCGTGCTGCTGGCGACCGCCTGGGAGCCGCGCTGGCTGAAGGCCCTGCTCAGCCTTTTGCACGGCGCGGACGCCGAAGTGGCCGCGGTGGCAGCTGTCCTGCACACGCCGGCACTCGACGCCGCGGGTTCCGTCCCCGTGGTATCGCTGCTCTCTGAGGCGGAAGCCGCGTCGGCCGGACTCCGATGACCGCGCCCGCCCTCGCCTCCCTCCCGCGCGCCGACGCCGGCCGGCTCCAAGCGCACCTGGACGCCTTCGCCGGATTGTCGGAGCCCGGCCGGGGCCCTGGCGTCACCCGACTCGCGTACACCCCGCTCGAACGCCGGGCCCACGACAGGTACGCCGCGCACATGCGGGCGCTCGGCCTGGACGTGCGCACGGACACGGCCGGCAACACGATCGCCGAACTGCCCGGCACGACCCCCGAACTGCCGGGCCTCGGCACTGGCTCCCATCTCGACAGCGTGCCGGGCGCCGGCGCGTACGACGGCATAGCCGGTGTGGTCGCGGCGATGGAGGTGGCGCAGCTGTATGTCTCCAGCGAGACCCGGCTCACCCGTCCGGTCCGGTTCGTGGCCTTCGCCGCCGAGGAGGGAGCCCGCTTCGGACAGGCGTGCACGGGCAGCCGGATCGCCGCAGGACTGACCGGTCCGGCCGACCTGGAGACCAAGCAGGACGCCGAGTGCGTGTCGCTGGCGCAGGCCATGACAGCTGTCGGCCTCGATCCGAACGACACCGAGGCGGCCCGCTGGCGCGGCGAGGACTGGGCCGCCTTCCTGGAACTGCACATAGAGCAGGGATCCCTGCTGGCGTCCGAGTCCGTTCCCCTCGGACTCGTCGACCTGATCTCGGGCAGCACCCGGCTGCGCCTCGATCTCACCGGACGGGCCTCGCACACCGGGGGGACCCCGATGCGGCTGAGGGCCGACGCGATGGCCGCGGCGGCGGAGATCATCCTGATGATCGAGTCCCTCGCCAACGACAGCCGCCATCACGGCACCCGCGCAACCGTCGGACGTATGAATGTCTCACCTGGGTCCCTCACCACGATCGCAGGGAGCGTCGAGGTGTATGTCGACGTCCGGGACGTCGACAACGACCGACAGCGGCTGACCGCTGCGGAGATCGTCGAAGGCGCACAGAGCATCTGCTCCCGGCGCGGAATCGGATACGAATCCCGGCTGCTGGCCGACGCCTCCCCCGTCATCCTTCCCCGATGGCTCCGGGACACCGTCGCCGAGGCCGCGACGGAGGCCGGGGTCGCACACCGGGTCATGCCGAGCGGGGCCAGTCACGACGCACAGATGATCAACCATGTGGTGCCCACCGGCATGATCTTCGTCCCCAGTCACAACGGCGGGGTCAGCCACAGCCCCGAGGAGCTGACCCGTCCGGCCGAACTCGCCGTCGGAACCGACATCCTGGCAGCGAGTCTCCTGCGACTTGAGGCCCGGCTGTCCGCACAGGAGGCCCTCGTAGCATGAACACCCTCGACATAACGGACACAGCGGCCGGCGTACCGGTCCGGGACAGCGTGACACCGCTGTCCGGGTCCGAGACCGACCGGCCCGCCCCGACCTGGCACCGTGCCCGGGTCCTCGCCTCCGCCCCGCACGGCCGGGGCTACCACCTCCTGCGCCTGGAAGCACCGAGCATCGCCCGTACATGCCGGGCAGGACAGTTCGTCATGCTGACCGCGGCCCGGGACGGGGACACGGGCCCCGTCCTGCCGCGCCCCATGGCCGTGTACAGCCGGAACCCGGAGGCCGGCACCCTCGACATCGTCCTCGGGGTGGTCGGTGACGGCACCCGCCGGCTGGCCTCCTTCCGCCCCGGCGAACGGATGCTGGTCGTGGGACCGCTGGGCCAGGGATTCCGGATCGCCCCGCGAACGCGGCGCGTTCTTCTGGTCGGACGCGGTATCGGCACCTGTTCACTGACCACGGTCGCCCAGGAGTGCGCCGGGACCGAAGTCGAGATCGTCGCCGTGGCCAGCGGCAGAAGCGCGGACAGAGTCGTAGGTGCCGACGTCTACCGGGCGGCCGGCGTGACCCGACTGCACGAGGTCACCGACGACACCGGCAGCAGCGACGTGACCCGGCTCCGGGCCATGCTGACCGCAGACCTCGACCAGGCCCCTCCGCAGCAGATCCTGACGTGCGGTTCGGAACGGCTGGCCCGGCTCTGTGAGGAGCTCGGCCAACGCTGGGCATCGGACGTCCAGGTATCGCTGGAAGCCCACATGGCCTGCGGCCTCGGGTACTGCCATGGCTGCGCCACCGGGACCAGGAGCGGTCCCGAGGAGTCCCCGCTGATCTGCGCGGACGGACCGGTCTTCCGCCTCACGCGCCCGGACACCGACCGGTGAACGGCACCTGGGCGGACGGCCCCGCAAGGATGATGACCCTGCGGGGAGTACGGCCCCTCGGCGGCCCACCCCGGGACGTGACCGTACGGGACGGCCGGATCGCCACCGTGACGTCCCCCGGGAACGCGGGCGGCACGAGTGCCGCGGACACGACGACAGCCGACTGCGACGGCCTGATCATGCTGCCGGCCCTGGTGGACCTCCACACCCACCTGCGCGAGCCCGGCGACGCGGCCTCGGAGACCATCGCGAGTGGTACCGGGGCGGCGGCGCACGGCGGGTACTCCGACGTGCTCGCCATGGCCAACTGCGTGCCGGCGACCGACACCCCCGAGCGGGTACGGCACATCATCGAGCGGGCGGCACGAACCGCGTCCTGCCGGGTGCACCCGGTGGGGGCCGTCACCAGCGGGCTCGCCGGCCGCAGCCTCGCCCCCCTCGACGCCATGGCGGCCGCCGGCGCTCTGATGTTCTCCGACGACGGTGTATGTGTCGAGGACCCAAGGCTCCTGCTGCGGGCACTGGAGGCAGCCCGCCGCACCGGAACTTTCGTCGCCCAGCACGCGCAGTGCCCGCGTCTCGCGGAGCGCGGCCAGGTCAACGCCGGCGCGGCGGCGCACGCCACTGGTCTGCCGCCCTGGCCGGCTACGGCCGAGGAGACGATCGTCGCCCGTGACGTGGTAATCGCCGGGGCCACCGGCGGACGGCTGCACATCTGCCACGTCTCCACAGCGGGGACCGTTGAAATCGTCAGGTGGGCCAAGTCGCGCGGCTGGCCGGTGACGGCCGAAGTGACCCCCCACCACCTGCTGCTCACCGATCTCCTGGCGCGCGACGGGGACCCCCTGCACAAGGTGAACCCGCCGCTGCGCACCGCCGGGGACGTGGCGGCGCTGCGCGCGGCCCTGCGCGACGGGACCATCGACGCCGTTGCCACCGACCACGCCCCGCACACCGCGTTGAGCAAGGACAACCACTGGTGCGAGGCGCCCTTCGGCATGCTGGGCCTGGAGACTGCGCTCCCCGTGGTCGCAAAGGCCCTGGGCGACGGCGGCGAACCGGACTGGGGCCTCCTGGCCACGGTGATGTCGACCCGGCCGGCCGGTATCGCGGGACTCGCCGACGTAGCGGGCCGTCCGCTGCGCGCCGGGGAGCCCGCGACGTTCACCCTGGTGGACCCCGAGGCCGACTGGCGGGTGGACCGGACGGAGTCGGTCAGCGCGTCGGACAACACCCCGTTCCACGGCATGACGTTCGGCCATCGCGTCGTCGCCACCATGGTCGAGGGCCGTGTCACCGCCGACATCGGCCGCCGGCTGGCCTTCCCGACGGCCGATGCCGACAACCCTCCGGTGTCCAGCTCCACCGGTTGAGCCGAGGCCCTCGTGGTTGCCGTCACGGGCCACACCGAGCCCAGGGGGAAACGGGCCCACCAGGCGTCCCTTTCACGGGTGCGGCCGACTCGTGACGGGGGGGAAAGCGCATGGAACGCCATACCGTCGGCTCGACCGCGAGGGGCGGGCCCGGCTCCGGCAGCCGAACCGTCCGGTCCGCGTGAATCTCCTCCCCGCCGACGCGCAGGCGCCGCTCACCGCCCAGCGGCCTGAACTCCCATCCGGGCTTGAAGTGCAGGCCCTCCCAGCGGGAGTACACCAGATGCACGGCGGCCAGAATCTGCCTCAGCCCCGCCTGCCCGGTGACCTCGTTCTCGGGGACGTCGAACTCGTTCCACTCGCCCGGCATGTACGGGGATGTCGGCCGGGGCTGTGGACGACTGGTTGGCGAAGTGACTGGCCGGCGGGCGGGACGCACTGCTCTCCCGCTCGCAGGGTCGTCGCGTGGGAGAGCACCAGGTCCTGTCGGAGGCCGAGCAGGCCGCCGTGCGGCAGGCTGTCCTCGATCACATCCCCTCCGACCTGGCGCTTTCGGGTCGGCTGTGGGCGGGGGCAGATGGCCGAGCTGATCTTCAAGATGTACGGGATCCGCTTCACCGAGCCCGGGGGGGGTAGGTACCTCAAGCGTTGGGAGCTGACCTTCCAGCGTCCAACAAGCGGGCGGTAGAGCAGGACGCGGAAGCGGTCCGGGTCTGGCACGAGGAGACCTGGCGGGCGATCCGGGCCAGGGCGAAGGCGGACAATGGTGAAGTTCTCTTCGGCGCCCAGGCCGGGATCAGCTCGGACCAGGTCACCGGCCGCACCTGGGGCGCCGAAGGCACGACGCCGATTGCCCGCCGGACCGGGAACCGGTTCTCCGTGAACGCGATGTCCGACGTCCGCTACGTCCTGGACGAGGAGCCCATGAGTTTCTGACCAATATCACGACAAAGAACTCCCATCGGGATGCTCTGGGCCGTCGAAGGAATGCGAGAAATTCTTTAACCTCGATCTTTCTTGAGGGTCCGCCGACGGTGTCTCAATTAGTGTCGAGGCTGGTACGCACCATGCCATCCCATTGTCCGTAGGAGCCGGCGCTGGAGCCGAAGTGGGAACGCAAAATCTCATACACAACAGAATAGGCCACCCCATCATCTGTGAATTCCACGACCACACGGGGCGTGCGGGCCTGCTGTCTCACGCGCCCCCGGAGGCAAAAATGTACGAGATGGTCCTTGCGGCTCGAACCTCGCACTCCGTGAACTACGGAGAGCTCATCGCGGGAGTTCTTGTGGCCGTGATCGGCTCGCTCCTTGCGTTCAACATTCGAGGCTGCGCCGAGGCAGTCGCCGACTTCTTGGGGGAGATGATATTTTCGGCCTTCTACCGCAATGACCTCATCCTGAGGCTTCCAGCCGGATTCGCCGCAATAATGGGTACCGCATTCGCTTTCATAAACATCAAAATCCTACTTTTTGGGTTCTAGCCTCAACCTCTCCCAAGAGCCCCACCAACCCAGAGGGAGCGAGAATCCACCACCTTGAATAAGTTCACAGCTGTCACCCAGAGAGGCAGAACGTTCCACAGTAAGGTTCGTTACCTAGGACTGACTGCAACCGTAGCAATGTTCGGGGCAGGAGCATCCCTTGCGATAGTTCCAGGGAAAGTGGAGGAATCGCTGATCAATAGGTCACTCACAGGTGGAACCATTAGCGTGACAATCGCCTGGATGGCGTGGGTACTCACCGTCCGCCCGCAGGTGACGCTGTCCGACGAATCCGTCACGGTGCGCAATTTTGTAACGGAGAGCGTCATCCCGTACGGACAAATAAACAGAGTGAGCGTCAGTGATGGGCTGACCTTCAAGCTCAGAGACGGTAGCGAAATCAAGGGACGCGTGGTGGGCACTTCGATGATCGGCCAGCTCGCGGGCTATCCATCAGCCAAGCTACTCAGGTGCAAAATCCTCCCGTTCATGAGCAGTGCTGATCCTCACGAAAACGAAAGGATAGTGCAGACCTTTTCCTTGTCTCTCAGAGTTCCATTGATTGTCGCAGCGCTTCACGCGCTACTGTATGGATCCTTGAGATACATCTTTCACGTGTCATGACGAGCCGTACCGACGAAGATCGCAGGGGCTGCCGCCCGTCTTCCCTCCGCCACCGCACCCCGCCGCTCATGTGCCCCCGGTCCCCGCTTGAGCTTCGCTCGAATGTGCATCCGTTGCCGCTGCGGCCCGGACCGGCCCAAAATCTCCACCGGCTCCAGCCCCTCCGCGCACCATCAGTGCCGAAACAGGTGTCGAACCCACTGGGGGAGGGCTGCTCTCAAGAGCAGCAGGCAGCCCTCCCACAGTGGACGTGCTGCTTCAGCTGAGCGCTTGGAAGTTGAGCCATCCGGTGGTGCCGGCGACGGTAGGTGATCCTATGCCGGTCGTGGTGATGGACGGGTAGAAATAGATTCCCTTGTTGGTGTCGTGGCTCGTGGCATAGAGGTCGGGTTTGCCATCGCCGTTGCTGTCGCCTTCGGAAGTGATCAGCGGGTGGGTATTGCTGTCCCAGCCGCTGGATTTGAGGTCGATGGTGGTGTGGCCAAGGCCTTCACCCGCTGGGCCGGTTCCCGTGTAGAGGCGAGGTTCCTGGCTCATGAACTTCGCGTCGGGCCCAGCATGGAGTGGCGGAATTGACCCGCACGCGATTCCTGCCGGAGACCCGTGGCAAGACCACTAAGATTCGGCACATCGGGGTCCCTGTACCCACCAGGGCCCCCGGTGCGTCACCCGAACTTCGCGAGGAATTGTGAGATACAAGGACTTCAAATACGACATCTCTGGGGCGCTGTGGAGCTCGCCCGCGAAGACCGAAGCGGTTTACTCGAGAGTGGATACGCCACTTGGCGAGGTCACACTGCTTCGCGGCCCGTCCAGCACTCGCACCCCAGTCGCCCTGGCTGACGCCTGGGAGGATTGGGTCGTTACCCTGACAGGGGTAGCCGAGGTAAAGGTCAGGGACCTGGGCGTACCCCTCTACGCGGGTCGAAAGCGTCTGGAGTCCGGAGCCGAGGGTGAGTTGAACGGTACGGAGTTCAGCATCCGCACCCACTCGTCTCTTCGTCGATCCGCCAGAATCATTGCGTTTGACGGCCTGGGGATCACATTCACCGTGCGCAGGCTAAAGATCTACGTCCATGAAGGTGACAACTGCGTAGCCACGGCAGTCGCAGGCGATTGGGACATCGTCACACCCTCAGCAGCAGGAATAATGAGTATCTGCCTCTTCGTGTGGGCCGACATGGCCTACTTCCTGCGCACCCCCTTCTTCAGAATACTCTGACGTGTTCGAGCACATCCCCACCGAGTGGAGGGACATCCGCACGTCGCCTCTACCACTGCGGCCTCAACCGGCTGGAGGCCATACACCACCCCGACAACCCCGCCTCCGCCCGCGTCCTGATCAAGGCCGGACCCACATCGGGACGTCCGACCGGCAGACTCATGGCGAAACCACCGTGCCGTACCAGGTGTACGCCCGGGTCGGGACGGGCGTCGTCCAGGTCAGATGTCGCTTGGGGCGGCGACGGCGGCACAGGACTCCTGCGTCATCAGCGGGACCGAGCCGCGCTGCACGAACGTCGGTGGAACATACGTCACAGGGGTGGAGAAGGAGTACACGACCCCTGATCGACTAAGAACCCCTGACGAAATGAGTGGCGGGTACCGCTAGTCTCTGTGGCCATGAGTCAGAGCGGTTCGCAAGCGGCAGCGTTCTTCCGGGATGTCCGCCAAAGCAGAGTCGTCTGGCTCGTCCGGGATGACGACGGAATGCCGAGCCACCTCTCCGCGGACGGCGCGCGAAGTCTTCCCTTCTGGTCGACCCCGGCCCGCGCCCAGAGGGCAGCGAAGATCTGGGGGCATGGGCTACGCGTTGAATCCATGCCGCTGGAGACCTGGCGCGATCGCGAACTGCCCGATTACGCCCGGGATGGACTCAAGATCGGCATCAACTGGAGTGGGCCGCGCCTGGTCGGCTGGGATTTCACTCCCATGGAAGTTCTCAACCGGCTGACGGCGGCTGACTAGCCCAGGGCATCGCTCGCCGGAGCACACAGTCGCCGCCGGCAGATGAGTGCGAATCCGAGGGTGAGGAAGGATTCGTGGATGTCGTCGCGTATCTCCCCGCGGATCCGCAGGCGACGGAACCAGTGCAGATGGGCGAACACGCGCTCAACGACCCAGCGTTGGGTGCCCAGGCCGGAGCCGTGCCCGGCGCCGCGGCGGGCGATCAACGGCTTCACGCCGAGGTCCCGGGCCAGGCGACGGTGCTTGTCGTGGTCGTAGCCGCGGTCGCCCAGCACCACGTCCGGGCGGCGCCGGGGCCGGCCGCGCTTGCCCCGCACCGGCGGCACGGCCTGGAGAAGAGGGATCAGCTGGGTGACGTCGTTGCGATTGCCGCCGGTCAAGGTGGCGGCGAGCGGAATGCCGGTGGCGTCGGTGATCAAGTGATGCTTGCTGCCGCTTCTGCCCCGGTCAACAGGGCTTCGTCCCGTCTTGGAGCCCCCTTTAATGCGCAAATGTGGGAGCCGTCGACCGCGGCCCGGGAAAGGTCCAGGGCGTCCGCGCTGCGGAGCTTGGCGAGGAGGACCTCGACTCGAGCTCCGTCACCGGCTGCGGGCCCTGGCCGAGGACCGTATCCGGGCCGCCCGAGCCACCGGCCTGCGCAACCTGCCCCTCCACACCACCGCCGCACTGGACCAGCTCGCACTCCTGCCGAACCCCGGCTGACCAGTAACTTTCTCGTCCCTACGACAGCAGCCCGACATCGGAGCAGTGGAACTCGGCGCCTCCCCGAGATGACACTCGGGCCTTCGACCTGCCCAACCTCAGCTCACGGCACGAAAACGGGCCACCGACGGAATCGTCGGCCCGTCACGACACTTCGAGGTTAAGAGTGGGATGGATAAGGTGAGGGACACAATCAATGACCATTCCACTCTCCTCGGTTACGTCGGCGTGGGCTCGGAATCGCGTCCATGATCACGCCACTCGGTGGCGTTGCGGTCGCGGCCTTCTACTTGGGGACCGCCCTTGCCGCCGCAACGACAGAGACGCATGTGTGAGGAATAATTGGAATGGCTGTGAGACTGGAGCTGTAGGGCTAAGGTTTGCGGGGTGGGCTTTGGAGCAGCCAAAGCAGCCAACTCCATCCACAAAGGCGCCAGCTCATTCGGAAGGGCCAAGGGAGGCTTGACCTCGATAGAGTGGCGCCTTCTGCAGGGGGTGGACGGGTCACTGACGCGGGTTCCGTTCTGGCGGCGACCCTGGCTATCAACACCCCTATTATGGAATCAAACAGGGATTAGGCGCGTAAGGAATCACGACAATGAAGCAGCAGCCCCAGCCCCCTCACATTCTCTCGATTGAGCATGAAGACAAGGTACCCTTCTCTGCTCGCCGCACGCTGCAGCGTGCAAAACGACGTGAACGGTCGGGGCTGCTGTTCTACTGCACCATGCGGAACGGCTTCCGAAATGTGAACCGAAAGTGGTCGATCGCATCCGTCGAGGAGGGGGGGCAGGTGCTTTGCAAGATGGACAGCACAACCCTCAAGCGTACGAAATTTATCGATCTAACCCCAGGTCGACATGTCCTTACATTTCGGGTAATTCGTGCACGGAGAAGTGAGTGGACCAACTTTGAGCAAGAGGTGCTATTCCGAAAAGGGGATGTACTCGTGGCGATGTGCGATCCCGTGCAACCCGATACCTTTTATCAGAAAAGCCCGGAGCGAGACACTTGGAAAATGCTCCTAACGAGAATGCGAAAGTGAGACGTTTCCAACCTGACTGGTGGCTGAAAAGGGCTCAGTAGGGAATTCCGTACTCATGCGATCCTCGCTTTGGCGACTGGAACGCACGTTGAACCAAATGAGAAAGGATGCAAATGGGAGCTAGAGCTCCACTCCGGTACCGATGAAAAATGACCATTGGAGGAATTGCGACCATCGGCGTTTTCATCGCATCCAACCCACTACCGAACCCCTTCAATATTGTTGTTCCTGTGACTTTCGGGATAGGTCTCGGGAGTGCGATCGGTAGATCCCGAGAACAGCGATAAGCTGCGGCAGGCTAGAAATGTTCTACGGACATAGCTATTCAGCTGACTGGCGGAAACACAAAGGCGTGAACACGGAGCCTCTTCCGACCTCACGCTGAGGCGTGGTGGAGGAGGGCTGCCTGGACCATGGTCGTGATGCGATGCCACCAGGAGTGAGCGCTACCCGGGCTGTTGCCGGACATCTCGCGCCCCTTGGCCGGGCGAGGCCACCGCAGTCGCCCGGGTTCGTGGTCAGGCAGTCAGGCAGTCAGGCGCGTGGTGCCGCCGGCAACACGCCTTGCAAGGCTTCCTGCACGCAGGCTTCTACGGGGTGGGTTCGTTGGTCTGGTTCGCGGAGAGGTTCCTCTGGGACGGGGAGCGTCCTGAATGGAGGTGGGATCCATTGAAGTCCGTGGGGCCCATGCGGTTCGGTCAGAGCAGGGAAGAAGTCTCAGTCGCTCTGGGCGAGCCGGTCCACCGCTTGAGGTGCCGCCCCCGAAACGGTACGCCAACGGAGCTTGCGTAGGAGGCGCCAGTTCTTGAGAATGGCCATGGCCTGCTCGCAGTCGGCCAACCAGAGGAATGCCGTCGATGCTTACCTGCGGCCCACGGCAGCCCCTACTACTCCGGGAAACACAAACGCCACGGCATGAACACCCAGGAGACCGTCGCGATCCCGATGCCGAACCCGGCGGCCGGCTGGGCCCGCGCTTTCGTGGCCGAGCGTAGCGCCGACAAGGGGTCTTCCAATTCAACTAACCGACAAGTTCATATCTTCAGTGACGTCTCGTGGACGTGCTGACGCAAGACCACTACTTGGCGCGCCCCGAGGGGAGAAAATCCAATGCTGCTCGTATTCTCTGCCATATTTATAACAATCGGATTGGCGATTAGGAGAAATTGGTGGGGCGTAACAGACCAGCTCTCCGGTAAACATGTAAGCCACAGACCATTGGTGCACGAGAGGTCGTGGGCATGGCATGCAACTAGAGCCTCTGGGGGAGTTTTTATCGGCGTGGGCGGCATCACATTCCTGAGTTTCATATACTTCTCAATTCGACACTTCGCGCAGTAAACTCCACCCTCCCCCCCCCTTCCCTCTATTTTAACTAGGTCCACGAGATGCCGTCATCACTGATCCTCTCTCTCTTCCTGCCGCTCGGGGTGCTCTTTCTCTGGAATCCTGGAGGGTGGGCGGACGGCTTCAAGTCCGAGCTTGAGGGATACGGACTGCGCAGGCCACTCATGGTTGCGATCGCCATAGGGTGGGTGGTGGTCGGATCAGTGGCACTGCTGAGGTTGGGCTCGTGATGTCGCCGAGTTGCCCAGGCATCGTGCAGCCAGGAATGGGGGGGATGCTTGACATTTACAGCGCGCGACGAAATATTACGCCGCCGTTCCTGGCCCACCCGCTGCGACATATTGATCGCAGGTCTCGGGGTCGCGATGCCGGCTCCTTGCCATCCGGTCCTGAACCCGTTGATCGAGGTGACCCTGCACATCGCAGAGTCTTCGTTGGCACTGGCGGAAATTCTCGCGAGATTCGCCAATGGATTCGCTCTGGCTGCGCGACGATGGTTCTCGATGCCTCCGTCGCGCCCCGACCTCATGCACACGGTGTGCGAGCGCTGACGCCTCTCTCATTTTGTGCGCCGTTCTCGCAGTTCTCACCGGTTTCGGCGCGCTCTGAATGACGTTCAGTGGCCGGCAAGAGCCGGAACACCACACTGCGCCGAGTCAGTAGGCAGGATGGGAGGAGATAATCGGGTATGGCACGCAGCAAATACCTGATCCATCTGATCCCTCTGGGGATTCTGATAGTGGCGGTCACGACATGGGCCAGATGGCTCGGTGGTCTTTACGCAGTCATCCTGCCGCCCGCCTTCGCCATAGGATCGGCGGCCCTCCTGGGGCGATTCCTTCAACGACGCCTCGCAGGCAAGGCAAGGGATGACGGGCCCTTTTGAGGCGCCCGTCCGCTCCACGCCCCGGCGCGTCCCCGCGCCCCCTCACATTCGGCTGGGGAACGCCTCGTCCTGCGTAGGCACCGTCAGTTGGCCCGTCGTCAGGGCGTCCAGGACGTCGTCGAGGCGGAGGTAGCGGCCCTGTTTGATGCTCGGGGTGATGTTGGCGATCCTGCCGGCCTCGCGGAGGTGGAAGATCGTCCAGGGTGTCCCGAAGGTGTCCAGCCGTTCGCCGTCGCACAGGATGGCGCGGGTTCGGGCGCTCGCGGGGCGGGTTCCGTCGATCTGCTGGTTGACCGTCTCGACCGCGTCGACCCCGAAGACCAGGCCCTCGCCGCCCCGCTGGTACATGACGAGCATCTTGGGGCGCGCGAGCCCCACATGCGCGCCGCTGCCCAGTTGGCACACATACGCCCCGTGCTCCTTCAGGTCCGCCATGGTCCGGGCGTTCGCGGACACGATCACCGCGTGCTCCTGGAGGGAGCGGAACCAGGCCAGGGCGGGCGCTTCGTGCCACACCAGTTTGCCGCGGTTGCGGTAGGCGGGGGCGGCGAGAAGGCCCCGTGCCGCCATCCGCTCGGCGCCGCGTGGGGGCCGCCCCACCAGGGACCCGAAGTCGGCCCGCGTGATGACTTCCGGCAGCCCCTCGAACCAGGCCGTCGAACCCTCGTTACCGCTCACGTTCCCCCCGTACCTCTTTTCGGTTTCGCTCGTACGTGCATGCGTTCCCCCTGCGGTCCGAACAGGCTCAGGAACTCCACCGGGTCCGGGCCCGCCGCCCCCCACCAGTGCGGGGTGTGGGTGTCGAACTCGGCCGCCTCCCCCGCCGTGAGGATCAGGTCGTGGTCGCCCAGGACCAGGCGGAGCCGGCCGGAGAGCACGTACAGCCACTCGTAGCCCTCGTGCACCCGTTGTTCGACCGGGCCCGGAGGGGCCGTCGCGCCAGGCATGACCTGCTTGTACGCGTTCACGCCGCTGAGGTGGCGGGTGAGCGGGACGAAGGTCATGCCGTGGCGCTTGAAGGGCCGGAAGGTGACCCGGGGGTCGCCCGTGTCCGGGGCGCCGACCAGTTCGTCCAGCTGGACCCCGTACGCCTTGGCGAGCGGGAGCAGCAGTTCGAGGGTCGGTTTGCGGCCACCCGATTCCAGGCGGGAGAGCGTGCTGAGCGAGATCCCCGTCGTCTCGCTCAGCTGCGTCAGCGTCGTCCCGCGCTCGGTGCGCAGCGCCCGCAGGCGCGGGCCGACGCCCGTCAGCACGGACGCCAGCTCGTCGTCCTTCATGGGTCCGCCGCCGTCGCCATCGCCGCCGCCGCCGTCGTTCCGTTCCTTCGCTGCCATGAATCCATTTGCCGACCCGGCAAGCGGCCTTGTCAACCGGAAGGGACACCGGAGGAGACCCCGGAAGAGACCCCGGAAGAGACCCCGGAGGCCCGCTAGGAAGCCCCGGTGGCCGCCCCGGTGGCGCCCACCGACCCGTCCGCCGGGCCGATCATCGCCATCGAAAGCCTGGTCAGCTCGCTGGTCAGCAGGTCCGGCGGCATCTGGCGCGGGTGGCGGCCGTGGTGGGCGAGCAGCTCGTCCACGGACCGGGTCAGGACCTTCACGACCACCTCCAGGTCCCCGTCCACCGCGTGCCCGCGCCCCCGGGCGCGTTCCGCCTCGTGGCCCAGGAAGTCCGTCCACACCTGGCGCCACATCGTGAGGTGCTCGTCCATCGCCGGGCTCACGCCCAGCACCTCCACGAACGCCACCCTGGCCGCGTGCGGGTCGGGCGTGACGGCCCGGACGTAGGCGGCGAACAGCCTGTGGACCCGCTCCTCCGTCGGACAGGTCTCCATGCCCTCGGCCGCCAGCTCGGCCTGCGACGCCTGCATACCGGCCATCGCGACCTGGTCGTACAGGTCGGTGAGCAGCGCCTCGCGCGACTCGAACTCACGGCGGAAGTCCCTGACTTCCACCTGCGCCTCGGCGCACAGATGCTCGACCGACGTATGGGCGTAGCCGTACACCGCGAACAACGTCCTTCCGGCCGCCATCAGTTGTGCCCGGCACCGCGCGGGGTCACGCACCGCCCTTACTCCGTCCCAAAGTTCCACCACGGTATCCACCACGGGTCCTCCTCAGTCCGTCCCGGCCCCCGCCGCCCACTCTGCTCGTTCCACCGCGTCTACGGCGGAACCGCCACACCGGCGAACAGCCTTGCGCCTCACCGTTCCCCGGCATCCTTCTCAAGGACCGCCGCGACCCGCTCCCGCCAGGGCAGCCGGTCCGGCTCCTCGAAGTCCTCTCCCGGCCGCGACCGCGGCCACTTCGCCTCGTGCGCCTCCCAGGCCTCCGCCCGTACGCACGTCGGGCACACCGTCTCGTCCGCCCGGGGCCGGAACACATGCTCCGGCCCTCCCCCTTCGCACGGCACGTGCGGCCGTACCGCAGGCGCGTACGCCGGTTCCTCCGGCAGCTTCTGTACGAGCCGGTGCCGTACGAACCCGAACGCCGACCGCACCCCGTCCGCGGGCAGTTCGCTCACCAGCGCGAGCCGCAGCTCCGCCGCCTTCACGCCGCGCCGCAGCCAGTCGGCCGCCGCCCCGGACAGGGTCCGCGCCTCCCGTACGCCCAGGTGCAGTTGCGGGCTGGCGTGGCGCAGCGACAGCAACACGCGCTCGGCCTCCACGACTTCGGGGGCGCGCGCCACGGGCTCCGCCGGTTCGGCTGATTCGAGCGGTTCGGCTGATTCGGCTGATTCGGCTGGTTCAGCCGGTTCCGCCGGTTCGGCCGCAGGTGCTTCGGAGGGTGGGTGGGAGAAGTTCTTCTCACGTTCTTCAACCTCCGGTTGGTAACCACCGATCGACCGAGTCCCCGGATCACCGACCGTCGGATACTGATCACCCGGTGCCACCTGCGCGTTTGCGTCTCTCAGCCGCCGTGCCTCGTGGTCGGTGAGCGGTACGTTCGAGAACAGCTGGTCCGTCACCCACAGCCCGCCCTCACCCTGGCGGCGCCACTCGTGGACGAACCCGCATCCCTTCAACTGCTCCTTGGCCTTCTGGTACGCCCGCCCCTTGATCCCCAGCCTCTTGGCATGGTCGCTCAACGCCATGCCCGCACGCCTCTCGGGCAGGCCCTGCACGTACGTGATCAAGATCTTGGCGTCACTGCTGAGTTTCGGATTGCGCACAATGTCGTGCGCCGCCTTCACATAGCCGTAGGAAGGCGAGATAGCATGCCAAAGCATTCTCGGTGGACCTCTTAGCATCCATCGTTGGGTGAAGGCCCTCGGTCCGGGTGTTGGTAGCACCCCCGGGGGCCGCCCCATGCGCTGAAGCGCACGGAGCGTAATGACTCCGTCACCGTACAGCAGGAATCTCGTCCGCAACCACCTTCATCAGCAGCTCGAACAGCAGTGCCGTTTCCACAAACGGATCCTGCGCCGTCGGCCGCGAACGCCAGTCCAGCGGGTACGTCAGCCCGTCCAGCGCGGGCACTCCGACGAAGTCCGATCCCTTGCGCACGAGCGCGTCGACCCTCGCCGGCCACAGATGGGCACTCGCCGTGCCGGGCGGGACGAGGAAGTACATGCTCCGCTCCCCGATCCGGGACCGGACGATCGGGCCGGCCTGAAAGTCCGTGAACTGCATGATCTCGTACGCCACTTGCTCGCCGAGCAGCCCGGAGATCCGGATGGCGTCGAAGTGAATCCCCGCGTGCCGCAGGGCGTGCCCGCTCGCGGGAATCCACGAGGGCATCAGGTCCGGTGAATTTTTCGGTTCCATACGGAAAGCGTCGACCCCCGCACGTACCGTGACCAGGGACACAAGGCGTCTGTGCACTGTTGTGCACTTGGAGGTGGGGCTGTGCACTCCAGTAGTACCGGTGGCGGGACAGCCGAGATGTTCGGGGCGTTGTTGCGGCACTACCGCGAACTGGCCGGGCTGTCACAGGAGGGCTTGGGGAGCAGGATCGGTTTCTCCAAGTCGCAGGTTGCGATGGTGGAGCGGGGGCAGAGGCCGCCGAAGGGGGACTTCATCCCGCTGGCCGATGTGGCGCTCGGTGCCAACGGTGCTCTGATCGCTGCGGCGGTGAAGTTGCAGTTCAGTCGCGTGGCTTCCTGGTTCGAACCATTCGCCGAGGAAGAGGCCAAGGCCGTAGCGCGGTACGAGTACGAGAGCCACGTCATCCCCGGCCTGTTGCAGACCGAGGCACACGCGCGTGCCGTGTTCAGCCAAGCATGCCCGCCTCTTGATGACGACGAGATCGAGAGACTGGTCGCCGGACGTCTGGCACGGCAGACCCTGCTGATCCGCAAGCCGCTGCCGGACATCAGCTTCGTCCTGGAGGTCAGCGCACTCAAGCGCCCCATCGGCGGACGGGACGTGCACCGAGCGCAGCTCCAGCACATTCTTGAGGTCAGTCGACTGCGTCATGTGCACATCCAGTTGATGTCACCTCGGCGGGAATCCCACTCCGGCCTGGGCGGCTCTTTTGTCCTGCTGGAGACCGACGATCGGCGGCGACTTGGGTACATGGAGGTCCAGGGGCGGAACTTCCTTGCGAGCGAGCAGCCCTACTTGGGAGACCTGTTCGCCACGTATGGCATGCTGCGGACCCAGGCTCTCGGACCGGAAGAGTCGCGCGAGTTGATCAAGCAAATGGCAGAAGGACTATGAACACTGACCTCACTTGGTTCAAGAGCAGCTACAGCGGCCCAGAGGGCGGCAACTGCGTCGAGGTCGCCCTCTCCTGGTCCAAGTCCAGCTACAGCGGCACGAACGGCGGCAACTGCGTAGAGGTCGCCGCCTGCCCCCACACCGTCCACGTGCGCGACTCCAAGGACGTCACCGTCCCCGCCCTCACGCTCTCCCCCGGCGCCTGGTCCGCGTTCGTACAGCACACCGCTGCCTGAGGCGCGCTTCCCGCAGTCGGCGCGGCCGGAAATTCGTTACGGTCCGCGCCCCGGCGCTGCCATCATGAGCCGATGGACGCCCCCGCCCCCATCGACCTGAGCACCTGGCCGCGCGCGCAGCACTTCGCGCACTACCGGGACCGCGTGCCGTGCACGTACTCGATGACGGTGGAGGTCGACGTCACCGAGTTCACGGCGGCGCTGCGCCGGTCGCCGCGCAAGTCGTACATCGCGCAGGTGTGGGCGCTGGCCACGGTGGTCAACCGGCACGAAGAGTTCAGGATGTGCCTTACGGGGTCGGGCGACCCGGCGGTCTGGCCGGTCGTGCACCCGGCGTTCACGGTGTTCAACCCGGAACGTGAGACGTTCGCGTGCGTATGGGCGCCGTACGACCCCGACTTCGGGGCGTTCCACGACACCGCGGCCCCACTGCTCGCGGAGCACGGCCGGGCCACGGACTTCTTCCCGCAGGGGCCACCGCCACCGAACGCGTTCGACGTGTCGAGCCTGCCGTGGGCGTCGTTCACCGGGTTCAACCTCAACATCGGTGGCGGCTGGGACCACTTGGCGCCGATCTTCACCCTCGGCCGCTACACCGAACGCGAGGGCCGCACCCTGCTCCCCGTCTCCGTACAGATCCATCACGCCGCCGCTGACGGGTTCCATACGGCGCGACTGGTCAACGAGCTGGAGGAACTGATGGCGGAGTCTTCGGCGTGGCTGACCGCGCGGCGCGAGGGCGAGGGCGCGTAAGAGGGTCTGACGCGACCGTCCGGGACGCGACGCGGGGTGGTGCTGTTCCGCGCAGCCGCGAAACAGCACCACCCCGCTTCCTTCGGGTACGTCAGCCGATGTCCGGGCCGTTGTCGTTGGACAGGTCCAGGCCGAAGCGGGCGTTGAGCACCGGGGCGCCCAGGTCGACCGGGTTGAAGGCGAACGCGCCCGTCGCGGTCAGGCCCGAGGCGGTGCCGCGCAGGGACCACACCGCGCCGCCGTCCGCGACCGCGTCGAGGTCCTCGTCGGGGGCGCCGGCCGCCAGGTCCGCCTTGCCGTCGTTGTCGATGTCGAGCAGCCGGACCGATGCGCCGAAGTGGTCACCGGTCTCCGCCACGCCCGGCACACCGGCGGTCTCCTGGTGGAAGGCCTGCGAACCGGTGCCGCTCAGACCGCCGGGGCCGCCCTTCAGCAGCACCACCGCGCCGGCTCCCTGGGTTTCCTCGATGGCCTCGAACGGCACACCTGCGGCCAGGTCGTCGTAACCGTCGCCGTTGACGTCACCCGCGCTGAGCCGGGCACCGAACTGGTCACCCTTCTCGCTGACCCCGGGCACGCCCGCGGTGTCCTGGGTGATCGTCGTGGTCCGGGTGGTGCTCGGACCGGACGCGGAACCGTAGTAGATCTTGATGGTTCCGGGGTCCGTGGCCAGGTCCTCCACGTTGCCGTTGGGGATCACCCGGGTGGCGAGGTCGGCCTTACCGTCGTTGTCGAAGTCACCGACCGCGGTGGCCCCGGCGCTCGGGAGCGCGGTCGGTGACTTCGACAGGCCGTTCGGGGTGCCCAGCCACAGCTTGCCGCCGTCGGCGTGGTTGTTGCTCACGAAGAACGTGCACAGGTCGTCGATGCCGTCACCGTTGAAGTCGCCGGCCGCGGTGCCCGACATGGAGCTGCCCGTGTCGGACATGAAGATCCGCTGCTCGCGGGTGGGTGCCCCGTCCCGGGTGAACGGCCCGTAGAGCACGCTGCGCTGATCCCCGTCGTCCCCGTGCAGCATCATCAGGTCCGTCGTCCCGTCGCCGTCGAAGTCACCGGCGGTGAGGTTGTCTCCCAGCTGGGTGTCGGGCGCGGCCGGCATACGGACCGCGCCCTGCCCGGTGATGCCGTCGGTGTTGCCCCACAGCACGATGACGGAGCCGTTGATGGCGGAGCCTTCGAGCAGGAACCTTTCATGGGTGACCAGAGCGAGGTCGGTCAGCCCGTCGTGGTCGAGGTCCTCGGCGAGCAGCCGGTAGCCGAAGCCGTGATCGTCACCGGGCGCGCCCGGCACGCCCGGGGTGTTCTGATCGATGACCGTGGTGTTCGCCGTCGTCAGACCATTGGCCGAGCCGTAGCTGACGGCGATGTAGCCGGCTCGGGCATGGCCGTCCACCGTGGCGGCGGGGGCGGCGACGGCGAGGTCCTGATAGCCGTCCCCGTTGAAGTCCTCGCGCACGGTGGTGGTGGTGGCTGCTGTACCCCCGGGCGCGGCCGTACCCGCGGACGTCCCGCCGGGAGCTGCGACGGCCGTGCCGGCCGTACCGGCCGACAATGCCGCGGCCGCGCAGACGGCTATGGCCAGCGTGGTGCGCATGCCCACAAAATCCTCCTTGGTCGCGTACGCGGAGCCAATGGCGTACGAGGTATGAGGGCTCGCATGGGAGACACGTACGACGGGGAGAAGGTTGCGCGGCGAACGGACGGTGAACTCGCTTGCCGGGCAAGGCAGTCGGGGCAGCCGGGGGGCTGTCCTCGCCGCCCGCGCCGCTGTTGGGAGGGCCGGGAGCGTCCGGTACTGCGATCATCCCGATCGCGTCATGGCTTCGTAACCGCGGCTCCCGTTGGTCGCGGCAACGGGCAGAGTCATGATCAAGTACGGATGCGAGCCAGCCATGACCAAGCTTCGGCCGCATCACCACGACCCGTTCACGACCCATTGGGGGAACCCGCCATGCTTCGCAGCCACCTTCGCAAGACCGTCCTCACCGCCTCCGCCCTGCTGGCCACGACGCTGCTGCTCACGTCCTGCCAGGACGGGGACGCGGAAGGCGTCGGCGTGTCGGACGCGCCCTCGGCGTCCGAATCGGCAGCCAAGGGCGGGGCCGGCGGCAAGGGCGGCGACGACGCGCAGGCGGGCCAGGGCTCGGGCGACAAGGTGAGCGGCAGCTGGGCCGGCGCCGTCTCCTACATGGCGCCGGGCAAGTACATGGTGACCCGCAAGGGAGAGGCGGGTCAGGCGTTCTTCACCTCGGAGGACACCGACATCGAGGGCGCGGGCAAGATCTGCGGCGACGCGGACGGCCAGGCGGCGACCCCTTGCAGCGAGGACCAGCTCGAAGCGGCGGCCAAGAGGGGCTTCGGCGCGACGGTCAAGCTCGAAAACGGTGTCGCGGTCAGCATCATCGAGGACCACGCCGACAGCGGCGGCGGGACCGACGACGACTCGGGCAAGGGCGAGGCGACCGGCCTCTTCACGGGGACGCTCGGATACATGGCCCCGGGCAAGTACACCCTGACGAAGACGTTCGAGGGCCCGGACCGCATGTTCTTCACCGCCACCACCACCAAGATCAACGGCGCCGGGTGGATCTGCGGGGACCCGGACGGCCAGTCCACCAAGCAGTGCACCGAGGACGAGCTCGAAGCGGCGGCCAAGAAGGGCGACATCATCGTCGTCGTAGACGTCAAGGACGGTATCGCCGTCGCCATTGACGAGAACCACAACTGATCGAGGCGGGCCCGGAGCCCGAGCCGCCAGTGACGTCCGCCGCCTGCCCCTCCCGGGCAGGCGGCGGACGTCATTCGGCGGCGAGGTGGGCGGAGAGTACGCGCACCGCCTCCCGGGGGCTGTCCACGGCGAACCGGACCTCCCGTACGTCCTGCGGCGGCTGTCCGGGCTTGGGCACGACGGGGCAGGGCTCGCGCAGGGTGACGCTCAGTGTCGTGGAGTCGCCGATGGGCATCGCGAGGACACCCTCGTGGATCTGGACGGCCCTTCGGTAGCCACTGTGGCGGCTCATGCGGACGGACTCGACGTGGTCGAGAGGGATCTCGATCCGCACGAAGTGGGCGAAGCGGAGCACCATCCTGCCGTCACCGACGACATGCGGGCGGACGGACAGCGCCGCGACGAAGCCGAGGACCCAGAGGGTCCCGTAGACGGAGATCACGAGCAGCACGACACGCACGGCGGACCAGGGCACCAGGAACTCGACGGCGCCGATCTCCAACGGTACGAGGAAGACCATCGCCCACATGACCGGCTTGATCTCCGAGCCATAGGTCAGAACGTCATACCCGGCCGGTGCGTCCGGCTTACGACGTATCCACAGCCAGAGGGCGCGGAACAGGCCGAACTCCAGGCCCACCGCCCTGGCGACGGGGGACGGCAGCACAGCGGCCAACGCCCGGTCGAGGGCTTCCTGCCCGTCGGCGCCCCGGGCCCTGGACGCCTTGTACGCCCGCCCGGCCAGGGCGAACTCGGTGAGGACGATCCCGGCCAGCAACAGTTCGACCAGCAGCCCCACGGCCACGGCCTCACCCGGGCCGAAGACTCCGCCCCACACGAGGCAGATCTCGGCGACGACAACGGCGGGCGCCACCCACCGGACCCCGGCCCTCCACGCCCTCCGCACCGCCAACCGCCCTCCCCCGCCGGACACCCCCCTCCCACTGTTCCCCGAACGCGCCGCGCGCGTCGAGGCCGCGGGCAAGATCACGCCAGGGGCGAGGGCATGCCCGGCCGGGGTGGTCAGCCCCGCAGCTCGGCGATGTCCTCCTCGCTGAGGACGAGGTCGCCGGCCGCCATGTTCTCCTCCAGGTGGGCGAGGTCGCCCGTGCCGGGGATGGCGAGCATCACCGGGGACGAGGCGAGCAGCAGGGCGAGCTGCACCTGCGCGACCGTCGCGCCGATCCGGGCCGCGACCTTCTCCAGCCGCCGCGTGTCGAGGGGCTCACGGCCGCCGCCGAGCGGGAAGAACGGCACGTACGCGATCCCGGCGGCCTCGCACTCCGCCAGCAGCGCCAGGTCGTCGGCGTACGGGTTCTGTACGCACGCCACGGGCGCGACGGTACGCGCCTCGGCGAGCTGGGCGGCGTCGACGTTGCTGACGCCGAGGTGCCGGATCAGGCCCTCCTCGCGGAGTTCGGCCAGCGCGGCGAACCGCTCGGCCACGGACTCGCCGCCCGGTGCGCTGAGGCCGCCGACCCTGAGGTTGACGAGATCGAGGCGGTCGACGCCCAGGGCGCGCAGGTCGGCCTCGACCAGGCCGCGCAGCTGGTCGGGGGTAGCCTGCACGCTCGGCATGCCGTCCGGTCCGGGGAGCGGGCCGACCTTCGTCGCGATGACCAGGCCGTCGCGGTAGGGGGCCAGGGCCTCGCGGATCAGCGTGTTGGCCCGTACGTCGCCCCGGGCGTAGAAGGCGGCCGTGTCGATGTGGTTCACGCCCAGCTCCACGGCGCGGCGGAGCACCGCGATGCCGTTCTCCGGGGTGCGGGTGGGGCCGTCGAACGTGCTCATCGGCAGGCGCATGGCGCCGAAGCCGAGGCGGTTGACGGGGAGGTCGCCGCCGAGGTCGAAGGTGCTGGGGTGCGTGGAGATCGTCATGGCCTCATGGTGTCGCGGGCTCCCGGCGCGTCCCAGTCCGTGGCAGTTTGCTGCCAGACTTACGGAATGCGGAACGAACAGATCTTCTCCGTCCGCGGGGACGCGGAGCTTCTCGCGCGCGCCGGTCACTTCTTCGAGTCCGCCCGCACGGACTTCCTGTGCGCCGCCCGGGACCTGAGCACCTGGGCGCAGCCGGAGGCCAGGGCGGCGATCCAGCGCCGGATGCGCCCCGCGGCCTCCCCGGGCTTCACCACGCGCAAGCTGCTCAGCCCGGTCGCGCTGACCGATGAGGGGTCCCGCGCGCACCTGCGGCAGGTACGGAGCAACGGGGCGCAGGTGCGGATCACCGACTCGGTGCTGCCGCACGAGACGATCATCATCGACCGGCGCGTGATGATCCTGGCCGGCCGGGACTCACCGACCGGCCGCGAGTACTCCGTGACGACGTCGCAGAACATGATCGACGGCGTCCACTCGCTGTTCTCCGCGATGTGGGACCAGTCGACGGACTACGACGCCTACCTGCGCACCGACACCCCGCACCTGGACGCCGACGCCCGCGTGATCCTCGAAGCCCTCGGCTCCGGCCTCACCGACGCGTCGGCCTCCCGCCGCCTCGGCCTCTCCCTGCGCACGTACCGGCGCCGCGTGGCCGACCTGCTGGTCACCCTGGAGGCCGGCTCCCGCTTCCAGGCGGGGCTGCGGGCGGGCGAGCTGGGGCTGCCGGGGCGCTGATGGTTCGCGGGGCCTTATCCCCGCGGGATCGGCTGGGTGAGGTTCACCGCGTTGCCGTCGGGGTCGCGGATGTGGGCGACGCGCTGTCCCCACGGCATGTCGCTGGGGCCACCACTGACCGAGCCGCCCAGCGCCTCCACCCGGTTGAACGTGGCGCGGACGTCATCGACGCCGATGCTCAGCAGAATGCGCGGCGCCGCCCCCGGCTCCAGGTCCGGCTTCGCCACCACCCCGAGATCGGTGTCACCGATGCGCAGGCCGAGGTAGAAGGCCGGGCCCTCCGCCGGCACCCGGAAGATCTCCTCGGCGCCGAACAGATCCGTATAGAAGCCGACCAGAACGTCCTGGTCGGCGGTCAGGATGACGGGCTGAATGGTGGACATGGCACTCCTGTCGTGAACGATCGCGTCACTGGATGGACCGTTCGCGAACGCGGAACTCATCGGCGGGGTTTCGGCCGGGGCCGCCGGACTCGGCCGGGCCACCGACTAGGCCGTCGATCAGGCCGTTTCGCTCGGATCACGCGGCGGACCGACGGAAGACGCGGGCGAGGTGGCCCTCTGCCGGGCAGATGGTGGCGGCCTTCTCGTACGGTCACGACGCCTCGCCACTGCCTCAGACTGCGATGTGAGCTGCGAGCCGTTCGGCGACGGTGCGGGGGTTGCGGCCGAGCAGTTCGGCCAGCAGGGGGCCGGTTTCGGCGAAATGGCCGGCGCGGGCAGCCTGGTACCAGGTGAGCATGAGCCGGGCCATCTGCTCCGGGACACCGATCGCGACCTGGTCGGCCAACCACCGTTCGTCGTCCAGGACGACACGCTCAACCGGACGACCGGTGAGGTCGGAGGCAGTCTTGGCGACCTCGCCGAAGGTGACCGCGTTCGGCGCGGTGAGATCGACGGAGCCGTCGAAAGCGCGGTCCCCGGCGAGAACGACCGCGATGGCCTCGGCGATGTCGGAACGGTCGGTATAGGGGACGGGGCCGTCCTGCGGCTGGGCGATCACGCCGGTCCGCTGCCATGGGCCGAGCACCTGGTCAAGTGGACCGTAGGCGCCGTTCCGCAGCGCGGTCCAGGCGACGCCCGAATCGCCGAGAATCGCCTCGGTGGCGATGTGGATGCCCGACGGTCCGTACGGGTTGCCGGGGACGGCGCCCTGCTGGCTGGTGTAGAGGATGCGCCGGGCTCCGGCCGCGACCGCGGCCTCGACGGCGTTGCGGTGCAGGCCGACCATGTCGGCGTGCGGGTCGTTCCCGGATACCAGAAGAACCTGCTCGGCACCGGCGAAGGAGGCGCGCAGTGCGTCCGGATCCTCGTAGGTGCCCTGCCGTACGTGTACGCCGCGGTCGGCGAAGTGCCGCGCCTTGGCGGGATCGCGCACGCTGACGCCGATCCGGTCGGCCGGTACGCGCTTGAGCAGGTGCTCGACGGTGGTACCGCCCAGCCCACCCGTGGCGCCAGTCACAACGATCATGGTTTTGGCCTCTCGGGCTCGTAAGTTGACCACCGGGGTCAGATTTTGTTCCGGTCACGACCGTAAGTAAACTGACCACATGAGTCAAGTTGTACCGGCGAGCGGAACGGGACGGTGAGTGCGGTGCCTTCGGAACCCCGGCTGCGCGCCGACGCCCGGCGAAATTCCGAACAGATCCGCTCTGCCGCGATCGGCGCCTTCCGGGGGCAGGGCCTGACGGTGCCGCTGGAGAAGGTCGCCGAGGCGGCGGGGGTGAGCAAGGCCACGATCTTCAACCGGTTCGGCGGTCGGATCGGCCTCATCGAAGCCGTCATCGAAGAACTCGTGGCGAGTCAGCTGTTCGCCGTCATCGACCATGCGCGGGCCATCGATGACGTGGGTGAGCGGATCACGTACTACCTCACCGAGCTCCGCGACCTCCAGTACCGCCAGCCCGCCTTCAACGACGTGCTGTTGCAGACGTATCCGCATTCACAGCAGCTGATGGAGATCTGCCGGGTCGGAAGCGAGGCCAACGAGGAGATCGTCGCAGCGGCGCGAGCCGCCGATGTGCTGCGGCCGGAGTTCACGGCGGGCGACCTGCACGCACTCGTCGTGGACAACGCCCTCGCCCTCAAGCACGGCGAACGGCCTCCCCGGGACGGCTACGACCGCCGCACCATCTACCTCCTTGACGGAATCCGGCGCGCGCCCGCTCCCCGTCACAGCGGAGGGCCGGGGCGCCCTTGACGCCGGTCAGGGGTGAGGGCGACGCACATGCCGAGGCCGATACGACGGCTGCCCCGTGAACGACCGGGCACATCCCCGATGACCGGGAGGTCGACGCAGGCGCGGCCGGGGACGCCGGATTCCGCCCCGAACCAGCACCCCGGGTGCCGCTACGGCGCCAGCGTCCGCAGCACGCAGAATTCGTTGCCCTCCGGGTCCGCCATCACGACCCAGGTGCGGTCCGGGCCCTGGCCCACGTCCGTGCGGGTGGCGCCGAGGGTGAGGAGGCGGGTGACCTCTTCCTCGGTGGTGCGGTCGATGGGGCTGACGTCGAGGTGGAGGCGGTTCTTTCCGGCCCTGGACTCGGGCACCTGGAGGAAGACCACCGTGGGCGGCATCTGGCGGGCCCGTACCTCCTCCACGGTCGGCACCCAGGAGCCGATCTCGACCTTGCCCTCGGCGCGGTCGATCACCGTGAAGTCCAGGACCTCGCACCAGAAGGCGGCGAGGCGTTCCGGGTCGTGGCAGTCGACGGCGAGTTCGGTGAACCTGCTGGTCATGGCCGCGCCTTCCGGAGCGTGAACTCGTTGCCGTCCGGGTCGAGCAGCACGCCCCCGTCCGGTCCTCGCCGCGCGCCCAGGCCGGTCAGGCGGGTGGTCTCCGCCGCCTCGTCCGCGTCCGGCGGGAGTGTCAGCTCGAAGTACAGGCGGTTGGGGTCCGTCTTCGGGGCGACCGGCGGGCCGCCCCAGGTGAGCTTCGTGCCGCCGTGCGGGGACTGGACCGCGGTCTCCTCGTCCTGGTCCCAGACCAGCGGCCAGCCCAGCGCCTCGCCCCAGAAGTAGCCGACCGCCCGGGTGCCGTCGCAGGCGACCGCCCCGATGGCGCCGGTGTCGGCGAGGAACTTGTTGCCGGCCTCGATCACACAGAACTCGTTGCCCTCCGGGTCGGCGAGGACGATATGGCCCTCCTCCGGCTTCTGACCGACGTCGATGTGCCGGGCGCCCAGCTCCAGCGCGCGGGCCACCGTCCGCTGCTGGGCCTCCGGGGTGGCGCTCGTCAGGTCGAAGTGGCCCCGGCTCGTGAGGTCCTTGGCCTCCTGGTTCGTGACGAAGCGGAGGTCGAAGCCGTGGGCGTCGGGGGCCAGGACCGTGAACTCATCGGCTGCGGGGCTCGGTTCGGCCTGTTCCCGGTTCAGGAGCGCGGCCCAGAAGCGGGCCAGGTCCGCCGGGTCGGTCGCATGGAAGCCGATCGCTGACAGGTGGGGCGTCATGTTCCGTACGTCTCCGAATCGTTGGCGGGGCGCCCGCGCAGCCTAGGGACGGGGTGCGGAGGGCGCACCCCGTTTTTTGGGGTGCCCCTCAGTCCAGCGCCACCCGTGCCGTCACCGGCAGGTGGTCGCTGCCCGTGGCCGGGAGGGTGTGGATGCGGCCGACCGTGGCTCCGCGGGCCATCACCTGGTCGATCCGGGCCAGCGGGAAGGACGCCGGGAAGCTGAACGCGAAGCCGCGTTCCGGGGCGTTGAGCCGGGAGGTCAGGGGGGTCAGGCCTCGGTCGTCCACCGTGGCGTTGAGGTCGCCCAGCACGATCACCGCGTGCGTCTCCTCGGCGGCCAGGGCGTTGCCCAGCAGGCGGGCGCTCTCGTCGCGTCGGGCGGAGGCGAGACCGCCGGGGCCGATCCGGATGGACGGCAGGTGGGCGACGTACGCGGCGACCTCGCCGTGCGGGGTGTGGGCGAGCGTGCGCAGGCCTCGGCTCCAGCCCTCCGTGATGTCCTCGGGCTTGATGTCGACCACCCGGGTGCCGGAGAGGCGGTGCCTGGACCAGATGCCGACCGTGCCCCGGACCTCGTGGAACGGGTAGTGCGCGGCGAGGGCCTTCTCGTACCGGGGCAGCGCCTCGGGCACCAGTTCCTCCAGCGCGATGAGGTCGGCGCCCACGGCGTCCAGCGCTCGGGCGGTCCCCGCCGGGTCGGCGTTCACATCGCTGACGTTGTGCTGCACCACGACCAGGTCGCGGGCGCCCGGGTCCGGCGCCGGGAGCAGGAGGCCGCCGAACGCGTACGACCAGGCCGTCACCGGCAGGAGCAGCGCCAGGAGTGCGAGGAGGGACCGGCGGAGCACGGCGAGGGCGAGCAGGGGGACGACGGCCAGGCCCAGCCAGGGCAGGAACGCCTCAAGGAGGCTGCCGAGGCGGCCCGGGGTGTTGGGCACCGCCCGGTGGGCGACGAGCAGGAGCGCCGTCAGCGCGGCGAGCGCGGCCAGGACGCGCCCCCGCCGCCAACGGCCGGGGCGGTCCCACGCCCGCCGGGAGAAGGCGGACCTCGCCGCCCCAGCCGCACCACTGACCGCTTGCTTCACCATGTCCCCATGTGTCCCGTCCGCCCCTGTCGTCGCTTCCGAGGACGGGTCTACGGGTGCGAGCGGTTCCCCCCGGCCCTGCGCAGCCTGGAGCGTACGGCGCGCTGCGCGACCGGGCCGAGGCCCTCCAGCGCGGCGGCGAGCGCGGCGAGCTGGTCCAGTGCGGCCAGCGCCTGACCGGCCCCGTCCGGGTCGACGCCCTCGTACAGCTCCAGGCCGACGAAGGCCGCGGAGGCCGCCTTCGCGAGGCCCGCGACGTCCACGAACTCGGCGAGCGGCGTGCCCGCCAGGACCCGGCCGAGGACCCGCTCGATCTCCTCGGTCCACAGCGTGAGGCCCGCGGCCGTGGCGGTCGCGAGGCGCGGCTGCGTCTGGCCGCCGGCGAGCAGCTGCCCCAGCACCGCGACATGGCCGCCCGCACGTTCGGAGGCGTTCAGCTCGCGGGCCACGGCCAGGAGTTCGCCCAGGGAGCGGACCCGGTCCAGACGTTCGCGGTAGGTCGCGAGGCGCTGCTCGGCGCCGTGGCGGCAGGCCGCGGCGAGCAGTTCGTCGACAGTGCCGAAGTGGTAGAAGACCAGCGCCTGGTTGACCCCGGCGGCGGCGGCGATGCTCCGCGCGGAGGTCTTGGCGATGCCCTGCTCGGTGAGCGTGGCGAGGGCGCCGGCGAGCAGCTTCGTCCTGGTGTCCTCGCCGGAGGGCGTCCGGCCGGTGCCCGTCCGCTGCGCCGCGCCCGTGGCCGCGCGCTTCCGCTCGCTCACGCCCGTGCCTCCTCGCGTACCGGGCGCAGGTCCGGGCGTACGCCGTGCGCCTCCACGTCCGCGTACTCCGCGGTGAACGAGCCCTCGTAGCCGAACAGCGGGCCGAAGCGGCGGTTGGTGACCGAGACCTGGATACGGAAGCGGCCCGCCGCCTCGTCGAACGACTCCCTGACCACCGCGTCGCCCCCGATCAGATCCGGCACCCGGGCGTCCACCGGGCCCTCGCGGAAGCGGTGTTCGCCGGAGCGGATGACCAGGGCGCCGGCCTCGTCCACCGCCAGGTGCAGGTCGGTGGCCAGGTGCTGATGCGTACCCAGGTAGTCCACCACACAGCCGCGCTCCGGGCTGTGGACCATCGTCGCGTCGAACCGCCGGGGCCCGTCCGGGAAGGCGAACGTCCTCACGAAGGTCACCGTCTCGCGGCCGAAGGAGTCCGTGAACGGGACGTTCTCGATGGTGAACGGGACATCGCGGCCGGCGCGCGGGACGAGGATGTGGCGTATCCCGCCCAGCGCGAGGAACGGCCGCATCCACGGGCCGCCGTGCCACACCCGGTCCATCACGCCGCGCCCGACGCAGGATTCGCCGCTGTCGAGGCCGACGGAGAAGCGGCGTTGTACGCGCGGGTGGAGGCGGTCGAAGTCGGCCCCCAGGGCCTGCTGGAAGATCGAGGTCATGGTCGCTCCAGACGGTGGAGAAGGGCGGGCGGCGCGGTGGCACCGCGCTCGGGCGGGCGGCGCAGGCAGCGGGCGGCCGACGGGGTGCCCGGCAGCGGCGGCAGGAGGACGGCGGCGAGCAGGACCGGTACGGCGAGCAGGAGGGCCGGTACGCCGGCGAGCGGCGACGGCACGGGGGCGAGGGACGCCGACCACGCCGCCAGGACCACCACCGCCGGCCGGACCGCCGCCTCCGCGAGTCCGCGCCGCAGCGCGCGCTCCGGCGTGATCCCCCGCTCGCACCACAGCCGCAGCCGGTCGAACGACCAGGCGGTGGCCCAGCCCATCAGCGGGCGGAAGAGCAGACGGTCGGCGAGCCGGCCGGGGCGGCCCCAGCGGGGCTCGTAGTCGTAGCCGGTGAGGAAGCGGATGCCGCCGCCCACCCGGCCGCCCTCGCTCTCCGGGCCGACCCCGCCCTCCCGGATGCCGCTGCCCTCCGGGCCGCCGCCGCCCGCCCGGCCGCCCCCGTCCTCCGGGGTGCCGCCGTCCGCCGGGCCGCCGTCGCCCTCGCCCTCCCGGATGCCCTCGTCCTCCGGGCCGACCCCGCCCGCCCGGCCGCCCTCGCAGGACACGGGCACGGGCACGGGCACGTACCGCCAGTAGCCCCGGCCCTCGGTGAGGAACGACAGCGGGTGCGCGCAGGCGAAGCGGAGGGCGGACGTCCGGGTGCCGTCGGGGCGGTGGCGCTCGCCGGCGCTGGTGCCGGTCCCGGCGACGAGGAGCCCCGGCAGCACCCGTACCCCGTAGGTGAACCGCTGCGGCTCCCCCTCGGCGCGCGGCAGGTAGGCGATGCGGGTGAAGCGCAGGTCCCAGCGCTGGTGCTGTGCCGGGTCCTGGGTGCGTTCCCAGACGCACTCCAGACCGGCCCGTATCCGCGCCTCGATGTACAGGCCACCGCCCACGCCCCGCACCCCCTCCGGCGATTTGAGCGGTCGCTCAAATCGCGGTGCAGCAGAGAGTAGGGGAGTTTGAGCGAGTGCTCAAGTCAATGGGCGTGCGGACACCGGGGAGGCACGTACGACCAGGGCATGTCCGGCGGATGTTCGCGGGGCCGCGAAGATCCGCCGGACAGGCCTTGAGTGCCCCCGGGCGGGGAAGGCTCAGCGGTCCGGGAAGCGTTCCCCGCACGCGCCGCAGTACACCGGCGCGGACTCCTGGGACATCCGCCCGCACGCGGGGCAGACCCGGTCCAGCGCGCAGGGCGCCTCGCCGCCCTCCCGTGCCGGCGCCGCCGACTTGATCGTCAGCCCCGGGCGGCGGCGGTGCACCGTCAGATAGGCGAGGCCGTCCGGACCCGCCTTCAGGGAGCGCCGGGAGGTGCGGGGCAGCCAGGTGGCGGTGGTGGCGGTGAGGGTGAGGGGCGTACCGCCGTCGCCGGGGACGAGGCGGCCGCTGCCGGCGAGGATCACGAGGAGGACGTCGAGCACGTTCTCCTGGTGCTCCCCCACCTCCGCGCCCGGGGGCAGCCGCACCAGATTGGCGTCCAGCTCCCTCCCCTGCCGGTCGAGCTGCCACAGCGCCCCGCGATCGTCGGGGGCTGCGGCGGCGAGCAGATCGTCCAGTACGGCCAGAACCTCAGGAGTCGCATTCACGAAGCCAGGCTACGACCGCCGGGCCCCGCGGACTGCCCTTAGGCTGTGCCTCTTTGCCGCGTGCCACCGAACGAGGGAGACAACGTCATGGGGCGCCACCCCGATGAGAAGTACCCGCCGATCGAGCCGTACGACCGGGGCATGCTGGACGTCGGCGACGGCAACCTCGTGTACTGGGAGGTCTGCGGCAACCCCGAGGGCAAGCCGGCGGCCGTCGTCCACGGCGGGCCGGGGTCCGGATGCACCGAGCGGGCCCGGTCGAGCTTCGACCCGGAGCGCTACCGCGTCGTCCTCTTCGACCAGCGCAACTGCGGCCGCTCCACCCCGCACGCGAGCGACCCGGCCGTCGACCTGCGGTACAACACCACGGACCACCTGATCGCCGACATGGAGCGCCTCCGCGTCCACCTCGGCATCGACCGGTGGCTGCTGCACGGGGGTTCCTGGGGCTCGACGCTGATCCTCGCGTACGCCGAGCGCCACCCGGAGCGGGTCACCGAGATCGTGATCCCGGCCGTCACGACGACCCGGCGCTCCGAGATCGACTGGCTGTACCGGGGCGCGGGCCGCTTCTTCCCCGAGGCGTGGGACGACTTCCGGGCGGGTGTGCCGGAGGCCGCGAGCGACGCGACCCCGGACGTGCTCGCCGCGTACGCCCGGCGGACCGTGGACCCCGACCCGGCCGTACGGGCGCGGGCGACGGCCGGCTGGTGCGCCTGGGAGGACGCGGTGCTCTCGCAGGAGGCGTACACGGGACCGCCCCCGTTCAGCGGCAGGCCCGGCCGGGACCGGGCGGCGCTGGTGCGGATCTGCTCGCACTACTTCTCGCACGGCGCCTGGCTGGAGGAGGGGCAGCTGATCCGGGACGCGGGGCGGCTGGCCGGGATTCCCGGGGTGCTGGTGCACGGGCGGATGGACATGGGCGGGCCGCTGATCACCCCGTGGGAGCTGGCGAAGGCGTGGCCGGACGCGGAGCTGACGGTGATCGGGGACACGGGCCACCTCGGCGGCGCCGCGTCCACCCGCGCGGTGCTGGCGGCCCTGGACCGGTTCGCGGGGGCGTAGGCCGTGTCCCCGGGGCGGTGCTTGCTTCGAGCGCGCTCGAAGGAGTTGGGTTGGGGTCCATGAAGTACACGCAGCTCGGACGCACCGGACTCAAAGTAAGCCGCCTCGTCCTGGGGACGATGAACTTCGGCCCCCAGACCAACGAGAGCGACAGCCACACGCTCATGGACGCCGCCCTGGACGCGGGCGTCAACTTCTTCGACACCGCGAACGTCTACGGCTGGGGCGAGAACAAGGGCCGCACCGAGGAGATCCTCGGCACCTGGTTCGCGCAGGGCGGCGACCGCCGCGACAAGGTCGTGCTCGCCACCAAGGTCTACGGGAACATGGGCCCGGACGGCGAGGCGTGGCCCAACCACGACAAGCTGTCCGCCGTCAACATCCGCCGGGCCGTCGATGCCAGCCTGAAGCGGCTCCAGACCGACCACATCGATCTGTACCAGTTCCACCACGTCGACCGGTCGACCCCGGTCGAGGAGATCTGGCAGGCCATCGACGTACTGATCCAGCAGGGCAAGATCCTCTACGCCGGCTCGTCCAACTTCGCCGGCTACAAGATCGCCCAGGCCAACGAGGTCGCCCGGCAGCGGGGCAGCTACGGGCTGGTCAGCGAGCAGTGCATCTACAACCTGATGGAGCGCGGCGCCGAGATGGAGGTCATCCCGGCCGCCCGGGAGTACGGCCTCGGCGTCATCCCCTGGTCGCCGCTGCACGGCGGGCTGCTCGGCGGCGCGATCCGCAAGGAGCGCGAGGGCGGCGGCGCCCGGTCCACCTCCGGCCGCTCCGGCGAGGCGCTGGCCGACCCCAAGGTGCGGGCGCAGGTACAGGCGTACGAGGACCTGCTGGACAAGCACGGTCTGGAGCCCGGCGAGGTGGGCCTGGCGTGGCTGCTGACCCGGCCCGGCGTCACCGGTCCGATCTCGGGCCCGCGCACGCGGGAGCAGCTCGACTCCGCGCTGCGGGCGGTGGAGCTGGAGCTTTCGGCGGAGGTGCTGGCGGCCCTGGAGGAGATCTTCCCCGGCCCCGGCCCGTCGCCGGAGAACTTCGCCTGGTAGGTCCGTAAAGGCGTCCTAGCCGAGGGCGGCCGCCACGGCGACGACGGCGAACATCAGCACGAGCACGGCTGCCATGATGCGGTTTCTGGTCTTCGGGTCCACCCGACGAGCGTAACCGGCCCGGCATACGTGAACGCGACGCGGCCCCGTCCCGGATGATCCGGGACGGGGCCGCGACGCGTTCAGTGCAGCGTTCAGGCCGACCGCGTGGCGCAGCCGTGCGGGGCCGGACGGGGCCGGACGGGGCCGCGCGCCTATGGCCGGATCGGTACCACGTCCCTAAAGTCTATGCGGGTAGATATCTTGGCGTGCTCACTTCAATACTTGTTCCGCGAAGTGGTCACGCCGACAGCCGGTGCCCGATTCAGTGGACCTGAGGGAGCGAACATGTGCGATTCCTGCTCAACGGCGGACGAGGCGACGGCGGACGGAAGGGAACAGCGCGGCGGGCTCTCCCGTCGCGGGGTGATCGCCGGGACGGGGCTGGGACTGGCCCTTTCCGCGCTGGGACTGCTGACGGGGGCCACGACGGCCTCCGCGGCCACGGCGAAGAACGGGGCATGGCTCAACCCCGCCCTCGGCCGTTTCCCCGCCGGCGGACAGTACGGCGCCCCCCGGGGCGGCGGCGCACACGCCGGGCAGGACGTCTCGAACTCGACGGGTACCGCGGTCTACGCGGCGGCGGCCGGCACGGTCGTCCGCCGGTCATGGGGCGGCGGCATCGCCGGCCGGACCGGCAACGCCCTGGTCGTCTCGCACGGCAACGGCCAGTACACCTACTATGGCCACCTCAGCGTGTACCGGGTCGCACTCAACGCCACGGTCGCCGCCGGACAGCGCATCGCCGACATGGGCGCCACCGGCAATGTGACAGGACCCCATCTGCACTTCGAGACCCACTCCGGAGGGATCGGCGTGACGGTCAACCCGGTCACCTTCATGGCCACCCGGGGCGTGGACCTGGGCGGCGGCTGGCCCAGGATCGACCCCGGCGCGAGCGGGAAGACGGTCGTCGTCATCCAGTACCTGATGACGCAGCGTGGCTACAGTCTGGTCGCCGACGGACAGTACGGCTCGGTCTCGTCCGCCGCCGTGAAGCAGTTCCAGAAGGCCAAGGGCCTGGTGGCCGACGGCCAGGTGGGCCCGGCGACCTGGCCCCATCTCGTCTACACCCTGCGGCAGGGCGGCAGCGGATCGCACGTCCGGGCCCTCCAGAACGCCCTCAACCGACGCAGCGCCGGCCTGGCGGTCGACGGTACGTTCGGCGCGGTCACCACGTCCGCCGTGCGCACCTACCAGAGCCTCAACCGGCTGGTGGTCGACGGCGAGGCGGGTCCGGTGACCTGGAAGGCGCTGGTCGGCTGAGGGCACGCCGCCCCGCGCCAACAGCGCGCCCGCTCCAGCCCCGCGTGGGGGCCTCCCGGCCCCGTGGTCGGTGCCGGGACGCGCCGGACCGCACACCGTCCAGCGGGCAACGCGAACGCGGCCCCGTCCCGGATCATCCGGGCGGGGCCGCGTGGCGTTCACAGCGGTTCTCAGGCCACCGTCGCCAGTCGTTCGCGCGGAACGAAGCGCACGTGCGGGCGGCCCGGACGCAGGTCCACCTTCAGGCGCAGCCCGCCGACGCGGGCCAGCATCACGGCGACACCGATCGCGGCCACCAGCGACAGCGCGCCGCCGGCCACCATGCTGGTGCGGGGGCCGTACGCGTCACTGATCCAGCCGACGATCGGGGCGCCCACCGGCGTACCACCGGCGAAGACCATCATGTACAGGCTCATCACCCGGCCGCGCATGGCCGGGTCGGCCGCCATCTGGACGCTGGTGTTGGCGCTGATGTTGGTCGTCAGACCGATCATCCCGATCGGCACGAGCAGGATCGCGAACATCCAGACGGACGGCGCGAGCGCGGCGACGATCTCCAGCAGGCCGAAGGCCGTACCGGCGGCGACCAGCATCCGCAGCCGCGAGGAGCGGCGGCGGGCGGCGAGCAGCGCACCGGCCAGGGAGCCGGCCGCCATGAGGATGTTGAAGAACGAGTACATCCCGGCACCGCCGTGGAAGATCTCGTCCGCGAAGGCCGTCAGCCAGATCGGGAAGTTGAAGCCGAACGTGCCGACGAAGCCGACCAGGACGATCGGCCAGATCAGCTCGGGGCGGCCCGACACATAGCGCAGCCCCTCCCGGAGCTGGCCCTTGGCGCGTGGCACGACGACGGCCTTGTGCAGTTCGCTCGTCCGCATCATCATCAGGCCGACCAGCGGCGCGAGGAACGACAGGCCGTTGAACATGAAGGCCCAGCCGCTGCCGACCGTGGTGATCAGCACACCCGCGACGGCGGGACCGATGAGGCGGGCGGACTGGAAGTTCGCCGAGTTCAGGCTGACCGCGTTGCGCAGCTGCGCGGGGCCGACCATCTCGGAGACGAAGGCCTGCCTGGCCGGGTTGTCCACGACCGTGACCATGCCGAGCAGGAACGCGATCAGGTAGACGTGCCACACCTGGACCACGCCCGAGAGCGTGAGGACCGCGAGCACGACACCGCAGGCGCCGAGGGCCGCCTGGCTGATGAGCAGGAGCTTGCGCTTCGGCAGCCGGTCGGCGATGACGCCGCCGTACAGGCCGAAGAGAAGCATCGGGAGGAACTGGAGTGCCGTGGTGATGCCGACGGCGGCGGCGGACCCGGTGAGGCTCAGGACGAGCCAGTCCTGCGTGATGCGGGACATCCAGGTACCGGTGTTGGAGATCACGGCGCCCGTGGCGAACAGGCGGTAGTTGCGGATCTTCAGCGACGAGAAGGTCCCGCCGGGCTTGCTCTCGTGGGTGGAAGTCGGTGCGGGGGCGGAGTCTGCTCCGGATCCCGTACTCAAAAGGGTTCGCCTCCTCGGGCGTGGACATTGCGCGTGCTGACGGGGATGCGGCGGCGGGGTCGGGCGCCGGTGCTGCCCGGCGCGGCCCCTTCCGCTACAGGTGGGCGAGCTTCTCCAGCACGGGCGCCGCGTTGCGCAGCGTCTCCCACTCGTCCTCGTCCAGGCCTTCGGCGAGGGTGGTCAGCCAGGCGTTCCGCTTGTCGCGGCTCTCGGCGAGCATGGCCTCGGCCTGCTCGGTCTGGCTGACCATCTTCTGACGACGGTCATCGGGGTGCGGTTCCAGCCTGACCAGACCCTTCGATTCCAGCAACGCGACGATGCGGGTCATCGACGGCGGCTGCACATGCTCCTTGCGGGCCAGCTCACCGGGGGTGGCGGAGCCGCAACGGGCCAGTGTTCCGAGGACCGACATCTCGGTCGGGCTCAGCGACTCGTCGACGCGCTGGTGCTTGAGGCGCCGGCCGAGCAGCATGACGGCGGAACGAAGGGAGCTCACGGCGGCGGCACTGTCGCTGTCGTGGATCAGGTCAGGCATGTTTGTTAGCGTAACTCATTACTTACCCTAAATACCACTTGGTGGTACACGCGCGAGAGCCGGATCACAATCGATCACCCAAACGAGTGAGTCTGCGGCGGAAAATCACGCATGGCGGGCCCGCAGGACGTAACCCTGCTTGCCATGGGATCGACAGTGCTCAGCCTGCGCATAGACGGTGAGCTGCTCGACCGGCTCAAGCAGCACGCCGCCAAACGCGGAATGAGCGTCCAGGACTATGTGGTCCGGACGCTCATTCGCGATGACTTCGACGAGCGCTTCCAGTCGGCGGTCGACGAGACGGAGAAGTTCTACGGGGCGGAGGGGGTGCCGGCCGAGGAGGTCACCTGACCTCCCGGGCCGGGCCCCCGCGCCGCCCTTACGTGAGGCCGAGCGCGGGCATCATGTAGTAGAAGACGAAGACCGCCGACACCGCGTACATCGCGGCCGGCACCTCGCGGCCACGCCCAGCGGCCAGCCGCAGCACGCTGAACGCGATGAAGCCGATGCCGATGCCGTTGGTGATCGAGTACGTGAACGGCATCATGACCATGGCGAGGAAGGCCGGGATCGCGAGCGTGTAGTCGCTCCAGTCGATGTCCCGCACGGAACCCGCGATGATCAGGAAGCCCACCGCCAGCAGGGCCGGAGTGGCCGCCTGCGAGGGGACCATGGTCGCCAGCGGTGTGAGGAACAGCGAGACCGTGAACAGCAGCCCCGTGACGATGCTCGCCAGGCCCGTACGGGCGCCCTCGCCGACCCCCGCCGTGGACTCCACGAAGCAGGTCGAGGCGGAGGAGGAGCTCGCACCGCCCGCGGCGACGCCGATGCCGTCGACGAACAGCACCCGGTTGATGCCGGGGAAGTTGCCGTCCTTGTCGGTCAGCTTCGCCTCGTCGCCTACGCCGAGGATGGTGCCCATCGCGTCGAAGAAGCAGGACAGCAGCACGGTGAAGACGAACAGGATGCCGGTGAGGATGCCCACCTTCTGGAAGCCGCCGAACAGGCTGAAGTGACCCAGCAGCCCGAAGTCCGGGGTGGCGACCGGATTGCCCGGCCACTCCGGCACGGTCAGCCCCCACGCCTCGGCCGGCAGACCGGCGATGGCGTTGATGATCAGTGCGAGGACCGTCATCGCCACGATGGAGATCAGGATCGCGCCCGGCACCTTGCGGACGATCAGCACGAGGGTGAGCAGCGCGCCGAGGACGAAGATCAGGACCGGCCAGCCGTTGAGGTGGCCGTCGGCGCCCAGCTGGAGCGGGACGGTGGTCTCCGCCTTGTCCGGGATGCGCGAGACGAAGCCCGAGTCGACGAGGCCGATCAGCAGGATGAACAGGCCGATGCCGATCGCGATGCCCTTGCGCAGTGAGCCCGGTACGGCGTTCATCACACGTTCCCGCAGCCCGGTCGCGACGAGCAGCATGACGACGATGCCCGCGAGGACGACCATGCCCATGGCGTCGGGCCAGGTCATCCGGGGGGCGAGCTGGAGGGCGACGACGGTGTTGACGCCGAGGCCCGCGGCCAGCGCGATCGGCACGTTGCCGATGACACCCATGAGCAGGGTGGAGAACGCGGCGGTCAGCACCGTCGCGGTGACCAGCTGGCCGTGGTTGAGGTAGTTCTCGTTGATGTCCTTCGCGCCGCCCAGGATGATCGGGTTCAGCACGATGATGTAGGCCATCGCGAAGAAGGTCGCGAATCCGCCGCGGACCTCGCGGGCCACCGACGACTTCCGCTCGGAGATCTTGAAGAAACGGTCCAGGCCGCCGGTGGGCTGTGGAGCCGGGGGAGGCGTGGCGTCGACCGGAGCGGTGGCCGAGGGGGACATGTATGACCTCAGTCGTACGTAGAGGGGGTTAAAAGTGGTCAGCTTTGGACGTTCACACGAATAATTCGAGCCAGCCGTAAGCAGATTCAGTATGAATACATAAGGCGAAGATCGCTATCTCCGCGCGTAGACCCATGGGCCGACTGACCCGACGGCGCTTACATACGCGCCGCATACACTGACCGCATGGCGAAGTGGACACCGAAGCACGAGGCACCCGAGCCCCTGGAGGGGCCCGTCGTCGCGACCATCACCGGCGGCACGATCCTCTGGTTCGTCCTCTTCCTGGTCCAGATCCCGTTCTACGGCTGGTTCGACGACCACGGCCACCTGTGGTGGGTGTGGACCTGCCTGGCGGGCGCGGGCCTCGGCCTGATCGGCATCTGGTACGTGCGCGGACGCGACGCGGCCCTCAAGCGGGCGGCGGCAGCGGCGGAGGGCTCCGGACCGTCCGGATCAGAGGAAACGCCGGGCGCGACCGCCTGAGCGTGGAGCTCCGCACCGGCCCCGTACGACCGGGGGACCATCCCGCTCCTCCCCCGGTCTGATCTTCACACCCCCGGCGGGTGCACCGGACGTTCCGCCCGTACCGTCGGAACCATGACGCAGCGGGCATCCGACCCCTCCGGGGAGCAGCGAACCGGTCCCTCGGGGACCCCGGCGACGATCGACGCGGGGGCGGAGCTCGACCCGGTCCACCCCGTCGAGCTGCCGGACCCGCCGGCCGGGCGCGGGCTGACCGCCGCCGAGGTCGCCGAGCGGATCGCCCGGGGCGAGGTCAACGACGTACCGGTGCGCTCCTCGCGGTCCCTGACCGAGATCGTCCGGGCCAACGTCTTCACCCGGTTCAACCTGATCATCGGTGTGCTCTGGCTGATCATGCTGTTCGTGGCGCCGATCCAGGACAGCCTCTTCGGCTTCGTGATCATCGCCAACACCGGCATCGGCATCGTGCAGGAGTGGCGGGCCAAGAAGACACTGGACAGCCTCGCGGTCATCGGCGAGGCGAAGCCGACCGTCCGGCGCGACGGGGCGGCGGCCGAGATCCACACCTCGGAGATCGTCCTGGGCGATCTGGTCGAGCTGGGCCCCGGGGACAAGGTGGTCGTGGACGGCACGGTCGCCGAGGCGGACGGCCTGGAGATCGACGAGTCCCTGCTCACCGGCGAGGCGGACCCGGTCGTCAAGCGGACCGGCGACCCGGTGATGTCCGGCAGCTTCGTCGTCGCGGGAGGCGGGGCGTTCACCGCCACGAAGGTCGGGCGCGAGGCGTACGCGGCGCAGCTCGCCGAGGAGGCGTCCCGCTTCACGCTCGTACGGTCCGAGCTGCGCACCGGCATCTCCACGATCCTCAAGTACGTCACCTGGATGATGGTGCCGACCGCGATCGGCCTGATCATCAGCCAGCTGGTGGTCAAGGAGCACAACTTCAAGGACTCGGTCGCCCGGACCGTCGGCGGCATCGTCCCGATGATCCCGGAGGGCCTGGTCCTGCTGACCTCGGTCGCCTTCGCGATCGGCGTCGTACGGCTCGGCCGCAAGCAGTGCCTCGTCCAGGAGCTGCCCGCCATCGAGGGCCTGGCCCGGGTCGACGTCGTGTGCCTGGACAAGACCGGCACGCTCACCGAGGGCGGTATGGACGTCACCGAGGTCCGCGCGCTGAACGGCACCGACGAGCCGTATCTGCACCGCGTGCTGGCCGCCTTCGGCGCGTCCGAGCCCCGGCCCAACGCCAGCCTCCAGGCCATCATCGACGCCTACCCGGCCCCGGTGGACGGGGAGGACTGGGACGTCACGGGGACGCTGCCGTTCTCCTCCGCCCGCAAGTACAGCGGGGCCGCCTTCACGGAGGGCGGCGGTACGTCGTCCGCGTGGCTCCTCGGCGCCCCCGACGTGCTGCTGGCGGAGGACGACCCGGCGCTGGACGAGATCGGGCAGCTCAACGAGCAGGGGCTGCGGGTGCTGCTGCTGGCCCGTGCGCGGGGCGAGCTGGACGCCCCGGGCGCGGCCGAGGGTGCCGAGCCGGCCGCCCTGGTCGTCCTGGAGCAGCGGCTGCGCCCCGACGCGGGGCGGACCCTCGCCTACTTCGGCGAGCAGCGGGTCGCCACCAAGGTCATCTCCGGTGACAACGCCGTGTCGGTCGGCGCGGTGGCCGCGAAGCTCGGCATGCCGGGCGCCGAACACGCCCTGGACGCGCGCCGGATGCCCACGGACCCGGACGAGATGGCGACCGCGATGGAGGAGAACGCGGTGTTCGGCCGCGTCACCCCGCAGCAGAAGCGGGAGATGGTCGCGGCCCTCCAGTCGCGCGGCCACACCGTGGCGATGACGGGTGACGGGGTCAACGACGTCCTCGCGCTGAAGGACGCCGACATCGGTGTCTCGATGGGCTCGGGCTCCGAGGCGACCCGCGCGGTCGCCCAGATCGTGCTGCTGAACAACAGCTTCGCGACGCTGCCGTCCGTGGTCGCCGAGGGCCGCCGGGTGATCGGCAACATCACCCGGGTCGCGACCCTGTTCCTGACGAAGACCGTGTACTCGGTGCTGCTGGCCGTCCTGGTGGTCTGCTTCCAGGTCGAGTACCCGTTCCTGCCCCGCCACCTGACGCTGCTGTCCACGCTGACGATCGGCATCCCGGCGTTCTTCCTGGCCCTGGCCCCCAACAAGGAACGCGCGCACCCCCACTTCGTGCGGCGCGTCATGCGGTACGCGGTGCCCTCGGGCGTCATCGCCGCCGCCGCGACCTTCGTGACGTACCTGATCGCCCGCCACCACTACGCCGGCACGGGCGCCCTGGAGGCGGAGACGAGCGCGGCGACGCTCACGCTGTTCCTGGTCTCGATGTGGGTCCTGGCGATCATCGCCCGCCCCTACACCTGGTGGCGGATCTGCCTGGTGGCCGCGATGGGCCTGGCCTTCCTGATCGTGCTCGCGGTGCCGTGGCTCCAGGACTTCTTCGCGCTGAAGCTGGTGGGTACGCAGATGCCGTGGGCGGCGGTGGCCATCGCGGTGGCGGCGTCCGCGCTCCTGGAGTACGCCTGGCGGCTGGTGGGCCGCCGCTTCCCGGTGTAGCGGCGCCCCGTCCCCGGCGCGGGCCCGTCTGCGGCGCGGCGGTCAGCCGAACCAGCGGCCACGGGCCCGTCCCCGGCGCCGCGTCAGTCGAACCAGCGGTCCCGGGCCAGCTCCGCCGTGCGGGAGGGGTCCTCCAGCAGGGCGGCGACCTCGAAGCGGCGGGGCCACTGGCCGGCCGCCCAGGCCAGGCCCGCCGCGACGCCCTCCAGTGTCGAGGCGTGCACCACCCCGTCCGGGGTGCGGCGCCAGTCCAGCTCGACGCCGCCCGCGCGCAGCTCGCCGTGCTCGATGTACGTGTCCGGCGTGCCGGCGCCCAGCAGGACGCGGACCGGCTCGGGGACCTCGTGCTCCTCGCCGTCGCTGGTGACCCGGGCCTCGACGCTCTCGCCGAGCCGCCGCACCTGGAGCAGCTCGGCCAGTTCCGCCGCGTGCGCCGGGGCGACGGGCAGCAGCGGCAGCCCCTCGGTGAGCGGCAGCAGGTCCGGCGCGTCCGCGATGACCGCGTCCGCCGCGTCGACCACCCGCACCTCGCCGTCCACGACCGCCCGCAGGTCGTCGGGGAGCGTGACCTGTTCCGGGTCGAGCGCGGCCAGCGCCGTGTACAGGGCGTGGAGTTGTACGGAGCCGACCGGGCGGTCCTCGTCGGCGAGCCGGCCGAGGAGTTCGGCCGCGCCGCCCGGCTCGTCCAGCAGGGCGTCGAGCGAGGTCCGTACGCCGAGGGCGCGCAGCACCTCGGCGTCGTCGAAGCCGGTCGCGTCGGCGGAGTCGTACAGGCCGGCCAGCCGGGGGTCGCCCCCGTGGGCGCGCAGCCCTGCCGGGCGGCGGCCGTCGAGCACCGGGTGGCCGCGCAGCCACCAGGCGGTGTACGGGCGTACGGACTGCGTGGTGCCGTCCGGGAGCAGCACCCGCACCGGCTGGGTCAGGGCGTCGCGCAGCGGGGGCCGGGCGAGGAGGGCGAGGGCCTGGGGCCAGGCGTCGTCGTCCACGAGGTCGAGGTCGCGGACGGCGACGAGTTCCGTGGCGACCGGCGGCACCGGACTGTCCGGCAGCTGGTCGAGGATGTCCTCGCACCACACGTCGACGGCGTCGAGCAGCCCGGCGTCGTCGGGTTCGGCGAAGTCGCCGTCGCGCGGCTCCAGTTCGTCCGGGTCCAGGACGACATCGGTGGCGCGTACGAGGGCGAAGGTGGCGAGCACCCCGCAGGCGGTGAGCGGCTGCTCGCCCCAGCGGTCCGCCAACTCCGTGTCACACAGGGCGAGTTCACCTTCGCGCATGACGGAGGCGAACGCGCTGCCGGGCAGCACCAGCTCACCGGCCGGGGCGAGTTCGCCGTCCTCGTCGGTCAGCGCGAGCGCGCCGAGCCAGGGCTCGTCGCCCGGCTCAAGACCGGCGTCCCGGACCAGCGTGAGCACGGTGTCGGCCAGCTCGTCGCCGTCGAGCGCGTCCTCGTCCCAGATCTCGCCCGCGTCCAGCGAACCGGCGACGGCGGCCCGCACCTGCGGGGTCGTCAGCACGGCGCGCGGGGTGGCGGGCAGGGCGCCCAGCTTCTCCAGGAGCGGGTGCGCGGCGTCCGGGTGGGCGACCTTCAGCCCGAGCCGGGCGAGCCGGTCCAGGACCGGTCCGGTCAGCGCGTCCGGGAGCGGGAGGAGGACCTGCCGGGGGCCGATCGTGGTGCGCGGCAGGGCCGGGACGTCCGGGTCGGGCCCGGCGGACTCCGTACCGGCGAGCGGCACGGGCAGCCCGGACAGCCGGTCCGGGTCGACCCCGGCCAGGCTGTCGTACAGCCGCCGCCACCAGGCCGGATCGCGCTCAAGACCGGCCAGCCGGTCGATCGCCTCGGTCAGCGGGACCCGGGCGACGCCGAGCGTCCGCAGCTCGACACGCCGCTCAAGACCGGCGGGCAGCAGGCAGGGGAGCACCTCGGCGAGGACCGCGACGGTCCGCGCGCCGGCCCCCTCCACCACCTCGGCCTCGACCGGCCGCAGCGCGACGGTGTCCTTGCGGACGGCCTCGTCCCCGTCCCAGCCGTCCCACCGGTCCTCATCGGCGGCCGGGTCGCGCGGGGCGGCCGGCTCCAGGAACGCCACGCGTGGCAGCCGCTCCAGGATCGCGCCGCGCAGCGCGGCGTCCAGCCCGCCCTGCCCGAGCGGGCCCGGCACCAGCGCGATCGTCGCGACGGACACCGGCTCCCAGGCGCCGAGCAGCTCCGCGTACGCGTCGGCCGCGCGCTCCACCAGGAAGTCGGTGAGCGGCCCCGGCGCGGGGTGCCTGCGGGTGGTGTCCAGCGGCAGCGAGGCGATGAGCAGCGCGGGCAGGCCGAGCGGTTCGTCGGTGGGCGTCGGCGCGTGCACCACGGGTGCGGTACGGGGAGGCACCGGGGCGCCGGCCTCGTCCACCGGGACGGCCCAGGTCACCGACCAGTGCGGGCGCAGCCGTTCCTCCAGCGGACGGCCGGCGAGCAGGGCCGGCTCGATGGGGCCGTGGTGGGCGGCGGTGCGCCAGCGGTTCGTGCCGTGCGCGGAGTCCTCGATGTGCGTGTACGGGCCGTGCTGGGAGCGGCGCAGCGTCCGTACGGTCTCCGGGGTCTCCACGACGACCTCTTCGAGCCCGGCCAGCGTGAGCAGCAGCGCGTCGTCCACGGCGGCCAGCAGCCGGCCCACCAGGTCCTCGGCGACCCCGTCGCGCAGGGGCAGGACGACCACGGTGTCGTAGCCGTCGGGTGCGGTGCCCTCGGCGGGCAGCGGGAGGCGCAGCAGCGGTACGTGGCCGTCGCGGCGGCGCAGCTCGTCGCCCAGGCCGGGGCTGCCGACGGCCGCCTCGCGGGCCAGCGCGCGGGCCTCGGCGAGTGACCAGCGCACGCCGCCGTGCCGGCCGACGATCGCCGGCTCGTCGCTCACCGCGAGCACGGCGGCGAACCCGACGCCGAACCGGCCCACGGCTCCCTCGTGGCCCTCGCGCTTGGCGGAGGCCCGCAGCGTCGACAGCGACTCGACGCCGGTCGCGTCCAGCGGTGCGCCGGTGTTCGCGGCGGCGAGCACGGCGGGGGTGCCGTCGGCGGCCGGGTGCAGGGTGAGGCGGAGCCGGCCGGGGACCTGGGCGCGGGCGGCGGCGTCGGCGGCGTTCTGGGCCAGCTCGACGACGAGGCGGTCGCGGTAGCCGCCGAGCGCGAGGTCCTCCTCGGCGTTGGCGTCCTCCCGGAAGCGGGCGGGACCGGCGCCCCAGGCGTCGAGCACCCCGCGCCGCAGCCGCGCGGTGCCGAATGGGTCGGCGCCCTCGGTCGCATTGATGCCCACGCGCTGACTCCCTCTGCCGGCTTCCAGTGTGCGCCCGAAGCTACCGGGTGCGCGGGGGTGCGGGTCGCGGCCCCCGCTACAACGCCCACCCCGGTCCGGCGCCCCCGCCCCGAACGCTTCCGTCCTCAAACGCCGGACAGGCTGGGTTTCCCACGCGCAGCCGACCACACCGAGCCACCCGGCCCGGCCCGAGGCTTCCGTCCTCAAACGCCGGACGGGCTGAGGTGGACGGGCTGGATGGACGGGCTGGGGTGAACGGGCTGGGGTGAACGGGTTGGGATGGACGGGCTGGGGTGAACGGGCTGGGGTGAACGGGTTGGGTTGGACGGGCTGAGGTGGACGGGTTGGGGTTTCACCGGCACCCGGCCGCACTCATCGAGACCGGCCGGCCCCACCAAGCCCGTCCGGCGATTGAGGACGGAACCGGCACGCCGGAGCACAGCGCCCACAACCAAGCCCGTCCGGCGATTGAGGACGGAACCGGCACGCCGGAGCACAGCGCCCACAACCAAGCCCGTCCGGCGATTGAGGACGGAACCGGCACGCCGGAGCACCCGAGGTCACGGGCGCCCCGGGCCCCGGGCCCGGCTACCCCTTGCCCAGCTCCTCCGAGGCCTCCTCGGCCTCCACGGCCTCCTCGGCCTCCGCCCGGAGCGAATACTCGTCCACCCGCATCGTGTCCAACGCGTGCGCCGCCGGCTTCGGCGGCTTCGGCATCACCGCCGCCTCCGAGTGCCCCCCGCACCCGTACGCCAGCGACACCACATGCCCGTCCGCCGGCCCGAACTCGTTCGCGCACACCCCGAACGCCTGCCGCAGCGAGCCCGCCAGCGGCATCAGGAAGGCGCACGACACGCACGAGGCCGGCGCCGCCTGCGCCATCGGCGTCTTCGCGCCGAACTCCTCGTCCCAGCGGTCGGCCGCCGCGTGCAGCCCGTAACGGGACAGCACCCGCACCCGCCGTACGCCCAGTTCCTCCGCCACCGCCGCGATGGAACCGCGCCGCGGCGGCTCCGGGCGCGTCGTCAGCTCCGCGTCCTCGACGTCGACCAGGTCGGCCATCTCGCCGGTGACCACGGAATTCGGCGGCGGCTCGTCCGCACCGGTGTACCCGGGCTCCAGACGCAGATCGTCCGCCTCGGTGGGCAGCAGATCGCCCGGCCCCATGTCGCCCGGCCGCAGCCGCTCGCTCCACGGCACCCACTCCGGCGCGAGCAGCGCGTCGTCGCCCGGCAGCAGCACCGTCTCGTCCAGCGTGACGTTCTTCGCGCGGGAGGCACGGGCGACGGTCACGGCCCAGCGCCAGCCCCGGTAACCGGGGTCCTCGCACTCGAAGTAGTGCGTGACGACCCGGTCCCCCTCGGAGACCACGCCCACATGCTCACCCACGACCCCTGGCGCGGCGGCCTCCTCGGCCGCCGCGCGGGCGAGGTCTACCGCCTCGGCGCACAAACGGTCGGGAGCAGGGGTCCGGGCGGTACGGGCCGTACGGCCTCGTGTCGTCGCAGCACTCACAGGTCTCGCTTCTCTCCTACGCCAGTCTCACGAGCGCGCCAGCACATCCATCGGTTCCAGCCGTACGGTCGCGGACGGAGCGGACCTGGGGGCCGCGTCGACGTCCACACCCGTTGGGCCAGTCTCGGGCACGCCTTCCGCAATCCATTCTGCGGGATCGCCGAGAGGCGCGCGGCCGAGAACAACCGCCGGTGGCGCGCTACGCACGCTACCCTCTCCGCCGCTCCCCGCCCACCTGCCCGTCCCGAACGACGCCGTATCCGGCACCGAGTCCCGCCCCCGGCGGGACCTTCCGCACCCCCCGCCACCTGGTCGATCACTGACCCGACGGGGCGGTCCCGCCCGCGCCCCGCATCGATCCCGGTTCGCATCGCCCGGTACTGGGGCAGTATGACCAAGTGGCTTCTGCCAGGTCGCACGACGGTCCCAGCGCGCTCCGCAGGACGGGGCGGACGATCGGTCATGCCCTGAGGACCCCGTTCACCGGAACCGCCCGCTCCATCCGCAAGGCGACGCACGCGCACGGCGCCGGCGAGAGCGGCCTCGGCAAGCTGATCGAGTTGCACGCGGTGAACGGCGCGGGCGACGTGATGATCACCGTGGCGCTCGCGTCGACCGTGTTCTTCTCCGTACCGACGGACCAGGCGCGCGGCCGGGTCGCGCTGTACCTGGCCGTGACGATGGCACCGTTCATCCTCCTCGCCCCGGTCATCGGCCCGCTCCTGGACCATCTGCCGCACGGCCGCCGCGCCGCGATGGCCGGTGCCATGCTGGCCCGCGCGCTGCTCGCGCTCACCATGTCGGGCGCGGTCGCCACCGGCGGTCTGGAGCTGTACCCGGCGGCGCTCGGCGTGCTGGTCTGCTCGAAGGCGTACGGGGTGGTGCGCAGCGCCGTCGTACCCCGGCTGCTGCCACCGCGTTTCTCGCTGGTGAAGGCGAACTCCCGGGTGACCCTCGCCGGTCTGCTCGCCACCGGGGCCGCCGCGCCGATCGGGGCGGGGCTCCAGACCATCGGCCCGCCGTGGCCGCTGTACGGGGCGTGCGCGATCTTCGTCGGCGGCACGGTCCTCGCGTTCACCCTTCCGCCGAAGGTGGACTCGGCCAAGGGCGAGCGCAAGGCGCAGCTGGTGCCGCCGCACAGCGAGGGCGCGCCCCGGCCGGAGCCGCTGCGGATCGCCTCCCGGCAGGCCGGGTCCAGGGAGCGGAAGAGGAAGGAGAACGGCGAGCGGCGCCCGGGGCTGCGCTCCGTCGGCCCGTCCGTCCTGCACGGGCTCCAGGCCAACGCCTCGCACCGCGCGCTCTCCGGCTTCCTGATCTTCTTCCTGGCGTTCCTGCTGCGCGAGCACCCGCTGGCCGGGCAGAGCGCCGCGATCTCGCTGGGCATCGTCGGCGTGGCGGCCGGCGTGGGCAACGCGCTGGGCACGGCGGTCGGCTCCTGGCTGAGGGCGCGCGGCCCCGAGATCATCATCGCCTCGGTGCTGGGCCTGGCCCTGGGCGTCGCGGTCCTGGCGGCCGTCTTCTTCAGTACGGTCATGGTCGCCGCGCTGGCCGCGACGGCGGGTCTCACCCAGGCCCTTTCGAAGCTGTCGCTGGACGCGATGATCCAGCGCGATGTGCCGGAGGAGGTACGGACCTCGGCGTTCGCCCGCTCCGAGACACTGCTCCAGATGGCCTGGGTCGCCGGCGGCGCGATCGGGATCGCCCTCCCCCTCAACGGAGTACTGGGCATGTCGGTTGCCGCGGGCCTCCTGGCACTGGGCGCGTCCACGTCCGTACGGGGGCTGCTGGGCGCCGCGCGGCGCGGCTCGCCGCACCCCCGCGTGGCGTGAGCCGCGGCGACCGATAGCCTTCGGCCCATGACCGTTGCGTTCTTCTCCGGTAAGGGCCGTCGAATCGGCGTCGCTCTTGGTGCCGTGTCCGCGGGACTCCTTGTCCTCTCCGCCTGCGACAAGCCGACGCCGCTCGCCACCGTGACGGTCGGCGACAACTCGGTGAGCGCCGAGGCCGCCTGCTACAACGACGGCAAGGCCCTCAAGGAATCCGAGTACAAGAGCTGCCTGAACAAGAAGGCGGAGAAGACCGTCAAGGTCTCGATGGACGACAAGGTCCGCTTCGGCGTCGACCCCGACATCGCGGACAACGGCTGGACGATCTTCGTCAACGGCCAGCAGGCCGAGCAGGAGCCGAACAAGAAGACCTACCGGTCCATCCCGGGCAGCGCCTTCTTCTCCAGCCAGACCGGCGAGACCACGGACAAGACGCAGATCAGCATCGTGGAGACCAAGGGCAAGGACCTGCTGGGCATCTGGCACTTCGAGCTCAAGAAGACCGACTGACGCCCCCTGCGCCCTGCCCCGCCCTCCCCCCCTTGCTCCGCCCCCTCCTGACCTCGGAGGACCGCCCTCGTGCGTGTGCTTGTCGTGACCGCTGTCCCGGTGGAACGGGACGCGGTCACGCGTGCGTGCGGGGCCGGTGAGATCTCCGTACGCCGGGTGCCGGGCGCGGAGATCCACCGCGCGGGCCCGCTCGACGTCCTCGCGGGCGGTGCGGGACCCGCCGCGGCGGCGGCCTCGGCCGCGTACGCCCTGGCGGCGGGCGGCTACGGCCTGGTGGTCTCGGCCGGCATCGGCGGCGGCTTCGCGGGCGTCGCCCCGGTCGGCTCCCTCGTCGTCGCGAGCGAGATCGTGGCCGCCGACCTGGGCGCGGACACCCCGGACGGCTTCCTTCCGGTGACAGCGCTCGGCTTCGGCCGCGACCGGTTCGTGCCGCCGCCCGCGCTGGTACGGGAGACGGCCGCCGCGACGGGCGCCCGGCCCGGCGACGTCCTCACCGTCTCCACGGTGACCGGCAGCGCCGACCGCGCCGCCGCCCTGCTCGCCGCGCACCCCGGCGCCGTCGCCGAGGCCATGGAGGGCTTCGGGGTCGCGGAGGCAGCCGGGCTGCGGGACCTGCCCGTCCTGGAGATCAGGGCCGTGTCGAACGCGGTCGGCCCGCGCGACCGCGACGCCTGGCGCATCGGCGACGCGCTGACCGCGCTGACCGAGGCGTTCGGGAAGCTCATACCCGTACTGGAAGGCTGGACCCGCCATGACCGAGACGACACCGCAGGCTGACGCGCTGCGCATCGCTTTCTCGCCGTGCCCGAACGACACGTTCGTCTTCGACGCCTGGGCGCACGGCCGGGTCCCCGACGCGCCCGAGCTCGATGTCACCTTCGCCGACATCGACCTCACCAACGGCATGGCCGAGCGCGGCGAGCTGGACGTCCTCAAGGTGTCGTACGCGGTGCTGCCCTGGGTCCTCGACGAGTACGCGCTGCTGCCGTGCGGCGGGGCGCTGGGCCGGGGCTGCGGACCGCTCGTCCTGACCCGCGAGCCGGGCGCGGACCTGACGGGGAAGACCGTCGCCGTACCGAGCGAACGCTCCACCGCATACCTGCTGTTCCGCCTCTGGGCGGCCGAGGTGGTGCCGGGCGGGGTCGGTGAGATCGTCGTCATGCCGTTCGACCGGATCATGCCGGCGGTACGGGACGGCGAGGTCGACGCCGGTCTCGTCATCCACGAGGCCCGCTTCACGTACCAGAACTACGGCCTGCACAACCTGGCCGACATGGGCCGGCACTGGGAGGACACCACCGGCCTGCCGATCCCGCTCGGCGCGATCATCGCCAAGCGGTCCCTGGGCGCGGAGACCCTGAAGGTGCTGGCCGAGTCGGTGCGCGCGTCGGTCCGGATGGCGTGGGACGACCCGGAGGCGTCCCGGCCCTACGTCCAGAAGCACGCGCAGGAGATGGACCCGTCCGTCGCCGACCAGCACATCGGCCTGTACGTCAACGAGTTCACCGCCGACCTCGGCGAGGACGGCTACGCGGCGATCCGTGGCCTGCTGACCCGCGCGGCAGCCGAGGGCCTGGTACCGCCGCTCGGCCCGGACGCGCTGTCGTTCGTCTGAGCGCCGCGCGGCTCCGCGCCCCGCGGCCGGGTCCGTGCGGAACAGGCCGCGTCGGCCTCCGGCTTCAGGTTGGGGTAATCGAGCCTCTCGACCAGTTCGACCCGGTAGCAGGCCGTCGTCTTCTTGAGGTCGCCCGGACGGCCGTAGAGCGCGTGCATGGAGAAGGTCACAACCGTGACGTCGCTGTCCCGGGAGAGTCCGGCGACTTCGACGGCCCCCTCGGCGGGCAGCGGAACGGCGGCGAGTCCCGCCTCGGTGAGCGGGCCGCTTCGGGAAGCGTCGAAAAGAGAGTGGGCGTACTCCCCGGCACCGCGCTCCATGCTGTAACGCAGCTGCCTCTCGTCCGTCGTACCGGGCGGCGGCGGGCTGGGCCACGTCGCCACCGCCACCCCGAGAACGAGAAGGGTGACGGCCACGGCGATCCCGCCGCAGACGGCGATGGTGCGGTAGACCACCGACTGGCGCGCCGGAAGGCGGCCCGCCGAGTGGGGCGGTCCGGATCTCACGGCGCCCAGGAACGGACGCGGCCGTCCCGTCGCGTCCCGGAAGCGGTGCGGGACGCCGTGCCCGGGTTCCGCACCCGTAGGACCTCCCGCACCCTTCGCGTCGTCGCTCAGACGTCGAGCTGGTCCGCGACCGCACGCAGCAGGCCGGCGATCTTGGCGCCCGCGGCCTTGTCGGGGTACCGGCCGCGCTCCAGCATCGGTGTGATGTTCTCCAGCACGGTGGTCAGGTCCTGGACGATCGACGCCAGCTCGTCCGGCTTGCGGCGCTGGGCGGCCGCGACGGACGGTGTGGGGTCGAGGATCACCACGGAGAGCGCCTGGTCACCGCGCTGACCGGCGACCACACCGAATTCGACGCGCTGGCCGGGCTTGAGAGCGTCGACCCCGGCGGGGAGCACGGACGAGTGCACGAAGACGTCGCTGCCGTCGTCGCGGGAGAGGAAGCCGAAGCCCTTCTCACTGTTGAACCACTTGACCTTGCCAGTCGGCAAAGCACGCACCCCATCTCAACCCGTATGCCGGAACCGGAACAAAGCCCTCAGCAGGTCAGGCCGTCCTGTGGTCGTGCTCCCCTGCTGGCTGAAGCCTCCACAGGTGAAGTACCCCTCGTCAAGCCTGGTCATCCGGACTGTGTCCGGAAACGACACCTGCTTCACCCGCAGGCCGCCCGGCGCACGGTCGCGCCGCATCCGGGAACTACCCTGGCGGGGTGAGCACTCCATCTTCCGGCCCCGGTGACCGGCTCGTCCGGATCGGCGCGATCGTCTTCCTCATCGGCGCCCTCTGCACCCTCGCCACCATGGCCCCCCTCTTCCTCGGCACCCATCCCCTGCCGTCCGTCTTCTGGTCCCTGTGCATGCTGATGGGCGTCGGATTCGTGATCGCGGCGGCGGGCGTGGTGCGGTCGGTACGGGCGGGGGCGGGGGCGCGGGCCGCGGACTAGGTCCGGGGCTCAGGCCGCGTACGTCTCCAGCCAGGCCGGCAGCTCGGTCAGCGACGACAGGACGACGTCCGCACCGGCCTCCCGGAGGGCGTCCGCGTCGCACGGGCCGGTCGTGACGCCCACCGAGACGGCGTTCGCCGCGCGGGCACCGCGCACGTCGCCTATGTGGTCGCCCACGTAGATCCCTGCGCCGTACTCGCGCAGGGCCACCGCCTTGCCCTCCGCCCAGAGGCCGCCGACGGTCACGTCCGGTTCGATGCCGAGGTACGACAGGTGCAGCTTGGCGCTCGGCTCGTACTTGGCGGTGACGACGATCGTCCGCCCGCCCCGCTCCCGTATCGCCTCGACCGCCTCCCGGGCGCCCGGCATGGCGAGCGACGGGGTGATGGCGTACTCCGGGTACATCTCCCGGTACCGGTCCACCATCGCGGGCACCTCACTCGGCGGGAACCAGTGCGCGAGCTCGTGGTCGAGCGGCGGACCGAGCCGGCTCACCGCCAGATCGGCGTCGATCACGGCGCCCGTCTCGGCGGAGAGCGCCAGGAAGGCGGCCTTGATGCCGGGGCGGGAGTCGATGAGCGTCATGTCCAGGTCGAAGCCGACCGTGAGGGGGAGAGCCATGGAATCCATTGTGCCGGGTCCCCTCCGGGGGGGGGTGGGGGTGTGGGGCCTTGGGGTGAGCGGGTGCGTGATGCCCCGGGGGCCCGGGTGGAGGGTTCCGTCCTCAAGCGCCGGACGGGCTGGAAGGGGCGACGGGCGGGTGGGAGTGCGGGGGCGCGGGGGGCCTGGGGCGTCCGCGCACGTGGGCCCGCGGCCCTGCGGCGTCCCCGCACGTGAACCCCGGAGACCCCCGGCCGACGGTTCCGTCCTCAAACGCCGGACAGGCTGGAAGGGGCGACGGGCGAGGCAGGAGTGCGGGAGCCCCGGGGCCCTGCGGCACCCTCGCACGTAAGCCCGCGGCCCTGCGGCGTCCCCGCACGTGAACCCCGGAGACACCCCGGCCGACGGTTCCGTCCTCAAGCGCCGGACGGGCTGGACCGGACGGGCTGGAAGGGCGACGGGTGGGTGGGGTTATCTGCGTCTCGCTCGCCATACCAGGAACGCCGCTGACGCCACCGCCGCCGTGCGGAGCGTCACCGGCCATACGTCGCTCAGCGCGTCCGCCATGCCGTGTTCCGGGATGGGGGCGCCCCAGCGGCCCTCCATACGGCCCCACAGCCAGACCACGGCGGCTGCCGCGACCACTCCGGGCAGGCCCATGACGGCCCACTTCGCCTCCGTACGCGACAGCTTGCGGGAGAGGTACGCGAGCAGCCAGCCGCCGCCCAGGACCGGCAGCGAGCCCATCACCGCCCCGGTGACCAGCAGGGCGGCCGCCAGCAGGAGCATGGGGTGGGCGAAGCCCCGGGGGGAGGCGGCGGCCGCCTCCCCCCGGGAGCGGCGCACCTTCGGCAGCCAGCGCCTCCGCCGCCGCTCAGGGAGCGCGGCCTCCTCGTCCTCCTCCGGCTCCGCCGGTTCCTCGTCCTCGTCCTCGTACTCGTACTCCTCCGGCGCCGGGGGTCTCAGGATCGCCGGGATCTCCACCCCGCCCCGGAACCCGGGGACCTCCGTACCCGGCCCGAACTCCCCGAACGGGCCCGGCTCGACGCTCCACCACTCCGGCTCACCCCCGTCGGCACCCAGCTCGTCCGTGCCGGCCTGATGCGGGGCGGAGGGCTGAACCGGTGCCGGCGGAGCCGGCTCCGGCGCCGCCGACGCGCCCTTGCGCGGGGGGTCCTTGCGCAGGGGGTCCTTGCGCAGGGGGTCCTTGCGGCGGAGCTTCGGCCGGCGGGGGGTCGGGATGCCCGTGGCTTCCGGCCGAACCTCCGGCCGGCCCTGCGGGCGGGCCTCCTCCCGGGCCTCCGGGACCGGCGCCGCCACGCCCGTCCGCGCAGCCGCCTCGACGAGTTCGTCCGGCGTACCGAGCGTGCCGATGATGCGGCGTATCGCCCCCGGCGTGTCCGCCGCCTGCGTCCTGCGCTGCCGTTCGATCTCGCTCCGGAGCTCCGACACGAGCCGCATCCGGGTGCCCGACGACAGTTGTTGCTGCTGCGCCAGGTCCCCGACCCGGCTCAGATAGTCGTAGACCAGCTGGTCGCTCTCGATCCCCACGCGATGGTTCCCCTCGGTTCCCCTGCCGCCTGCACCGACGGTAGCGCCCTCGCGGCTGTCCGGAGCGACTACCGTGGGGCGGATGGGGACGACCACACCACCGCGGACGCTGGCCGAGGCTCTGCGCGCCCGGGACGACGAGTCACTCGCCGGGCTGCTGCGGGCGCGGCCCGACCTCCTCTCCCCCGTGCCGGGCGACATCACCCAGCTCGCCACGCGCGCCGGCACCCGTGCGTCCGTCGTCCGCGCCCTGGAGCACCTCGACCGGTTCTCCCTCCAGACCGCCGAGGCGCTGGCGGTCGCTCCCGACCCCGCCCCGTACGCCACCCTGCTCGGCCTGCTCACGGGTGACGGGCAGGACGACGGCGAGCACCGCGACGACGCGGGCGCCGCGATCGTGGCCGCGCTGCCCGGCGCGCTGGGGACCCTGCGCGAACAGGCCCTCGTGTGGGGCGAGGACGACCGGCTGCGCCTGGTGCGTACGGCCAGGGAACTGCTGTCCCCCTCGCCGCAGCACCCCTCCCCCACCGGTCTCGGGCCGACCGTCGCGGAGGCCACCGCCGGTATGTCGCCCGGCCGGCTCCAGGAGATCCTGGCCGCCGCCGGGCTGCCCGCCACCCACGACCCGGTCTCCGCCGTGACCGCCCTGACCGCGCTGTTCACCGACCGCACCCGAATGGGCGAACTCCTCGACACCGCCCCCATGGAAGCCCTCGCGGTGCTCGACCGGCTCGTCTGGGGCCCGCCGTACGGCGAGGTGACGCCGAACCCGACCCCGCCCGTGAAGTGGCTGCGCGACCGGGGCCTCCTGCTGCCCGTATCGACCCGCACCGTCGTCCTGCCCCGCGAGGCCGCCCTGCATCTGCGGGCCGGGCGCGCCCACCGGGTACCCGAGCCGCAGCCGCCCGCCGTGGCCGCCGCCGCCGAACGCGATCCACAGGCTGTGGACAGCGCCGCGGCCGGCCAGGCGTTCCTGGCGGTCACCACCGTCGAGGAACTGCTCAAGACCTGGGACGGCGGCGGCCCCACCGTCCTGCGGGCCGGCGGCCTCAGCGTCCGCGAGCTGAAGAAGACCGCCGCCGCGCTGGACGTCCCCGAACCCACCGCCGCGTTCTGGGTCGAACTCTCCTACGCGGCGGGGCTGCTGGCCTCCGACGGCGAGGCCGACGAACGGTACGCGCCGACGCCCGCGGCCGACGAGTGGGCCGAGCTGCCCGCCCAGGACCGCTGGGCCGACCTCGCCACCGCCTGGCTCTCCGCCACCCGCACGTCGGGTCTGGTCGGCGGCCAGGACGCCAAGGGCCGCGCCCTGTCCGCCCTCGGCCCCGACCTGGACCGCTCCGCCGCGCCCGAGGTCCGCCACCGCGTCCTCGCCCTGCTCGCCGAGCTGCCCGCCGGCACCGCGCCCGACCCCGAGACCGTGCTCGCCCGGCTCCGCTGGGAACGCCCCCTGCGCGGGGCCGCCACGACCGCCGGGGACGCGATGGACCTGCGGTCCCGGATCGCGCTGTGGACGCTGAACGAGTCCGAGCTCCTCGGCATCACCGGACGCGGCGCGCTCGCCTCCCCGACCCGTGCGCTGCTCGCCGGCCACCCCGCCGACGCCGCCGCCCGGCTCGCCCCGCTCCTCCCCGAACCCCTCGACCACGTCCTCCTCCAGGCCGACCTGACCGCCGTCGCGCCCGGCCCGCTGGAACGCCCCCTCGCCGAGATGCTCGGCGCGCTCGCGGACATCGAGTCGAAGGGCGGGGCGACGGTGTACCGGTTCACGCCCGGGTCCGTACGACGCGCCCTGGACGCCGGGCAGACCGCCACCGACGTGCACGCCTTCCTCGCCGCGCACAGCCGTACGCCCGTTCCTCAGCCGCTCAGCTACCTCATCGACGATGTGGCCCGCCGCCACGGGCACCTGCGGATCGGCGCCGCGTCCTCGTACGTGCGCTGCGACGACGAGGCCGTCCTCAACGAGATCCTGGCCGACAAGCGGTCCGCCGCGTTGCGGCTGCGCCGGCTCGCCCCCACCGTCCTGGCCGCCCGCACCGATCCGGCGTCCCTCCTCGACGGCCTGCGCGACATGGGTTACGCGCCCGCCGCGGAGTCCGCCGACGGCGACGTCCTGATCACCCGGGCCGGCGCGCACCGCACCCCACCGCGCACCGCGCCCTCCCCCGTACCCGAGGGCCCGCCCGTGCCCGACCCCACGCTGCTCGGCGCGGCGGTCCGGGCGATCCGGGCCGGGGAGACCGCCGCGACGATCGTCCACAAGGACGCCGAGGCCACCGCGTCGCCGGGAGCGCTGCCGCGCACCTCCTCGGCGGAGACCCTGGTCACCGTCCAGGCCGCCGCGATGACCGGCTCCGCGGTCTGGATCGGCTACGTCAACGCGGAGGGCACGGCGAGCCAGCGCGTCATCGCCCCGGTCCGGGTGGAGGGCGGCTTCGTCACCGCGTACGACCACACGGCGGACGAGATCCGCACGTATCCCCTCCACCGGATCACGGGCGTGGCGGAGCTGGCGGAGTAGCCCGCCACCCCGGTCCGGGCCGCGGGGTTCCGTCCTCAACCGCCGGACGGGCGGGGCCCTTGGGCGGGCGGCATCCCCGGGGCGCCCCGGTCCGGGGCGGAGGGTTCCGTCCTCAATCGCCGGACGGGCTTGAGTGGGGCGCCGGCCCCCACGGGTTTACCCCGTCCCGAGCCAACCGGTTCCGTCCTCAATCGCCGGACAGGCTTGGCTGCGGCGTCGGCCCTCGCGGGTTTGCCCCGGTCCGGGGCGAGGGGTTCCGTCCTCAAGCGCCGGACGGGCTTGGATGGGGCGTCGGCCCCCGCGGGTTTGCCCCGGTCCGGCCGACCCGTTCCGTCCTCAAGCGCCGGACGGGCTGAAGAGCACGCCTGCGCGTCCCGGGTGGGGTCCGGGGTCCCTCCGGGGCGTCTCCTCAGACGACGAACGTTCGGCGGGTACGCAGTCGTACCCGGGTATCCGTTCGTCGTCCTGCGGGGACTCCCCTGCACGCCCCCGGACCGGCCGCCACGCGTCTGCGACAGACGTACCACCGGCGTACAGACGCAGGTGGACGTGGGTGGGGGCGTGCAGGGCAGTCCCCGCAGAAAATGGCGTACGACCGGGGTCCTCCGCGTCGTCGGGTGAACACGCCATTTTTGAGGAGTCTGCCCGGAGGGACCCCGCCCCCACCCACCGGACGGTGGGCGACCCGCACCCCACGGACGACGACGCCCCCAAGCCCGTCCGGCGATTGAGGACGGAACCCCGCACCCCTCACCCCCGCACCCCCGCACCCCCGCCCCCCATACGGCACACTGGAGGTTTCCCCCACCCGAAAGGGCACACGCGCGTGACCGGACCCCTCATCGTCCAGAGCGACAAAACGCTCCTTCTCGAAGTCGACCACGAGCAGGCCGACGCCTGCCGCAGGGCCATCGCGCCGTTCGCGGAGCTGGAGCGCGCGCCCGAGCACATCCACACCTACCGGCTGACCCCGCTCGGGCTGTGGAACGCCCGAGCGGCCGGGCACGACGCCGAGCAGGTCGTGGACGCGCTCGTGACGTTCTCCCGCTACCCCGTACCGCACGCCCTGCTCGTCGACATCGCCGAGACGATGGACCGGTACGGCCGCCTCACGCTGTCGAAGCACCCCGTGCACGGCCTGGTGCTGACGACGACGGACCGGCCGGTCCTGGAGGAGATCCTCCGGTCGAAGAAGGTCCAGCCGCTGGTCGGGACGCGGATCGACCCGGACACCGTGGCGGTGCACCCGTCCGAGCGCGGGCAGGTCAAGCAGACGCTGCTGAAGCTGGGCTGGCCGGCCGAGGACCTCGCGGGGTACGTGGACGGCGAGGCGCACCCGATCGAGCTGGACGAGAGCGGCTGGGCGCTGCGCCCGTATCAGCAGCAGGCGGTCGAGGGGTTCTGGCACGGCGGCTCGGGCGTGGTCGTGCTGCCCTGCGGCGCCGGCAAGACGCTGGTCGGGGCCGGTGCGATGGCGCAGGCGAAGGCGACGACGCTGATCCTGGTGACGAACACCGTGTCGGCCCGGCAGTGGAAGCACGAGCTGGTGAAGCGGACGTCGCTGACCGAGGACGAGATCGGCGAGTACAGCGGGACCAGGAAGGAGATCCGGCCGGTCACGATCGCCACGTACCAGGTGCTGACGACGCGCCGGAAGGGCGTCTACCCGCACCTGGAGCTGTTCGACTCCCGTGACTGGGGTCTGGTGATCTACGACGAGGTGCACCTGCTGCCCGCGCCGGTCTTCAAGTTCACCGCCGACCTCCAGGCGCGCCGCCGCCTCGGGCTGACCGCCACCCTCGTGCGCGAGGACGGCCGCGAGTCGGACGTGTTCTCGCTGATCGGGCCGAAGCGGTTCGACGCCCCGTGGAAGGAGATCGAGGCGCAGGGCTACATCGCGCCCGCCGACTGCGTGGAGGTCCGGGTCAATCTGACGGACTCGGAGCGGCTGGCGTACGCGACGGCCGAGACGGAGGAGAAGTACCGGTTCTGCGCGACGACGGCGACGAAGCGGAAGGTCACCGAGGCGCTGGTGCGCAAGCACAAGGGCGAGCAGACGCTGGTCATCGGGCAGTACATCGACCAGCTCGACGAGCTGGGTGAGCATCTGGACGCCCCGGTGATCAAGGGCGAGACGAGCAACGCGCAGCGCGAGAAGCTGTTCGAGGCGTTCCGGCAGGGCGAGCTGAACGTGCTGGTGGTGTCGAAAGTGGCGAACTTCTCGATCGACCTGCCGGAGGCGACGGTCGCCATCCAGGTGTCGGGGACGTTCGGTTCGCGCCAGGAGGAGGCGCAGCGCCTGGGCCGGGTGCTGCGGCCGAAGGCGGACGGGCACGAGGCGCGGTTCTACTCGGTCGTCGCGCGCGACACGATCGACCAGGACTTCGCGGCGCACCGCCAGCGGTTCCTGGCCGAGCAGGGCTACGCGTACCGGATCGTCGACGCGGACGAACTGCTGTCGGAGAGCTGAGGGGAGGCGGCGCGGTCAGTGGCCGCGCCGCACGCCCGCCTCCTCCGCGTACTCGCCGAGGACGACGACACCGAAGGCGGCCCGCGCGAAGACCTTGACGGCGCGCAGGGCGCCGGAGGCGCGGCTGTGGGGGTGACCGGGGGCCGCGGTGGCGCCGGTCCTTCCGGGGTTCAGGGTGACGGTGCTCATGTATCCATGGTGCTCCGGGCGGGTGGCCCGGGGCGTCGCCCCGGAGGCGGAAGCCGGACACGGCGCGCGTACGCCTGGGGTCGCACGGTGTCCCCTACGGGGTGGACGGCACCGTAATCCGTTCGCGCGGGGCGCGGGCCGCCGGTACACTCGCCGGTCTGCCCGCCTCCCGAACCGTGGTACCGGCGGCCCGTGAGGGCCTGTGCCGGCAGCCGGGGGAGCGCCGCCGACCGGACGGAAACCGGCCGACAACCGTACGTGCGTCACCGTACGTACCAGTGATCGATCCCCGAGCGGACCGCATCGCCCCGCACAGACACGGGACGGGCTGCGGTCCGCCGTCCTGCGTTGAATGCCGGAGGCAACACCGTGCCCGCGCACGAATTCGAGAGCGACACCACCACCGACCCCCTCGCGCACGAGCGCGCCCATCTCGCGGCCTCGCGCGCCGCGCTGCGCGCCATGCGGGAGGACGCCCAGGCCCTGGACATCAGCGATGTCACGGCGAACTGGGTGAACGCCGCAGTGCTTCAGGCGCAGATCGACGAACGCATCAAGTCGCTCGCCGACCTCTCGCACACCCCGCTGTTCTTCGGGCGGCTCGACTATCTCCACGTGGTCGGGGCCGAGGAGGCGGAGGGTGCGCAGGGCGAGCAGTTCTACATCGGGCGCCGCCATGTCCACGACGCCGTCGGGGACCCGATGGTCATCGACTGGCGCGCGCCGGTCTCGCAGCCGTTCTACCGGGCGTCCCGCAAGGACCCGCTGGACGTGGGCCGCAGGCGCCGTTTCGGGTACACGGGCGGCGACCTGACGGCGTACGAGGACGAGCACCTGACGGACCCCGCCGAGGCGGAGCAGACGAGCAAGCTGCTCCAGGCGGAGATCGAGCGGCCCCGCGTCGGCCCGATGCGGGACATCGTGGCGACGATCCAGCCGGAGCAGGACGAGATCGTCCGCAGTGAGCTGGGCGGCACGGTGTGTGTGCAGGGAGGGCCCGGTACGGGGAAGACGGCGGTGGGCCTGCACCGGGTGGCGTATCTGCTGTACGCGCACCGCGAGCGGCTGGCCCGCACCGGGACCCTGGTGGTCGGGCCGAACCGGTCGTTCCTGCACTACATCGAGCAGGTGCTGCCCGCCCTCGGTGAGCTGGAGGTGAAACAGGCGACCGTCGAGGACCTGGTGGGCGCGCAGGTCGAGGTGCGCGGCACGGACGAGGCGCGGGCGGCCGTCGTGAAGGGCGACGCGCGGATGGCCGAGGTGCTGCGGCGGGCCCTCAGGTCGCATGTGACGCTGCCGACGCAGCCGGTGATGGTGGTGCGCGGCTCGCGGCGCTGGCGGGTCCCGGCGTACGAGATCGAGGAGATGGTCCAGGAGCTGCTGGCCCGCGACATGCGGTACGGGGCCGCGCACGAGGCGCTGCCGCAGCGCATCGCGCACGCGGTGCTGGTGCGGATGGAGGAGGCGGGCGAGGCGCCCGACGACCGGGTGCAGAACGCGGTGGCCCGCAACCCCGCGGTGAAGGCGGCGGTGAAGGCGGTCTGGCCGGCGGTCGAACCGGCGAAGCTGGTGCTGCGGCTGCTGGCGGACCCGGAGTTCCTGGCGGCGCACGCGGAGGGCCTGCTGACCGAGGACGAGCAGAAGGCGATCCTCTGGGTGAAGCCGGCGCGCAGCGTGAAGTCCGCGAAGTGGTCGGCGGCGGACGCGGTGCTGATCGACGAGGCATCGGACCTGGTGGCGCGTACGCATTCGCTGGGCCATGTGGTGATCGACGAGGCGCAGGACCTGTCCCCCATGCAGTACCGGGCGGTGGGCCGCCGCTGCTCGACGGGTTCGGCGACCGTGCTCGGCGACCTGGCGCAGGGGACGACGCCGTGGTCGACGCAGAACTGGGAGCAGGCGCTGCACCACCTGGGCAAGGCGGACGCGGTGGTGGAGGAGCTGACGGCCGGCTTCCGCGTGCCGCGCGATGTGATCGCGTACGCCTCGCGGCTGCTGCCGGTGATCTCGCCGGGGCTGACGGCGGTGGAGTCGGTGCGTGAGTCGCCCGGTTCGCTGTCCGTACGGGAGGTGGCGGGGGCGGACGCGCTGGACGCGGCGGTGATCGCGGCGTGCGAGGAGGCGCTCACGCACGAGGGGTCGACCGGTCTGATCGCCGCCGACGCGCGCGTCCCGGCGCTGGCCGACGCCCTGACGGCGGCGGGCTACCCGTACCTCTCCCCCGGCCAGGAGACGACCGCGGATTCCCGGCTGACGCTGGTCCCGGCGTCGCTGGCGAAGGGCCTTGAGTACGACTACGTGGTGCTGGACGAACCGGCGGCGGTGGTCGACGGGGAGCCGGACGAGCGCACGGGCCTGCGCCGGCTGTACGTGGCGCTGACCCGTGCGGTGTCCGGGCTCGCGGTGCTCCACTCGGCGCCGCTGCCGAGGGAGCTGGGGTAAGGGAGCGGGGGCGGGGGGACGCTCGTCCACCCCCGCCCCCGCCCGGTTCAGCCGGCCGTGCAGGCCCTGCCGTTCAGCTTGACCGTGCCCGGGTCGGCCGCCGGGCCCGAGAGGCTGCTGTTGAACCCGAAGTCGACCGACGCGCCCGGCGCGAGGGTCCGGTTCCAGGACAGCGGAGTGGCCGTCACCGTCCTGCCGTACTGCGCGAGTTCGGCGCTCCAGGTGTGACTGAGCTTCTGGTCGCCGGGGAGCAGCCAGGTCAGGGACCAGGGCGTGACGGGCTCGGTGCCGGTGTTCCTCACCGTGACCGTGGTGGTCGATCCGGTGCTCCACGGGTGCGAGGAGTACGTGACCCGGCAGGCGCGGTCCGGGCCCGCGCCGTCGCCCGCGTCGTCCAGGTAGGAGGCGACGAAGGCCAGCGGCGCGTTCCAGTTGATGGCGACCTCGTTGGTGGCGTACGAGCCGTTGTCGTCGAGGTAGCACATGGCGGCGGCGCAGCCCTTGAGCTTCGTCGCGGCCTCGGGGTCGCCGGAGGTGGGTGCGGTGAGGTTGGGGCCGCCCGCGAGGGAACCGGCCGGCGGGTGGGGCAGGGCGGGGTCGGACTGGTGCGCCCAGAACCGGTGGTGCTGGTTCTGCGAGAAGCGCTCGCCGTACCCGGTGACGTAGGACTGGTTGAGCGGGTTGCGCCCGAACAGGTAGTCCGCGCCGCGCAGGACGGCGTCGCGGTAGCCGGCCTCGCCGGTGAGATCGGCGGCGGTGGCCAGCACGATCATGTTGTTCAGCACCTGGCTGTTGGAGCCCCAGGTGTAGTTCTGGCCCTCGGGGGCGTATGGCACGCCGTACAGCTGGTCCTCGGTCTGCTGCTTGTAGCGGTCGGCCGCCGTGGTGACGACGGCCCGCACATCCGCGAGTTGATCGGCCGTCAGGTCGTTCGGGACGGTGGCCAGGGTGAGCACGCCGAGTCCGGCGGTGCCGCCCCACCACATGCCGCCGTCGGCGGGGAAGGCGGCGTCGGGGTCTGCGTGCAGCGGCGATTCGAGCAGGGCCTGGCGGTAGGTGTCCTTGCCGGTGGTGGTGAACAGTTCGGCGGCGGCCCAGTAGAACTCGTCGCTGACGTCGTTGTCCTCGTAGGTCCCGCCTCCGACACCGTCGGCCGGGCTGGCGTACACCGCCGGGTGGGCCTTCGCGGCGGCCCACGCCGTCTCGGCGGCGGTACGGCACTGGGCCGCGAAGTCCGCGTCGAACGGCTCGTACAGCCGGGCGCACTGGGCGGCGGTCGCGGCGAGGTTCAGCGTGGCGGCGGTGGTCGGCGGGTGCAGTTCGCGCTGTTCGGGGTCGAGTTCGGGCCGCATCGGCAGACCGGTCCAGTTGGCGTCGTGCACCTTGTGGTGGACCATGCCGGCGAGCGGGTTCCCGGCCGGAACCTGCATGCGCAGCAGGAAGTCCAGCTCCCAGCGTGCCTCGTCGAGGATGTCGGGCACGTCGTTGCCGTGCTCGGGCACCCGCAGCGCGCCGTCGCCGAGTTCGGCGGACTCCGCCCCGTCGGCGGTCAGGGTCCGCTCGTACGTGTCCATCAGCTCAGCGACCGCGATACCGCCGTTCACCACGTACTTGCCGTGGTCACCGGCGTCGTACCAGCCGCCCCGCACATCGAGCCGGTAGTCACAGACCCCCGGCTGGCACGGCACGTCCGTGTCGCCCTTGTTGGGCGCCACACCAAGGTGCCCGGCCGGTCGCGCGTACTCCTCACCTACCAGATCCGCGTCGATCTCGATGCCGCTGCGGTTCTGGTAGAAGTACGCGAGCGAGTCGGAGCGCAGGCTGTCGTAGAGGTCGGCGCGGATCGAGAAGGGCTCGCTGACCTGCCCGTCCGCCTCGATCGTGAAGCCGTCCCCGGTGTCGGTGACAGCACCGAAGTCGAAGGTGTGGACGTTCTGCCGGGAGGTCGGGTCCTCCCCGCCCGGCACGGTCGTCCCGCTCGCGACCGCCGCCCCGTCGGCCGACTTCAACGTCCACGGCAGCGGGTCGGTCGCGTCGGTGACCAGGGTCCCGGTCTTGGGGCCCTGGGGGAGGTAGCCGACCTGGTTGACGCGGACGGGCGACCCGGTGTCGGGCTCGTACACGGGCGGTTCGGCGCCGCCGCGCAGGGACACGTCATCCAGGCAGAAAGTGGCCGCCTCGGACCCGCCGCCGACCTGGAAGGCGACCTGGGCCGCGTCCCGGTCGGCGGTCGCGGTGAAGACATGGGTGACGGGTGCGGCCTCGGCACCGATCTGATCGGTCGCGGAGAGATCGGTGGTGTACGGCTCGGTGGCCATCTGCACGTTGGTGTGAATGGACAGCGGTACGGTCGAACTGGCCGTGTACGTAAGGGTGTACGTCTCCCCGGCAACAAGCGGGATGTCGTTCTGCCCGACGATCGCGTCCCACGGGTTGGCGGTCCCCGCCTCCACGTCCGCGCAGAGCCGGCCGTCCACAACGGCGGCGGGCGCGTTGGCCGTCCACCACCAGGGCGCGGTCCCGGCGGAGAAGTCTCCGTTGGTGATCTGCTCGGGGGCCGGCTCGTCGTCGGCGGCGGCACCGGGCGCACTGAGGACACCGCCGAACAGCGCGGCGAGGGCCAGTACTCCGAGCGCGCGGCGTCTGCGGCGGGTGGGGGGCGGAGGCGGGGAGGCGTTCACCGGGGGCCTTTCGTAGCAGTAACGGGGCAGCCGAGCGGAGAAAGCAGGATGGGAGCGCTCCCACGACAGACGGGCATGCCGGGGAGGCGCGCCATGGGAGCGTTCCCATCACCGCGCAGCCATTGTGGAGCGGGGGAGGACTGTTGCGCCAGGGTCATGACACCCACACCTGGGAACCCCCGCACCCGCGAGACGTCCGGGTGGGGGCGCGCAGGGCAGTCCCCGCAGAAAATGGCGTACGACCGGGGTCCCCCACGTCGTCGGGTGAACACGCCATTTTTGAGGAGTCTGCCCGGAGGGCCCCCACCCCCACCCACCGGACGGTGGGCAACCCGCACCCCGCGAACGCCGCCACCCCAAGCCCACCGACCGGCGGGCAACCCGCCCCCACGGAGCAGCCCCACCCCAAGCCCGTCCGGCGCTTGAGGACGGAACCCCGCACCCCGCGAACGACGCCGCCCCCAGCCCGTCCGGCGATTGAGGACAAAACCCCCGCCCCGGCAAGGGCCGAGCCCCAAGAATGCCGCCCGCCCAAGGGCTACGCGTCGAGCACGTCCCGCCACTCCCGCACCGCGGCCTCGGCCACCGCCCCCGACCAGCCCCCCGTCCGCGCCGCGCCGCCGATGTGCACGGCGTCGATGCCCGCGTCCAGCAGCTCCGGCAGGTGCTCCAGGCGCAGACCGCCGCCGACGAGGATCTGCGGCTCGTACCCCGGCTCACCCTTGCGGGCCGCCTCGACGACCAGCGTGGGGATGCCGTCGTCCACCCCGGCGGCCGAACCGGCGGTGAGGTACGTGTCCAGGCCCGGCAGGTCCGCGAGGGCCTTGCGCAGGGCGTCCCGGTCGGCGGCCCGGTCGATCGCGCGGTGGAACGTCCAGCGGCAGCCGTCCAGTTCGGCGACGAGCCGCTCGACCGCGACCAGGTCGGGGTTGCCGTCCGCGTCCAGGAAGCCGAGCACGAACTCGTCCGCGCCCTCGGCGCGCAGCTCGCGCGCCTTGCGTACGAGTACGTCGATGTCGCCGGCCGCGAAGCCGTCGGCGACCCTGAGCATCACGCGCAGCGGGATGTCCACCGCGGCCCGGATCGCCGCGAAGGTCGCACAGGACGGGGTGAGGCCGTCCGCCGCCATGTCGGTGACCAGCTCAAGCCGGTCCGCACCACCCGCCTGGGCAGCGACCGCGTCCTCCGCGTCGAGAGCGATCACCTCCAGGACTGCACGGTTGCTCATGGGAACCCAATCCTCCAGGAAGCAGCTATAGGTCTAGTCCAATGGCCAGCCTACGGGGCGGTAGGCCGGCCGCGCAGCCCTCACCGTGAACGTGAAGATACGCGAGGTCAAACACCCGCCGGTCGAACGGTGGCGCGCGACCCCCGCGCCAACAAGGGATCGCCCTTGCGAATGGATAGGGGGTAGGGGTATACATGAACCACAACCAGATACCCCCCAGGGGTATGAAGACGAAGACATCCCACCCCACCTCACCCACAGAGGAGGCCACCATGTCCGCGCAAACCGCGGCCACCACCGCTGCCGGCGCCGCCGCAGAGGTCGATCTGACCATCGGCGGCATGACGTGCGCCTCGTGCGCGGCCCGTATCGAGAAGAAGCTCAACCGGATGGACGGCGTCACCGCCACCGTCAACTACGCCACCGAGAAGGCCCACGTCAGCTACGACGAGGACGCCGACGTCTCCGTACAGGACCTCATCGCCACGGTCGAGAAGACCGGCTACACCGCGCACGAGCCCGCTCCCCCGGCCCGTACCACCGACGTCTCCTCCGCCGCCCCCGCCGAGGAGGCGGACGAGCTGCGCCCGCTGCGGCAGCGCCTGATCACGGCCGTGCTGCTCGCGGTACCGGTGATCGCGATGGCGATGATCCCGCCGCTCCAGTTCGACAACTGGCAGTGGCTCTCCCTCACCCTCGCGGCCCCCGTCGTCACGTACGCCGGCTGGCCGTTCCACCGGGCGGCGTGGACCAACGCCCGGCACGGCGCGGCCACGATGGACACGCTGATCTCGGTCGGTACGTCGGCCGCGTTCCTGTGGTCGGTGTGGGCGCTGTTCTTCGGCACCGCCGGGATGACCGGCATGACGCACCCCTTCGAGCTGACCATCGGCCGCAGCGACGGCGCCGGGAACATCTACCTCGAAGCGGCCGCGGGCGTCACCGCGTTCATCCTCGCCGGGCGCTGGTTCGAGGCCAGGTCCAAGCGGAAGGCGGGCGCCGCGCTGAAGGCGCTGATGGAGCTGGGCGCGAAGGAGGTCACCGTCCTGCGCGGCGGACGCGAGGTGACCGTGGACACGGCGGATCTCCGGGTCGGTGACCGCTTCCTGGTCCGGCCGGGCGAGAAGATCGCCACGGACGGCGTGGTCGTGGAGGGCGGCTCGGCGGTGGACGCGTCGATGCTGACCGGCGAGTCCGTGCCGGTGGAGGTCGCGGTCGGCGACGCGGTGACCGGCGCCACGCTGAACGCGGGCGGCCGGCTCGTCGTGGAGGCGACCCGGGTCGGCGCGGACACACAGCTGGCCCGGATGGCGAAGCTGGTCGAGGACGCGCAGAACGGCAAGGCGGCGGCGCAGCGGCTGGCCGACCGGATCTCGGCGGTGTTCGTCCCGGTGGTGATCGTGCTCGCGCTCGGCACGCTGGCGTTCTGGCTGATCGACGGGGCCGGCCTGACGGCCGCGTTCACGGCGGCGGTGGCGGTCCTGATCATCGCCTGCCCCTGCGCCCTGGGCCTCGCGACACCCACCGCCCTCATGGTCGGCACCGGACGCGGCGCCCAGCTCGGCATCCTCATCAAGGGCCCCGAAGTCCTGGAATCAACCCGCCGCGTCGACACCATCGTCCTCGACAAGACCGGCACCGTCACCACCGGCCGCATGACCCTCCAGACCATCCACACCACCCCCACCACCACCGAAACCGACGTCCTCCGCCTCGCCGGAGCACTCGAACACGCCTCCGAACACCCCATCGCCCAAGCCATCGCCACCGGAGCCACCGACCGCACCGGAGCCCCCCTCCCCACCCCCGAGGACTTCACCAACGCCCCCGGACTCGGCGTCCAGGGCATCGTGGAGGGCCACGCGGTCCTCGTGGGCCGCGAGCAGCTGCTCGCCCAGTGGGAGATCCGTCTCCCGGCGGAGCTGGCCCGCCGCAAGGCCGAGGCGGAAGCGGCCGGCCGTACGGCCATAGCGGTGGCCTGGGACGGCGAGGCGCGTGCGGTCCTGGAGGTGGCCGACGCGGTGAAGGACACCAGCGCGGACGCGATCAAGCGGCTGCGCCGGCTGGGCCTGAAGCCGATCCTGCTGACCGGCGACAACCGGGCGGTGGCCGAGTCGGTCGCGGCCGAGGTCGGGATCGACCAGGTGTACGCGGAGGTCCTGCCGCAGGACAAGGTCGACGTCGTCAAGCGCCTCCAGTCCGAGGGCCGTTCGGTGGCCATGGTCGGTGACGGCGTCAACGACGCGGCCGCCCTCGCCCAGGCCGATCTGGGCCTGGCGATGGGCACCGGCACCGACGCGGCGATCGAGGCGAGCGACCTGACCCTGGTGCGCGGGGACCTGCGGACGGCGGCGGACGCGATCCGGCTCGCGCGCCGGACGCTCGGCACCATCCGTACGAACCTGTTCTGGGCCTTCGCGTACAACGTGGCCGCGCTGCCGCTGGCCGCGATGGGGCTGCTGAGCCCGATGATCGCGGGCGCGGCGATGGCGTTCTCGTCGGTCTTCGTGGTCGGCAACTCGCTGCGGCTGCGGGGGTTCAGGGCGGGGGCCTAGGACCTGTCGTCAAACTGCCGTCTGCCGGGCGACGACGGCAGTTTGACGACAGGCCCGAGGGCCTGTCGTCAGACATGCCGGTACGCCGTGACCGGCTTCGGTTCCGGTCAGCGCAGGCGGGTGGCTGCGATCCCGCCGTCGACGTCGAGCGTCGCGCCGTGGACGAACGCCGCCTGGTCGGAGGCGAGGAAGCGGACCGCGTGGGCGATGTCGACAGGCCGTACGGGGACCCCGGCAGGGGTTCCCTTCGTCAGTTCGGCCAGCTGGTCCGCGCCGGCAGACGTGCCGCGGGTGGCCGTTGCTCCCGGCGCGACGGTGTTCACGCGGACGCCACGAGGACCGTACTCCGCCGCCCAGGCCCGGGTCAGCTGTTCCACGGCCGCCTTGGTCGCCGGGTACAGCGCCTTGAAGGGGACGCCCACCCGGGCCATCCACGAACCGATGTTCACGATGACGCCGGTTCCCCTCTCGGCCATGCGTGGCGCCAGCTCGGCGACCAGCACGTGCGGGGCACGGATGTTGGTCGCCCACAGCGCCTGCATCTCCTCGTCAGTGAGCGTCTCGGTACGCAGGCCCGGGTACACACCCGCGTTGTTGACGAGGATGTCGACGGCTCCGCCGAGGGCGTCCTGCGCGCGCTGGGCGAAGGCACGGATGTCGGCGGGCTCGGCGCCGAGGTCCGCGGTGACCGCGTGGGCCCGCCCGCCGTCCTTGACGATCCGGTCCACGACGCTCTGTGCCCGCCCGGCATCGCGGCCACTGACGACGACCTCGGCACCCGAGGCAGCGAGAACCCGGGCGGTGGCCTCGCCGATCCCGCTCGACGACCCGGTGACCAGCGCGGTACGCCCGGCAAGCGCGGTGTCGGAGGGAAGGGAGGCGAGAAGCTGCTCATTCGTTTCCATGCCTCAATCGTCCGCCTTCGTGCCGCCTCGCCCCTTGCCTGACACGATCAGCCCCTTGCCAGATCGTGTCCGCCGCGGCGACCGGCAGGAACAGGGCTTTGGATAGGGGCATGGACGCCGCGACTGCCCAGAGCCTCGATCGAGCGGCCGAGATCGTGTCGCGGCATGCCCGGGACCAGGCACGGGCGCAGACGCTCGGTCTCCGGCTCAGCCATGTCACCGCCGCGACCGAGCCCGGATACCAGCACTACACCCCGTCCCTGTCCACGGTTCTCGCGGGACGCAAGCGCACCCTCATCGGCGGTGACGACCAGGTCTGGGGCCGGGAGAAGTTCATCATCACTCCGGTCGGCCTGCCGCTCGTCTCCAGCGTCGTCGAGACCGACCCGCAGCGGGGCTTCCTGGCAGCCCGGTGGCAGCTCGACCCGAACCTCGTGGCGGAAGTCGCCGCCGTGATGCCACGCAAGGCGCACCCTGCGGGGCGAATGGACCGGCTGGGCATGTGGTCACCCGCCCTGGCCGACGCCTTCGCACGGTTGCTCGCCCTGCTCGACGAGCCCGAACACATCCCCGTCCTCGGCCCGCTGATCTCACGGGAGATCGTGCTGCGCCTGCTGCAGACCGATCAAGCGCCCCGCGTCCTCGCCGCACTCGACGACGGCGACCCCGTCGTACCCCGTGCCGTGAGCCTGCTGACCGACCGCATGGCCGAGCCGTGGTCCATGAGGACGCTCGCCGCCGAGATCCGCACCAGCGAGCCGACCCTGTACCGACGCTTCAAGGAAGCGACCTCCATGACACCCACGCAATACCTCAAGCGCCTTCGCCTCGGCGAGGCCCGCCACCGCATGGTCGTCCTCGGAGAATCCGCAGCACAAGCGGCCATCGCAGTCGGCTACCGAAGCGTTCCCCACTTCACCCGCGACTACCGTCACCTCTACGGAGCATCACCGGCGGCGGACGGCACCCGCCTGCGAGAACAGCTGCGCCGGGGAGGGTTCGGTGGCCTGCCCGGTAGCGGCGATGCCCAGCCTCCCCCGCCCTCGGAGCACTGAGAGCGGGGGCCGTGGACCGTACGGCCCCGTTGTCAGTGCCCGCGCCGGCGCTCCGCCCACTCCTCGTACAGCAATCCGTAGACCACCCGGTCGTACCACTGGTCGCCGACGCGGACGGCGGAGCGCCGCCGTCCTTCCTCGACGAAGCCGGCGCCCCGGAACGCACGCATGGCGCGCTCGTTACCGCTCCAGGTGTCCAGTTCGACACGCCGCACACGGCACGCTCCGAACAGGTGCTTCAGGAGCAACCGCAGGGCCTCGGAACCGTATCCGCCTCCCCAGTGGCTGCGTTCGCCGATGACGATGCCCACCGTCGCCTCCCCCGCGAATGGATCGATGTCCCGGTAGTCGGCAGTGCCGATGGGGCGGCCGTCGGCCAGGTCCTCGACCGTGAACGAGGCCTCGACACGCGGGTCCTGGCGGAGCCGGGCGTCGTGGAAGCGCTCCAACGACTCGCGAGTGATGGGGCCGTAGTGCGGGTCTCCGCCAGCGGCCCAGTGCACGACCTCGGGGTCGTTGCGCCACCGGAGATGGGCGTCGAGGTCCGAGGCACGAAGGGCACGTATGCGGACCAGCTTTCCGTCGATCATGCGGTGATCGTAGGGGAGACGAGGCGGCGCGCCCCGGCGGGCGGAACGGTCCGCACCGGCCGGTCCCCAGAGGCCGGCCGGCCCCACCGCCCCGCCCCGCAGGCCCGTTGTCAGTGCCCGCGTCTACGCTCCTGCCATGAGCGACTTGCTGCACGATGCCCTCCCCGGGCACGAGGTCAACCTCGTCTTCGCCCGGGGTCTCTCCCTGTCCGCACTCACCTCCGGACTGCGCGAGCTGAACCGCGAGCCGCTCGCCGAGGGCGAGGCGGACGGCTGGATGTGGGCGGTGCACGACATGGTCAACGACGAGCTGGAGGACTGGGAGAACGTCGACTACCGGCGGGTCTGCCCGCAGGGGGCCGAGGTCGTGGTGTTCGTGACCGAGCCGTGCAGCGCGAAGGCGCATGGCCCGAGCTTCGACTATCTGCGCGACGGCGCCTACACGCTCTCCTTCAGCTTCGAGGACCTGCGCAGCCGGGTGGGCGAGAACCCCGACTACATGTCGGCCGAGCTGCTCGCGGCGAACCTCATAGGCCCGGAGTCGGAGTGCACCCGGTGCGAGACGGAGGAGGGCCACGACTGCTACGAGGACCATGACTTCGACCGCGAGGAGCGGATCGCGGGCGCGATAGCGAAGTGCTTCGGCCTGCCGTCGCCGCCGCTCGCCCCGGCGGTGACGGCGCGGTGACCACACCCCTCATCGCCCCGGACACGTTCGTCACGTACGCCAGGGGCCTGGACCTGCCCGTGCTGAGCGCGATCTGCGCCGAGGTGGGCCTGCCCGCCCGTGCGGAGGGCGAGGCGGACGGCTGGGTCTGGGTGACGCACGACGCGGGCACCAGCACCGGCGGCAAGGTGGCGGACCAGGCGGGTCACGTCACCGGGTTCCGCTACGAGGACCGGCTCGGCAGCCCCAACCCGGTGGAGACGGTGTTCCTGGCCTCGACCCCGGCGTGCGACTGCCCGCACGGGCAGAACTACATGGTCCCGCACTGCGACGCGCACCCGTTCCACTTCATCCACAGCCGGCGCGGGTTCTCGCAGACGTACTTCAACATAGGCCGGCGCCGCGAGTCGCGACGCCACGGCGACCTGCTGGTACGGGAGTTGCTGGCGGCCGGCATCGTCGGCCGGGAGACCCCGCGCTACGAGGCCGAGCCCGGGTTCAACGACGACGGTGCCGAGACGCTGCGGATCATCGCCGACCGCTTCGGCCTGCCCGCTACGGGGTGAGCGCCGGACCGGACGGGGCACCCGCCCGCCGGGCCGGACAGGGCACCCGCCCCCTCAGCCCTCAGCCCTCAGCCCTCAGCCCTCAGCCCTCAGAAGATGTTCAGCTCGCTCTCGCGCGCCCCGTCCAGCTCGTACCGCGTACCGGTCAGCGGCCGGCCCGCGTACAGGCGGATCAGGGTCGCCCCGTCCCCGGTGTACCGGGCCGGTTTCCGGTCGTCCCGTCGCGCGCCGAGCGTCAGCTCGGTCGCGGCGCCGGTCAGCCGGGCGGTGAGCGGGAGCGTCTCCCGGGCACGGGTCACGGCCGCGAGGAGGGCGAGGGCGGGGCCGAGCCCCGGGCCCTCGTAGGCGCCCCGCAGGCCGAACGCCTCGCGGACGTCCCCGGCGTGCACCCACTCGCCGAGCGCGATCCCGTCCATCGCACCGCCCGAGGCCGCGACGACCGGCCCCGCCTCGGTCATACCGCGCTCCAGTTCGTCCACCACCTGCGCGTTCGTCCAGCCGGCCCGGTCCGCGATGTCCCGGTCGTTGGACTCGGGGCTGAACACCCCCCGCTCGAAGCGGCCCTCCACCACCCGGTTCAGGGCGGCCCCGCAGTGCGCGAGGACGTCCCGCACGGTCCAGCCGGGGCAGGCGGTGCGCAGCTCGAAATCACGGTCGGATGCGTCCCTCAGCAGCGGCACGAAGAGGTCGCGCTCCGTGCGCAGGAGGAGACCGGGCAGGTCGGGATCACGTGGTTCGGTCACGGCCCCATGCAACCACCGATGGCCGGGAACCACCGGCTCGCCATGCCGAAGTGACGCACACTCAATTACCCTTGTGTACCAAGAGAGTTGGCATACACCTTAAGTCTCCGGGAGCCATCGTGTCCCTCTTGATCGATCTCGCCGGCCAACTTGTCCCTCACTTCTCCTACTTCGCCGCCCGCATGACCGATGGTGTGATGGAGGGCGCCGTGCAGCGGATCACGGACCGGACCGTCGACGCGGGCGAGGGCGCCTTCCGCCACCTCGTCGGGCTGGACGGAGCGGCGGCGGCCGACGACGAGGCCGCGCTCACCCCGCGGGCCGCCGACGAGCTGGACAGCATGGTGGCGAGGTTGAACACCGAGGAGCGCGAGCGGCTCGCCGCGGCGCTGACCACCTGGCTGGAGAACCCGCGCGGCCGTGACAGCCTCGTGGACCTGGTGGAAGCTCCCCGCTCCCGCCCCGGTCCCGGCCCGCACATCTCGGTCGAGTCGCACGGCGACTACACCACGGTGATCGGCAGCGTCGGAACGTTGAACCAGTACCCGAGAGACGACCTGTCGTGAGCCACGACCCCGGCGACAACGGCGGAATCTCCAGCCGGTCGTACGGTCGCGACAGCACGGTCATCGGCCGGGCCGACACGCTGTTCCAGGTCTTCATCCAGCGGGCCTCCTTCGTCACGGGATGGCTGTTCCTCGTCCTGACCGTCGCCCTCACCGGCTACGCCGTGTGGAACTGGCCCGGCGGCTCGCGCAAGCAGTACGTCGTCTTCTTCGTCTTCCTCGTCCTCGCCTTTCTAGCCGCCGTCGCCCACATAGGCGTACGCAGACCCGAGCGCGGCCGGGCCGGCGGGGTGGGCCGGGGGACCGGGGGCGCGCGGCCCCGGCTGCCCGATCTGCTGCTCATCGCGTCGCTCGTCTTCTCTCTGATCAGCTGGTGGTCGTTCCAGAACGTCGTACGCAACGGCGAGGTGGCGACGGTGATCCAGGTGACCGGGAAGCGGCCGCTGACCGGGGCGTCGGGCAGTGTGCTGACGCTGACGATGCCCCAGCCGGAACGCGCCGACCGGCGGGACCGGCTCCGGCTCACCCTGGAGGTCGGGGAGGACGACCCGAGCGCCCCGGCGTGCTCCCACAAGACGCGGGTCCAGCTCACCGCGGTCACCCAGGGGGTCAGTCCGCGCCGGTCCAATCTGCCCGCCCGTTCCACCACCGACTTCGCCCTCGGCGATCTCGCCGCCCGGTCCGGGACCTCCTTCGAACTGCGGGTGCGGACCGTCGAAGGCTGCACCCTGCGGCTGTTGGACTGGCAGGCCGTCCTGCACAACACCTGACGACAACTCACAGGGAGCGAGGCATGAGATGACAGGAGCAGCCCGACACCGGCGGGCGGTGACCGTCACGGCGGCCGTCGCGACGGCCGTTCTGTACGCGGCGGCGACCGGCTGCGACTCCGAACCCGAGTCGATCCTCAGCGACCGGACGGAGGTCGGGGCCAAGAGCGACCAGCCGGGCACGAGCTTCTCGCCGCACGACGGCGAGTACAACGGCTTCGACATCTCCGTGGTCGGGACCCTCATGAACATGCTCGGTTACGACACTCCGCGCTTCAGCGGGGTGCTGTCCAAGAACCGCGCCAAGCTGCTGCACGACGACCACGTCCAGTTGGTGGCCGCGACCTACTCGATCACCCCGAGCCGGATGGCGCCGAAGGACAAGGGCGGCGACGACCTCGACTTCGTCGGCCCGTACGCCTCCACCCAGCAGGGCTTCCTGATCCGCAAGGACGACCGGAGCATCCGCACCCTGGCCGACCTCGACGGCAAGGTCGTCTGCGTCTGGAAGGGCACCACGTCCGCCAACGAGCTCAACAAGCCGGCGCACGACAAGATCGTCAAGCGTACGGAGGAGGACGCGAGCTACTGCGTGAAGGCGCTCAAGGACAAGGAGGTCGACGCGGTCTCCACGGACCAGCTGATCCTTTACGGGTTCATGCAGGCCAATCCGTCGCTCAGGGTCGTGCCCGGCATCAAGTTCGGGGAGCCCAACGACTACGGCATCGCCATGGCCAAGGGGCACCGCAAGGACTGCGTCCGGCTGCGCGACGCGCTCACGCAGTACATCCGCCAGGCGACCTCCTGGGAACGCGACTTCCAGAACAGCCTTCCCGCCGTCCCCAAGGAGACCCGGGACGAGGCCAAACCCACCGAGGACGAGATCATGGCCCTGTCCTGCGTGGACCGGCCGGGCGACAGCCCCGCCGACTGACCGGCGGGGACCAGGGCCCTGTCGTCGCATTCCCGTCCGCCGGCCGACGCCGTGCACGCACTCCCGCCGCACCGGCCCGCCCTCCGGGCGAACGACGGGAACGTGACGACAGGCCCTAAGGGCTGTCCCGTAATTCCTGGTGGATCAGCGCCCGGCGTCAGATGCGGTGCATCGCAAGGCAGAGAGGCGCCCGCATACGGGATGTATTCGGGCGTTTCGACAACGCGGCGAGGTGCCGTAGCTGACGTCGTGCGCCCGCCAGGAATTGCGGGACAGCCCTTAGAGTCGCCGCCATGACCGACAGCGCGCAGAGTCTCCGCATCCGATGGCAGGAAGCCCTCGTCGCCGCCCGGGGCGGCGACGAGGGCCCCGACCCGCTGCCGTACGCCGACAACCTCCTGGCGCGCTGGGCCGAGCCGCAGCGCAAGTACCACACCACCGCGCACCTCGCGGCGGTCCTCGACCGGATCGACACGCTCGCCGGTCATGCCGCCGACGCGGACGCGGTACGCCTGGCCGCCTGGTTCCACGACGCGGTCTACCGGCCCGACCGCTCGGAGAACGAGGAGCGCAGCGCCGTACTCGCCGAGCGCGCGCTGCCCGAGGCGGGGGCGCCGGACGCCGTCACCGCGGAGGTCGCCCGGCTGGTCCGGCTCACCGTCACGCACGATCCGGCCACGGGCGACGCCAACGGCGAGGTGCTGTGCGACGCGGACCTGGCGATCCTGGCGGCGGCGCCGAAGGAGTACGGGGAGTACGCGGCTCAGGTGCGCGAGGAGTACGGCTTCGTCCCGGACGAGGCGTTCCGGGAGGGGCGGGCCGCCGTGCTGCGGCAGCTGCTGGGGCTGCCCAGGCTGTTCCGTACGCCGTACGGGGCGGCCGAGTGGGAGCCGAGGGCGCGGCAGAACCTGCTGACGGAACTGGAGCTGCTGACCGGCGCGTGACCCGGCGCACGCGCCGGCGGGAGCGCCGGAGCGCGCGGCCAGGAGGCACCCACGGCGACGGCCGCCGGGAACACCCCGGGAATACCCGGGGAATGCCAGGGCTGTTTTCGCTGTTGGCAGCTGTCATGCCCGACTCCGCCGCTCGCGGCCGCTCCCGTATGCCTCTGGCCGTCTACATCCTCGGCCTCTCGGTCTTCGCCCTCGGAACGAGCGAGTTCATGCTCTCCGGGCTGCTGCCGCCGATCGCCGAAGACATGAACGTGTCGATCCCGCGTGCCGGGCTCCTGATATCCGCCTTCGCGATCGGCATGGTGATCGGTGCCCCGCTGCTCGCGGTGGCGACCCTGCGGCTGCCCCGCCGCACCACGCTCATCGCGCTGATCTCGGTCTTCGGCCTCGGGCAGGTCGCGGGCGCGCTCGCACCGACGTACGAGGTGCTGTTCGTCTCCCGCGTGGTCAGCGCGTTCGCGTGCGCGGGGTTCTGGGCCGTCGGCGCGGCGGTCGCCATCGCGATGGTGCCGGTGAACGCGCGGGCCCGCGCCATGGCCGTGATGATCGGCGGGCTGTCCATCGCCAATGTGCTGGGCGTGCCGCTGGGGGCGTTCCTCGGGGAGAACCTCGGCTGGCGTTCGGCGTTCTGGGCGGTCGGCGCGGCCTCGGCGGTGGCGCTGGTGGGGGTGATGACGCTGATCCCGCGCATCCCGCTCCCGGCCGAGAAGCCGCAGCTGAGGCGTGAGATGGCCATCTACCGCGACCGGCAGGTGTGGCTGTCCGTCGTGCTCACCGCGCTCGCGGCGGGCGGGGTGTTCTGCGCGTTCAGCTATCTCGCACCGCTGCTGACGGATGTCGCCGGACTCGAATCGGGCTGGGTGCCGACCGTGCTGGCGCTGTTCGGGTTCGGGGCGCTGGTCGGTACGACGATCGGCGGCCGGGTCGCGGACGCGCACCTGTTCGGGGTGCTGCTGAGCGGGATCGCGGCGTCCACCGTGTTCCTGGCCGCGCTCGCGCTGTTCGCCTCGAACCAGGCGGCCGTGATCGCACTGTCGTTCCTGCTGGGCCTGTCGGCGTTCTACACGGCGCCGGCGCTGAACGCCCGGATGTTCAACGTGGCGGGCGCCGCCCCGACCCTCGCCGGGGCGACGACGACCGCCGCGTTCAACCTGGGCAACACCGGAGGGCCCTGGCTGGGCGGCGCGGTGATCGACGCGGACTTCGGGTTCGAGGCGACCGCGTGGGCGGGCGCGGCGATGACGGTGGCGGCGCTGGCGACCGTGGTGGTGTCGCTGCGGCTCCAGCGGGCGCGCGGCTCGGCGTCCCGGCTGGTGGCGGCGGGCTCGGTGGGCAAGGGCGCGGCGGTGGAGTCCGCCGCCGACTGCGCGGCCGGCTGAGCCGGAGGCGCGCGCACACCCGGCCGCCACGCACCCTCACACGCGCGGCGCCGGGCGGTGCTTCGGGCGGCGCAGGCCGGCCTCAGTGATGCGGCGGACCAGTTCCTTGGAGCCGATCTGCTGGGCGCCCGCCCGTACCGCGTCCTCGTATCGGGCGTCCGGGATGTCGTAGTGGTCCCGCTCGAAGGCCCGGGGCGGGCAGCCCATGGACGCCGCGAAGGCGTGCAGCTCGTCGAACGAGACATCGCTGACCAGGTGGGACCAGAACCTGCCGTGTCCCGGCCAGTTCGGCGGGTCGATGTAGAGGGTCACGGGCGCGGTATCCCGCTGAGCCCGCCGACCGGCGCGACCGCGACCGCGGTCCTGGCGCAGACCCAGTGCGGGTGCGGGCCGAGCTCCGGTTCGACGTCCAGGGCGTGCGGGTCGCCCGCGTCGCAGACCGGGCACAGCGGCCAGCGGCCGTACTTCTCCAGCAGCGCGTCCTGTACGTCCTGGGCGACCAGGCCCACGACGAACTCGACGCCGTCCGGCCACTGCTCCACCCACCAGCGCCGGTGCGTCACCGCGTCCTCGACCATCGAGACGATCTGCGCCTCGGCGACGTCTCCGGCGGCGAGGTCGGCCATGACGAGTGCGCGGGCGGTGTGCAGCACCTGCTCCAGACGGTTCGGCTCCATGGGGCCATTCTCCACCTGCCCGGTGGCGGATTCCGCGGCTTCCGCCACAGGTCGGTACCAAAGGGGGGTTGACGGACTCCGGGGTTGAAAATATCTTTCAAAGGTGACCAATGACCTGAAGGAAAGTTTCAGTCCGGACTCGCCACCCGCCCCGGCAGCCCTGGCCGCCAAGGTGCGGACGCTGTCGCCGTCCATGACCCGCTCGATGCAGCGGGTCGCCGAGGCCGTCGCCGGCGACCCGGCCGGCTGCGCCGCCCTGACGGTCACCGGTCTCGCCGAGCTCACGGGCACGAGCGAGGCCACCGTGGTCCGCACCGCCCGCCTCCTCGGCTATCCCGGCTACCGCGACCTCCGCCTCGCGCTGGCCGGTCTCGCCGCCCACCAGGAGTCCGGCCGGGCGCCCGCCGTCACCGCGGACATAGCGGTGGACGACCCGATCGCCGACGTGGTCGCCAAGCTGGCCTACGACGAGCAGCAGACCCTCGCCGACACGGCCGCCGGGCTCGACACCGTGCAGCTCGGCGCCGCCGTCGCCGCTGCCGCGACCGCCCGCCGGATCGACATCTACGGTGTGGGCGCCTCCTCCCTCGTCGGCCAGGACCTGGCCCAGAAGCTGGCCCGGATCGGCCTGATCGCCCACTCCCACACGGACCCGCACCTCGCGGTGACCAACGCCGTGCAGCTGCGCTCCGGTGACATGGCCATCGCGATCACGCACTCCGGCTCGACGGGCGACGTCATAGAGCCGCTGCGGGTCGCCTTCGACCGGGGCGCGACGACGGTCGCCATCACCGGCCGCCCCGACGGCCCGGTCACGCAGTACGCGGACCACGTGCTGACCACGTCCACGGCCCGCGAGAGCGAGCTGCGCCCGGCCGCGATGTCGAGCCGCACCAGCCAGCTCCTGGTCGTGGACTGCCTGTTCATAGGCGTCGCGCAGCGTACGTACGAGACGGCGGCCCCGGCCCTCGCCGCCTCCTACGAGGCGCTGGCCCACCGGCACAACCCGCGCACCCGCTGACCGTCGCCGGGCCACCCCGGCACCCGCACCCGCACCCGCAGAACCGCACGCGTTACGAGAAAGCAGAGCCGCTCTCCATGACCTCCCTCACCGACGCCGACGCCACCACCCCCGACGGGTACGGCGAGCTGCGCGCCCAGCTCGCCACACTGACCACCGAGGCGTTCCGCCCGGAGCTGGCCGAGATCGACCGGCTGGCCACCGACGAGATCGCCCGGATCATGAACGGCGAGGACCAGACCGTCCCCGCCGCCGTCGCCGCGCGCCTCCCCGAGATCGCCGCCGCGATCGACGCCGTCGCGGAGCGCATGGCCCGGGGCGGCCGGCTGATCTACGCGGGCGCGGGCACCGCGGGCCGGCTCGGCGTGCTGGACGCCAGCGAGTGCCCGCCCACCTTCAACACCGACCCGGCCGACGTCATCGGCCTCATCGCGGGCGGCCCGTCCGCGATGGTCACCGCCGTGGAGGGGGCCGAGGACAGCAAGGAGCTGGCCGCCGCCGACCTCGAAGCGCTGGGGCTCACCGCCGATGACACGGTGGTCGGCATCTCCGCCTCCGGCCGTACGCCGTTCGCGATCGGGGCCGTCGAGCACGCCCGCGCGAAGGGCGCCCTGACCCTCGGCCTGTCGTGCAACGCGGACTCCGCGCTGGGCGCCGCCGCCGAGCACCCGATCGAGGTCGTCGTCGGCCCCGAGCTGCTGACCGGCTCCACCCGCCTCAAGGCGGGCACCGCGCAGAAGCTCGTCCTCAACATGATCTCCACGATCACGATGATCCGGCTCGGCAAGACGTACGGAAACCTCATGGTCGACGTGCGCGCCTCCAACGAGAAGCTGCGCGCCCGCTCGCGCCGCATCGTCTCGCTGGCCACGGGAGCGTCGGACGAGGAGATCGAGACGGCGCTCACCGCCACCGACGGCGAGGTGAAGAACGCCATCCTGACCATCCTCGGCCAGGTCGACGGCCCCACCGCCGCCGGCCTCCTGTCCGCGTCGGACGGCCACCTGCGCGCCGCCCTCGCCGCCGCCCCCCGCACCACCTGACCCACCGCACCACCCCTCCCCCGCACAGCAAGGCACCACGCACCATGGCTACAGAAGACAAGAACCGCGCCACTGCCGCCGCGATCCTTCCGCTCGTCGGTGGCGCCGCGAACGTCAGCTCCATCTCCCACTGCATGACCCGGCTCCGGCTGGGCCTGCACGATCGTTCGCTCGTCCAGGACGAGGCACTGAAGGCCGTGCCCGCCGTCATGGGCGTGGTCGAGGACGACACGTACCAGATCGTGCTCGGTCCCGGTACGGTCGCCCGCGTCACCCCGGAGTTCGAGAAGCTGGTCGAGGAGGGCCGGGCCGAGGCCCCTGCCCCCGCCGCCCCGCTCACGGCGGAGGAGCTGGCCGCGCAGGGCGCCGAGATGAAGGCGGCCCGCAAGGCGAGGAACGCCACGCCGTTCAAGCTGTTCCTGCGCCGGATCGCGAACATCTTCGTGCCGCTGATCCCGGCTCTGATCGGATGCGGCATCATCGCCGGGCTCAACGGCCTGCTGGTCAACCTCGGCTGGCTCCCGTCGGTCACCCCGGCGCTCGCGGCGATGGCGTCCGGCTTCATGGCGCTGATCGCGGTCTTCGTCGGCTTCAACACGGCCAAGGAGTTCGGCGGCACCCCGATCCTGGGCGGCGCGGTCGCGGCGATCATCGTCTTCCCGGGCGTCGCGAACATCGAGGCGTTCGGCCAGAAGCTCTCCCCCGGCCAGGGCGGCGTGCTCGGCGCGCTGGGCGCGGCGGTGCTCGCGGTGTACGTGGAGAAGTGGTGCCGCCGCTGGGTGCCGGAAGCGCTGGACGTCCTCGTCACACCGACGCTGACGGTCCTGATCTCCGGCCTGGTCACGATCTTCGGCCTGATGTACGTGGCGGGCGAGATCTCCACCGCGATCGGCACGTTCGCGGACTGGCTGCTCTCCAACGGCGGCGCGGGCGCGGGTCTCGTCCTCGGCGGCTTCTTCCTCCCGCTGGTCATGCTGGGCCTGCACCAGGCGCTGATCCCGATCCACACGACGCTGATCGAGCAGCAGGGCTACACGGTCCTGCTCCCGATCCTCGCCATGGCCGGAGCGGGCCAGGTCGGCGCGGCCATCGCGGTCTTCTTCCGCCTCCCGCGCAACGAGTCGATCCGCAGGACCATCAAGTCCGCCCTGCCCGCGGGCTTCCTGGGCGTCGGCGAACCCCTGATCTACGGCGTCTCGCTCCCGCTGGGCCGCCCGTTCGTCACGGCGTGCGTGGGCGGTGCGTTCGGCGGCGCGTTCGTCGGCTTCTTCAACCAGCTGGGCGACGCGGTCGGCTCCACGGCGATCGGCCCGTCCGGCTGGGCCCTGTTCCCGCTGCTCGACGGCAACCACGGCCTGGGAGCGACGGTCGCGATCTACGCGGGCGGCCTCCTCGTCGGCTACCTGGCGGGCTTCGTCGCCACGTACTTCTTCGGCTTCAGCAAGGACCTCCTGGCCGAGTTCAACGTGTCCCAGGACCCGACGGCCACCCCGGCGACCGCTCCGGACCCGGACCCGGCCCCGGCCCCGGCGTCCGCGACGGCGAAGGAACCGGCGGCGCTCTGAGGCGCAAGACCGACAGCAGTTGGTGACCGGCATGAGGTGCAATGCCCCACCGTCAGGCGCGTGATGCCGCAGGGAGTTCTCTCAGCTCTGTACAGGTGCGCTAGCTGGTCCGTCGTGAGCGGTGGGGTTGTGTGGTTGGCGGCGGTAGACGGCTACGTCGTTGTGGAAGCCGATGACGAGGTCGCCGGTGCTGGTGAACGCTACGGAGCGTGGGTCGTCGGTGAGAAACTCCGCGACCGGCCGGCCATCGGTCAGGTCCCACACCCGCACCGTGCCGTCCCCGCTGCCGGTGACTGCAACGGGGTGACCGTCGAGCATCGTGCACGCCACCGCCACCGCGTCGCCGGTGTGGCCGGTGAAGGGCTCACCGATGAGCCGGCCAGCGCTCAGGTCCCACACCCACACCGTGCCGTCCCCGCTGCCGGTGACTGCAACGGGGTGACCGTCGAGCATCGTGCACGCCACCGCCACCGCGTCGCCGGTGTGGCCGGTGAAGGGCTCACCGATGAGCCGGCCATCGGTCAGGTCCCACACCCACACCGTGCCGTCACTGCAGCCGGTGACAACAACGGGGCGACCGTCAAGCATCGTGCACGCCACCGCCACCACGGTGTTGATGTAGCCGGTGAAGGGTTCGCCGATGGGCCGGCCATCGGTCAGGTCCCACACCCGCACCGTGCCGTCACTGCTGCTGGTGACTGCAACGGGGCGACCGTCAAGCATCGTGCACGCCACCGCCACCACGGTGTTGGTGTGGCCGGTGAAGGGTTCGCCAATGGGCCGGCCATCGGTCAGGTCCCACACCCACACCGTGCCGTCACTGCAGCCGGTGACAACAACGGGGCGACCGTCAAGCATCGTGCACGCCACCGCCACCACGCCGCCGGTGTGGCCGGTGAAGGGCTCACCAATGAGCCGGCCATCGGTCAGGTCCCACACCCGCACCGTGCCGTCCCCGCTGCCGGTGACAACAACGGGACGACCGTCAAGCATCGTGCACGCCACCGCCACCACGCCGCCGGTGTGGCCGGTGAAGGGCTCACCGATAGGCCGGCCAGCGCTCACGTCCCACACCCGCACCGTGCCGTCCCCGCTGCCGGTGACAACAACGGGACGACCGTCAAGCATCGTGCACGCCACCGCCACCACGGTGTTGATGTGGCCGGTGAAGGGCTCACCGATAGGCCAGCCAGCGCTCAGGTCCCACACCCGCACCGCGTCGTCACTGCAGCCGGTGACAGCAACGGGGTGACCGTCAAGCATCGTGCACACCACCGCCACCACGATGTCGGTGTGGCCGGTGAGGGGTTCGCCGATGGGCTGGCCATCGGTCAGGTCCCACACCCGCACTGTGCCGTCCCCGCTGCCGGTGACTGCAACGGGGCGACCGTCAAGCATCGTGCACGCCACCGCCACCAAGAGGTCCGTGTGGCCAGTGAGGGTGTCGCGCAGAGCAGGGCTGAACGTGCTGCCGGTGGCCCACACCGGTGCCCAAGTGCCGACTGGGATGCGACGGGTGAGGTCGCGGTGGAGGTGGCGCGCCCCGGCGCGGGCGGCGTCGAGGGCGAGGAGTTGGCGGCGCTTTCCTGGGCTGGTGTTGCGGTGGAGGTGGAGTCCGGTGCGGTAGACGGCGGCGGTCAGACGGGCGGTGTCGTGGTGGGCGTGGTGGAGGTGGGGGGTGAGGCCGCGGGGGTGGGCGTGGACGAGGTATTCGGGGTCGGCGAGGAGTTGGTCGATGAGCCCGGCGCGGGCGGCGTGGTGGGCGAGGTGCGTGAGGGTGTAGGGGTGGGCACGGGACCAGTCGGGGGTGCCGTCGGCCCGGTAGGGCACGCGGTCGGTGAGGACGCGTACGTACGCGGTGTGCACCGCCCGGTCGTCGGTGTTCTCGCGCAGGTGCTCGGCCATGGCCTCGTGGTAGAGCCGGTAGGCGGAGCGGTCGTCCTGTGTGGCCTCGACGACGTAGGAGCCCGCGTTGTGGCGCAGCCACAGGAGGTCGTCGTCGGTGTAAGTACGGCCGGAGACTTCGGTGGCGAGGGGGGCCCAGATGTCTTCCCAGGGCAGGCCCTGGCCCTGGGCGTGGGCGAGGGGGCGCAGGAGGTCGGCGGCGCGGTCGGCGTGGTGGCCGAGGCGTTGGCGGAGGTCTTCGCGCATGGCGTCGCCGGCGTGGCGGGGCAGGGAGGCCCGCCAGGCGGGATCGGCGGGGTCGGGGACGGTGGGGGTGGCGGCGAGGGTGCCGGCGGTGATGCGGGCGATGAGGAAGGAGTGTCCGGCGGCGGTGGCGACGGCCTCAGCGACCGGCTCTACGGCGTCGAGCCGGTCGCGGTAGGGGGAGGTGGTGCGGGCCTGGAGCAGGGTGCGGGCGGTGTAGGCGGTGAGGGCGGGGCGGTCGGCGTAACGGGGGCTGTCGAGGTCCAGGACGTGGCGGGTGTCGGGGGCGTCGATGCCGAGCCGGGGCAGGAGGTAGGGACGGGTGCCCAGGAGGAGGCGGATGCGGCCGCGGGAGTGCTCGATCAGGGGGCGCAGGACGGTGGTGCAGAGGGTGTGGGGGGTGGCGGCTTCGTCGAGGGCGTCGATGAGGACGGTCAGCGGTTGCGGGCGCCCGCTCAGGGCGTCGAGGAGTTCGCCAACGGTGGCGGTGCGCAGGCGGGCGGCGGCGGCGATGGCGTCCAGGACGTCGGTGTCGGTCAGGTGCTGGGCGTAGACGGCGGCGTCGATGGTGCCGGGTGCGAGGAGGTCCTGCGGTAGGCCGAGTGCGTGGAGGGGAACGGTGCGGCGGCGCTCGGGGTGTGCGAGGGCGGCGATGAGGCCGAGGACGGCGGTCTTGCCGGAGCCGGGGGCCGCGGTGACGACCCGGCACGCCCGGTCGTTACTGCTCGTGGGGGCGTTGAGCCAGGCGGCGAGGTCGTGCAGGACGATGCGGCGGCCGCTGAACCACCAGGCAGGGGCGGTTGAGTCGTCGTCGGGCCCGTTCTGGTATCCCATGGCGCGTACCAGCAGGCGGGAGATGAACTCCATCTCGCGCCGCTGGTCCTGTTCGTCGAAGGCAGCGGCCTGCTGCAGAGCAAGATCGACGCCGTTCAGGCGGGTGTCGTGGCGGGGGTTGGGGAAGAACGCGGGCGGCTCGCCGTCCAGGCCGACCATGGTTAGGCCGATCCGCTGGTGTCCAGGCCGGTCCTCGGAGCCGTTGATGTGCTGCACGATGGCGTTCACCGACAGCGTGACGGGGGCGTGCCCGGCGACCGACAGGCCGGTGACCGCCTGTTCCAGCAACGTCGGGAACAGCCCTGCCGTCGCCGGCTGGTGCGGCTGGGCCGACGAGACGACGACCAGCCCTGACCCGGACGTCCTGCCCCAGGCCGCGCCCAGACGCTCCAGCGCGGCGGCGGCCGTCTGGTTGCCGCCCTGTCCGACGTAGCAGGCGTCCAGCAGCAGCATCACCTTGCGGATCCGGGTGCCGCGCAGCATCGTCCGCGTCAGTTCCGCCGTGGGGAGCGCGGTGTAGACCAGGTCGTCGGGGTCGGTGTCGGCGGTGAGCAGGACGTGCTCGTCACCATCGTCGAGGATCTCGCCGTGGCAGGACAGGTACAGCGTCAGCAGATCGTCCTCACGCCGCTCCGGTGAAGCGCAGAACGCGCGCAGGGCGTCGGTCAGTTGTTGCCTGGTGGGGCTGAGCGGCAGCGGGTCGTGGAGCCGGTAGCCGAGCGGGCCGGTGAACAGGCCGACGACCCTGTCGCGGGCCTCGACCAGGCCGGGTCGGTTCCAGTCCCGGTTCTTCGGATAGTCGGCGACTACGGCGGCCATCAGAAACCGTCGGGGCCCGGCCGCCGTACCGTCATGCGCGTCGCTCACGTCAGGCCCTCGGCGATCGCCTGCCCGCACAGCGCATCGGTGAGGTAGGCGGTCGCGTCGTGTGCGTGCGCACCGTTGGACAGCAGCGCCGAACGAACCTGCTGGCCGAAGACGGGGCGCAGGTCCTTCACCAGCGCGACGACATCGCCGGTGGCGGCCAGGTTCGTCCACACCAGGCCCTCGCCGCCCGGCCAGGCTCCGCGCACCGCCGTGCCCGTGCCGGTGGGGGCGGGTTGCAAGCGGTGGACGACGAGGTGGGGGATGCCCAGCGGCGAGCCGATCGTCACCAGCGCCCGCACCCCGTGGCCCGGCAGCGCGCACAGTGCCTCGTAGGCGACCACCGAGCCGAGCGAGTGCGCCACCACGACGCGGGTGTCCGCACCGATGAGGGCCGTGACCCGGCCGCGTGCCTCCTCGCGCGTCCGCGGGTCCGTCAGATAGGCGCGTACCTGCTTGAGGTCCGCGACCATCGCCCGCAGCGCAAGGTCCGCGAAGAACTTCGACCCCGACAGAGCCCGCAGAGCCGCCTGCACCGACCGCGGGGTCGCCACCAACGTGTCCTCGGCGGCCGGCGACACCACCTCCGCATCGACCTCGGCCGCGGCCCGCCACCACGCGGCCAGCAGCTCCCGCTCGAAGCCCTCCGCGACGTCCGCCGCGGTGTAGGGCGGATCACCGGCGGCGAGGAACTGCCCGGCCGGACGGAACAGATCCCCGTAGAAGGCCACCACCACATCCGCCTCCGTCACCAGGCCCTCCGCCCCGGCCCGCCGCAGCCCGTCGCTCAACGCCGGCCACCACGCGGACCGCAGCCGGTCCTCCCCCTGCACCTGCTGCCCAATCCCATGCACACACACCACCCGCGCCATGCCCGCCCCATCCGCAAGAAGGATCCGGTCCCGCCGCCTCCACACCTACCAGGCCATCGCCATCCCCGGCTGGGGAATCCCAACAGCGGCAGCAATGTCGCAGGCCGTACCGGTGGCTGTGGCGGATGCGGCTGAGACTATTGCCGCCGTGACAACACACCGATACGACGGCCGCCAGGCGCTTTTCCGACAGGCCAGGGCGCGGTCGCTTGCGGCACAGCGGTTTGCCGAGAAACGGAGCAGGAGTAGGCAGCGGGCAGCTCGGGCACGAAGCGCAAGCAGCGCGGGCGGGATGCTGTGATCGCGACATTGGTCCTGGCCCAGGGGGCTGCTGAAGGGTACGCCAACTGGGTTTTCCTGCAGGCTGACGTCACACCCAGCGGCACCTGGATCGACCGTTGGTGTGGCCTGCGCAACGCGGCCTCCAGCCTCGACCGTGACGACAAGTCCGGCCTCCCGAAGGAACATCGCACGTTCTTCGAGGAGTTGGGCGCCTGGCGCAATTACCTGCTTCACAGCGACGCAAAGTCCCGGAACTCCCTCCGTCGTGCCGAGGCGTCGTTTCGCGGCGCGGGGCCGCTCTCCTCAGCGTCCCACGATCGGGTGAGCGGCGCACCGGCCACCGCGCGGGCTTCCCGGCCGCGCGCCGGGGCCTGGCTCATCCGCCGGTCGGTCCCAGCCCCCTGACCAGCGCCAACAGCGCGTCGTGCGTGGCCGGGTCCGCCGCCACGACCAGGCCGCCCGTGCCCGTGTGGACGGGCCGGCCGTCGATGCCGGTCACCACGCACCCGGCGGCTTCGCAGAGCGCGATCCCGGCGGCGAAGTGCACGCTGTCCAGGCGCAGCCCCGTGCCGCCGTCGGTGACGTACGCGGCCCGGCGTCCGGCGGCGACCCAGGCAACGGCGAGCGTGCTGGAGATGACGCGCGGCCGGAACCCGGCAGCGAACCCCGGCATGGCGAGCAGTTCCACCGCACGGAAGCCGGGGGCGTGCGGAAACGGCGGATCGAGGTTGACGTCGACCAGTCGCGACCCGGCCGACGGGACGAGCCTCTCGTCCGCCCCGTCCCCCGCCCGCACCCACGCGTGCGCGCCGTCGGTCCAGAACACCTCACCGCTGAACGGATCGGCGGAGGCGGCCGCCGTAATCCCGGAACCCACCCGCAGCGCGACGTTCACCGCGACGAGCATGCTGCCCACCGCGTAGTTCAGCGTGCCGCACAGCGGATCGACCAGCCACCTGCGCTCCGCGCCCGGGGCCCCGCTCGCCCCGCTCTCCTCACCCGTCACCGCGTCCTCGGGCCGGGCCGCGCGGAGCACGCCGAGTATGGCCTCCTCGGCCGCGAGGTCCGCCGCCGTCGCGAAGTCACCGGCCGACTTGTCGAACCGTGCCAGCGACTCCCCGTACATCTCGCGGACGACGGCCGCACCCGCGCGGGCCGCCCTGACGGCCAGTCGGGCATCGCTCTCCATGCTCATGCTCATGGTCACCATGCCCGAAGGCTATCGACGGTTGCGCTTTCGACGGCCGCGTTGTCGGCGGCCGGTCACCGAGGCAGCTTCCCCTCCCGGTTCAGCTCCGTCACCCGGGCCCGCAGCACGGCCCCCGGCGGGGCCGGCCGGACCGAGTCGGGCGGGCAGTCCCACTCCGGCCCACCCCCCGGCGGCCGAAGCTGCACGTACGGCCCGACGCGCCCCATCACCCGGCCGACCCGCCCGTCCCGCGCGTCCACGGCGAAGGACCCCGGCTCCGGCGTACACGCCTCCGGTCCGCCTCCGTCACCCGCCATGGCCCGCTGCCTTCCCATCCAGCACACCGCACAGCCGAAGCGCCGTGTCGAGGTTGCAGCGCCCGAGGTCGACCAGCACGTTCGTCTCGTCGCTCGCGCACGAGACGGGGTCGACCCGCAGCGAAGGCAACGTGACCCCGACCCCCGCGAACCCTTCCCTCAGCCGCGCCACCATCTCCTCGGCCTCCCGCACTCTGCTCGCCGCCGCTTTGCGCCGTTCCGTAGTCGTCATGATCCATTCCTTCCACGCTGAGTAATGAAGATGCATACCCAGAGTGGTGATTCTCTCGTTAGCCTGGAAGAGGTGCAGCCCCAACAACCGCACGTGTGCAACCGGGAGTTGTCATGCCAGGTCCCAGAAAGCTCGACCCCTCCTCCTCCCCGCGCGCCCTCCTCGGCGCGGAACTCCGCCACCGAAGAGAGCGAGCCGGCCTCTCCCAGACCGAACTGGGCGCCCCGCTCTTCCTCAGCGGCTCGTTCATCGGCCAGCTGGAGTCCGGGGTGCGGCGGATGCAGATGGACCAGGCGGCGAAGTTTGACGAGATCCTGGACGCGGACGGCTTCTTCGTACGGAACTGCGCGGCGTTACAGAAGTCCAAGTACCCGGAACACTTCGCGGAGGCGGCCGAGGCGGAGGCCCGAGCGACCACGATCAAGGAGTACGCGCCCCAGCTCATCCCGGGCCTGTTGCAGACGGAGGCGTACGCGCGGGCGGTGTTCCGGGGCGGACTTCCCACCGCCGCCGCCAGCGTGATCGACGATCTGGTGGCGGCTCGCCTGGAACGCACCCAACTGCTCGCCGATCCAACACAGCCGATGTTGTGGGTCGTACTGGACGAGGCAGTGCTGCGCAGACAGGTGGGCGGCCCGGAGGTCATGGCAGCGGCACTTCGCCACATCGCGGGCCTGATGACACAACACAGAATCATCATGCAGGTGCTGCCATTCTGTGCAGGTGCCCACATGGCACTCGAAGGCTCGCTCAAGTTGATGGCCTTCTCCGACGCACCACCGCTCGCCTACCTGGAAGGCTTGGGCACAGGACAGTTGCAGGACGATCCGGCATCCGTACGGCATTACGAACTGACCTACGATCTGGTCGTGGCCAGCGCGCTCTCACCGACAGCATCCCTGGCCCTGATCGAGTCGGTGGCGGAGGATTACGAGCATGAAGCGCAGCGGATCTGACTACGACCTGTCCACGGCCACCTGGCACAAGTCCAGCTACAGCGATGCCAGCGGCGGCAACTGCGTAGAGGTCGCAAATTGGCGCAAGTCCTCGTACAGCGGCGGCGACGGCGGCAACTGCCTCGAAGTCCTCGACGGCAACGCCGACATCGTCCCCGTCCGCGACTCCAAGGTGCCCAACGGCCCGGCCATCGTCTTCCACACGACCGCCTGGCACCCCTTCATCACCGACCTCAAGCACGGCTGAACCACCGGCAATACGAGTGGCCCTGATCGAGTCGGTGGCGGAGGATTACAAGCATGAAGCGCAGCGGTTCTGACTACGACCTGTCCACGGCCACCTGGCACAAGTCCAGCTACAGCGGCGCCAGCGGCGGCAACTGCGTGGAGATCGCTACCTGGCGCAAGTCCTCGTACAGCGGACCGAGCGGCGGAGACTGCCTCGAAGTCCTCGACGGCAACCCCGACATCGTCCCCGTCCGCGACTCCAAGGTGCCCAACGGCCCGGCCATCGTCTTCCACACGACCGCCTGGCACCCCTTCGTCACCGACCTCAAGCACGGCTGAACACCCCGGCTCGGGGCTCAAGCTCCGAGCCCCGAGCGCTCTTTCAGCGGAATGGTGGGGAGGGCCTGTACCCACCCACCCACCCTCGTGACCCGCAAGGGTTCACTTTTCGCGTTCGAGTTGCGACCGGCCGTAGTCACGATCTAGCTTCAGCGAGGACACAGACCAAGACGGCCCCTGCCGGTGTTTGAGCACCGCCAAGGGCCTGACCACCTCGATCGAAAGCAATGGAGTACCGATCAGATGGCTGCCAGCCAGTTTAGTGGTGCCTCCGCGCCCGACCACCCGATGGCCAACCCCGGTTACGGCAAGCGCTCCGCGCCGGACCAGCGCCCCCGTACCAGCGCCGACTTCACCCACCTCGTCCCCCGCGACGCCGCCATCGCCTCGTACATCGACTCACTGCGCGACGGCGCCGACATCTCCGTGAAGACCCTCGCCAAAGCCCTCCCGTACGGACAGTGCGCGATCCGCACCACCCTCAACCGCCTCCAGGAAGAGGGCCACCTGCGCCGGGGCAGCGAATGCGTCGCCAGCGGCGAAAACCTGATCTGGGTGACCCGGACATTCTTCTCCCGCACCGCCCGCGACGACACCTGGTGGGCCGCCTTCAGCCGAGGCGACGTACCAACAGAAACCCAACGCACCACCCGCTCCCGCGCGTTCATCCTGCTCGCCGCACTCGGCCGCACCGCCCCCGCCCTCACACTCTCCCACCGCGACTGCGTAACCCTGGAACCACAGATGACGGAATGGCTGACCCGGGGCGCCACCGAAGCCGAGATCACACACGCCCTGACCGCAGGCCTCCCCGACCGCATCCACCACCCGGCCGCCCTCATCGCCACACGCCTCCAGACCAAACTGCCCCCAGCCCGCGAACCCCACACCGTCCTGCGCTCCCTCGAATGCAGCGAATGCCGAGCCCCCGGCACCCTCGAAGCCCTACCCGGCGGCAAATGCCGCACCTGCCGAGGCACCCCCACCCACCAGGAACCCACCCTCCCCGCCCAAAAGGTCCGCGCCCACGCCCAAGCCGTACGATCCGGTCTCCACCCCAAGCCCTGACGGACCCCGGAACCACTCGCTCCACACCTTGAGGTCAGTGGGCTATTTCAGCGTGGCCGCTGATCGGGTGACGGGGCGGTGCGGGGTCGGAGTGCGCGACGGATCGGTGCCGGCAACCAGGTCACCACTTGCCAAGCGCCGCGCACCGGGCGGCGAACCCACACCCACCGAGCAGACCGCGAACCGGACCCTGTCCGCAGCCCGTGCACCCGTCGAGCGAGGTAAGGCACGACTGGAACCCTGGCAGATCCTCCGCAGATCCCGCATCAGCCCCAACCGCATGAGCGACATCACCAGAGCCCTCCTCACCCTGGAGACACAACGCTGAAAACGCTCACTGACCGCGTGTCCTTCCGGCTCCAAAACTGCGTGCGCGCGGCCCGGAGAGGTCTTTACCCTCCGGGTATGGATCTTCGCGAAGAACTTCCGAGCGACAGACAGGCCGTGCGGGATGTTCACCTGCAGGCGTTTGGTGACCATGGCCTTGTCGTGGCCGACCTGATCGATACCCTGCGGGACACCATCATGCCCGAGGGCGGTCTCTCGCTGGTCGCCGAGCGCGACAGGCAGGTCGTCGGCCACGTCATGTTCACCCGCAGTCTGCTCGATGCCCCGCGGCGGCTGGTCGAAGTGCAAGTCCTCAGTCCGTTGGCCGTGATGCCTGAGCTCCATAAGCGCGGTATCGGCTCGGCCCTGGTCCGACACGGACTGGGGGTCCTCGCCGAGCGAGCTGTTCCCGTCGTCTTCCTGGAGGGCGATCCTGGCTATTACTCGCGTTTCGGCTTCGCGGCCGGTGGTGACCTCGGCTTCCGAAAGCCATCCCTGCGTATCCCGGACGGTGCCTTCCAGGCCATCAGGCTCCCGGGGTATGAGCCATGGATGACGGGGACGCTGGTCTATACAGAGCCGTTCTGGCGGCATGACGCAGTCGGCCTCCGTGACCCCAACGCATAGTGACGCGAACGCCCCGAAGTCATTCTCTGCCTTGGGGAGTTCGGCCCGTTCAACCTCCAGCCTCACCCCGGACGGCATAGGACCGAGCGTGGCGGACGGCACAAGGACCCGGCCGAAAGCCGAGGCCGCGTCGGCGGGCGGCCTACACCCGCCCGCACAGAGTCCGGTACCTGTTCGCCGCCGACGAACGCCTCCGCGAGGTGGTCGACAGGGCGAACGTTGCCTGCCGCGCACTAGCTAAGGGCTGTCCCGCAATTCCTGGCGGGACAGCCCTTAGCGGGCCTGCAGTAACGGCCCCGTCGGCAATCTTCCGAAGGGGCCGTTGCTGTCAAGCAGACATTGCCGTGATCCGTCCGGCAGGTTTGGCAGTGACCACAACACGAGGCAGACGATCGCTGTCCCGTAGCGTGCGAGGTACCGCGCACGAAGCCGGCGGCCGTCTGTTTCGCGTGGCGTCGCCGTGCAGGGCGCCCCCGCTCACCGTCGCGCTGAGACGACCGCGGTCACACCCAGACGCTCCGCTGGGTTCCCCAGCCCCAACTGCCGAGCCCGTTTCCACCGTAAGCACCAGCTTGCAGGTAGACACGCCCGTCCGGGCGCAGAGGACCGGTCACGTTGATGTCCTCGTACCGCCACGTTCGATCGCCGCAGGCGCCCTCCGCATACCGCCAGCTTTCTGCACTGGACCCGAAAGCCAGACCCCATTTCTGGTCCGGCCCCGACGAGTGGAAGCACTTCGCCTTCACTTTGCCCTTCAGCTCATAGCGATCGCCGACCCGGGTGACCGTAGCCGTAATCTCCACGTCGTACGAGTTGCCGCTATTGGTGCTGATGGCGCTCTCGTACGTCACTCGGACGTCCTCTGACGCGGCAGCAGCCGGGCTGATTCCACTCAGCGCGACCGCCGCCGCTGCCGCTGCGCAGAGCACGAACCGGTTCACGGGCCGCCAAGCCCTCGTCGCCCATTGCATGGACGTCATGGTTCCTCCAGAGGAGTCGAAGAAGGTGAGGTCATCTCACAGGGACTGCGATGTGAGAACGATCAGTCACCCCCGCGGACACGCAAACATGCCGATTGCACGCGAATACCGCCCCGGGGGCCACTTCGCACATAGAAGCCCTGAAGCAGCTGGGATATCCGTGGCGAGATCGCTGAAGTAGGGCTCCGATTCCTGAGCCAGGCAAACTACGGCCAGGGCTCCGGAAACAGGTACTGAGTGGCTTGCCGGACTGTCGCGAGTGCCGGCGCGAAGCCCAACTCGGTGCCGAACGTCCCTGCGGCAACGGGTGACTGCGACTCCGGGATTCGCGAGGCAGAATGATCATTCGTGGTCTTGCACGGCGAAGGGGAGCCCTCGATGCCGTACCCGAGCTTTGGCGGCGTGGGTGTGGCGGAGGAGTCCCCGGAGCCGCCTCAAGAGCACATCCGGACGAGAGAAGTCACGGGACATGAATCCTGAAGCAACATCGCGAAACGGTAATCAGCGGAGGAGCCTGCGGCGGCAGGCAGCCAAATGAGACGACTTCTAAACCGTCAGGAGGGATCTCGATGGTGATCCAGATCTTGAATGTCACGCCCGGTGCATGCCAGGGCCAGATCTGCTCGCTCTACACATACCGGAACATCGTTGACCCGGAGATAAATAGGCCGCCATGAGCTCCGTACCTGAGCATGTCCACCTGCTCCACAGTCCCCCCGCTCCCTCGGCGGCAGCCCCGCTGCAAGGTATCCATTCTGACGTACCCCCAGCTGAGTTTGAGGCGGTCTGGCGCCAACCGGCCGGCCCGCCGAGTGGGTCGTCCCCCCGGGCAGCGCCGACCGGTCAGCTTCGGCCTCCAGGCAGTTACGCCCCCCGCAGCACCGCGAACACCCCCCGCGCCTCCGTGTCCTCCGGCGTGCGCCAGGGGCCCGCGATGTGGCCCGTCGCGCCCTCCGGCGGAGCGTCGGCGGGGCGCAGGACGCGGTTCAGGTGGAGGGTCGCGCCCTTGGCGGCGATGTCCGTGCCCGCCTCGTCGTCGGCAGCCGTGAAGGGGCCGGACAGGACGTTCGGGATGGTGCGGGAGTAGGTGATCGTCGGGTCCGGGGTGTCGGTCTCGCTCTGGGCCTGGGGCTCCGCGCGGCCGGCGAGGAGGGCGAAGAGCTGTTCGGCCAGGACCGGGTCGTGGCCGCCGTCGTACACCCAGCGCTTCCCCAGCACGCCGTGCTCCGTGGTGCCGACCAACGCGTCCTCCGCGCCGTCGAGCGGGGCGCCCCGGTAGGTGAGGGGCACGAAGTACGCCACCGGCTCGGCGCCCGAGGTGTCGGTGGCGACCATGAGCTCCATGCCCACCTCGCCCTGCGGGTCGTCCAGCCGGAAGCCGCCCGACCTCGACAGGACCGGGTGCGTGGGGCCCGCGTACCAGGGGCGGGTCGGGAGCCAGGGGGTGAGCAGTTCGAGCTTGGTCGGCGACAGAGTGGTGCGGTGGATGACGGCCATACCGGAGATCTCTCCCGTGCGTCGAGTGGGCGGCTGGTTTGCCTGGCGCGCGGGGCCGTCGCCGGACCCGCGCGCTGTGCTGAGCGTATGCAACCAGGGCCTGTCCGGCGGATCTTCGCGGGCCCGCGAAGATCCGCCGGACAGGCCCTAGCCGCCCCCTCGGCCTTCGGGCCGTCAGGAAACGGTCACCACGCGCCCGGTGCCGGAGGCGGTACCACCTCCGGGCGGTCGTCGCAGGTGATCGTGTTGGGCAGCAGCCAGGGGGCGAGCCAGTCGCCGTCGTTGCCGCCCAGGTCCGTGAGGGTGAACTCCGAACCGGTGGCGGGGAAGTTGAACGAGCCGCAGTTGTTGACGCCCACCGCGCCGACGTTGCGCGCGTCCACGTTCTCGAAGGTCGCGCCGCCCGCCGCGCGGGCGCTCAGCACCGAGGTGCCGGTGCCGTCCACCCGGATGTCCTTGAAGTGGATGTTCTCGATCACGTACTGGTCCTTCACCGCCCAGTCGGAGACCAGCATGACCGCGTTGTAGGTGCTGTCGAGGAAGTCGTTGCCGGTGACCCGGATGTCGGCTCCGTCGATGCTGCGGTCCAGGGCGAAGACCCACAGGGCGCCGAGGCCGATGTTCCAGTTGAGTTCGTACGTACCGGCGCGGACCGTCGTGTTGCCCTTGACGTCCAGCTTCCCGGCGAAGGGTTCGGCGCCGAAGCGGGCGCCGATGTGCAGGGCGCTGCCCTCGCGGACCGGGTCGGCGACGAGGTTGTCCGAGACGGTGGTGTCGGTGCCCCCGTAGATCGCGATGCCGTTGGCCAGGACCGGGGTCTGGACGGTGTTGTGGGAGAAGGTGTTGCGGGCGTTCGTCGTCTTCTCGGCCCACATCGCGAGGCCGTCGTCGCCGGAGTTGCGTACGAAGGTGTCCGTGACGCTCGAATCGGTCACGCCCGTGTGGAAGTTGATGGCGTCAGCGATCTGGTCGACGATGATGCTGTCGGAGATCCGCAGGTTCTTCATCGGGCCGTCGAACCACATGCCGACCTTGGTGTGGCTGATGTGCAGGCCCTTGATGGTGGAGTCGCTCATCGCACCGCCGATGGCGTTGACCTGGTCGGTGTCGACGCGTTCGCGTACGTCGCCCTCGATGGCGAAGCCGGACAGGTGGACGTTGCGGCTGCCGCCCTCGGCCGCGGACTTCCCGTAGAAGCCGACGCCCGTGTGCACCGAGCCGTCGGCGGCGGGCTTGTCGAGCGCGACCTCGCGGCCCTTGATCTTCGTGTACCAGTTGCCCGCGCCGACGATGGTGACGTCGTCCACGACGATGTGGCGGTCGACCCGGTACGTCCCCGGCGGGATGTACACCTTGAGGTGCGTGCGCCGGGCGAACGCGATGGCCTTGTCGATCGCGTCCGCCGCGTCCCGCCGGCCGGTCGGATCGGCTCCGAACGCCCATACGTTGGCGGCGAGCAGCTCCACGTGCGGGAGGCCGACCCGCTCCGAGTCGAGCAGGTCGATGACCGTCGACCCGGCCCGGCTGCCGGCCGGCACCGTCAGCCGCACGGTGTCGCCCGCGCGGTAGGTCCGGCCGAGCAGGAGGCGCTGCTCGTCGTAGAAGTGGCTGGGCCGGTACGGCTTGTCGATGACCGGGGCGGGGGTCGTCTCGGCGGGCACGCAGGAGCACTCGGTGATCCACCAGTCCGGGTGGAGGAGCCCGGCGCCGGGGTCGTTGGAGAACGGGTACTGGTTGTACAGCCAGGAGTACTGCGAGGTCAGCGTCATGGTGGAGCGCTTCGTACCGTTCACCGCGACGTCCAGCGGTGCGGTGATCCCGCCGCCGCCCGGCGCGTCCGGGATGCTGTAGCGCACGGTGATCGCGTTGGCCGGGGCGGGCAGCGTGAACTCGACGTGCTGCCCCGGCGCCAGGCTCACCGCCTTACGGCCCGACGCCTCCGAGGGCAGCGTGTACGCGTCGCGGTCGGGGCCGATGACCGTGCCGTTGGTCACCGCGTTCTCGGCCTCCTGCTCGGCGAAGGCCACCTTGGCGCCCTTCCCCGCGACCAGCGCCGGATCGAGGGCGGCCCGGGTGACGACCGGGGCGGCGCTGCGCGGGCCGGCGAGCGCGGGCGTACCGGCGAGCACCCCGAGCCCCACGGCCGCCGCGGTCACCGAGGCGACGGCGGTCGCGTACAGCCCTGTCCTGCGCGGTCTTCGCGCCCTCACCGAAGCGTCGGTGGTCATCCGTGACATCGCGTGCCCGTTTCTCTCGGGGGGTCAACGGCCGTGCGCGCGTGGGGAGTCGCCGCCGTCATGAGTGAGGTGACAGTAGGGCGCCCAGCTCCCCGTTCACAAGACTCCTGCGATCAGTTTCCAACTTCCTGGCGTAGTAGTGCGTTGGTTCGTCATTTTTTTGCGTAACCTCGCGCAAGGCAGGACGATCTCACTCCACCGGAAGCATCAGCTCCGAGTCCGCGTGGACCGTGACGCGTACCGGTACGTACTCCGTGGCGTCGGTCCGGGACGCCCCCGTGCCCGGGTTGGGCGCGAAGCGCGGGTGGGCGCCGCCGCTGATCTGCCAGCGGACGCGGTGGCCGATGCCGAAGCGGTAGGCGGTGTGGCCCATCGGGACAGTCACGCGGACCGGGTCCGGGCCCGTGGTGCGCAGCTGGGCGAGGCCGTCGCAGACGTTGGTGGAGCGCCCCTCGGGGTCCACGTCGCACAGCCGGGTGAACACGTCCCCGTGGCCGGTGTCCGTGGACGCGCTGATCCGGGCGGAGACCGGGCCGAGGACGGTGAGGGGTTCGGTGAGGACCGGCCCGGTGAACGTCAGGACGTCCTCGCGGGCCTCCAGGGCGCCGTTGTCGCGCGCTCCGGCGGTACGGGAGAGGAGGGGGCCGCCCACGGAAGGCGTCGGGCCGGCCGGGTCATGGCGGAAGGATGCCAGGGGCGCCGCGTCCGTGGGCGGCTCGGCGGTGAGGTGGCCGTCGGGGGCCGGGAACCACGAGGCGGTGGCCGCCCCGGCCGGCGGCCACGCTTCGAGGTCCCGTACGGCCGGCTCCGTACCGCCCAGGTGTACGCGTACGGGGGTGGGGCGCAGGCCGGAGGGGTCGGCGCACAGGTGGGCGCGGAGCCAGGCGAGGGATTCGGCGAACACCTCGGGCCAGCCCTTCTGGAGCGCCGAGGTGTGGGTCCACGGGCCGACGAGCAGCGTGGCGTCGGCGCCCGCCCGGCGCAGCCGGCCGTACTGCTCGAAGGTCTGGCCGGCGAGGACGTCGTGCCATCCGGTGATCAGCACGGTGGGGACGGCCGCCCGGTCCGCCGCGCCGGCGAGGGACGCGCCGTCCCAGTGCGGGTCGTCGGGGTCGGGATGGTCCATCACCCCGTCCAGCCAGGGCACTTCACCGCCGAGCGCGTCCGCGTACGCCCCGCGCGACGGGCGCGCGGTGACGACGGAGCGCATCCGGCGCTGGAGGCGCAGGGTCGCCCGGAGGAACGGGCCCATGCCCCGGTGCTGGTACGTCATGCCCGAGCCCACGGCGAGCGCGGTCTCCAGATGGAGGACGCCGTCGGTGTGGAAGAGGGCGTACGGGTCGTGCAGCCCCACCTGGACCACCATGGCCTTCAGCTCCGGCGGCGGTTCGAGGGCCAGAGCCCACTGGACGTAGCCGAGGTAGCTGGGGCCGACCGTGCCCAGGCTCCCGTCGAACCAGGGCTGTTCGCGCAGCCAGTCGACGGTGGCCCGGCCGTCGGGGGCCTCGTTGCGCCAGAAGTGGAAGTCGCCGCCCGAGCCGCCGGTGCCCCGGCAGCTCTGGAGGACGACGTGGAAGCCCTGTTCGGCGAAGAGCATCCCGTACTGCGGGGACCACGGCACGCCCCGCCCGTAGGGCGAGCGCACCAGGAGGGTGGGGAAGTCGCCCTCGGCGCGCGGGAAGTAGTGGTCGGTGACCAGCGGGCTGCCGTCGGCGGCGGGCACGGTCAGGCCCCGCTCGACCCCCACCTCGTGACGGGCGGCCGGCAGGCCGCGCCAGGTGGACCGCATCAGCCGGGAGGCGAGCGGCGGTTTCCCGGCCGGCGGCTTCCGGGCGGACCTCGGGCGGGCTTCGGGCGTGGGTCGTGTCATCGTGCGCCTCCCTCGGGCATCATGCTCGGGCGAGCATTCTCGTACACAGTACGAGAATAGTGGATGCTTGGATGGGACGGTGGAGCAACCCAGGTGAGAGGGGATGAGACCGTGACCCGCACCGACGGGCCCGGCGCGGGCGGCGTCGACCCGCGCGAACTGTGGTCGGCGCCGGACCGGCCCCGCCGGGGGCGCAGGCCCGCCTTCAGCCGCGACGCGATCACGGCGGCGGCGGTCGCCGTCGCGGACGCCGAGGGGCTCGACGCGGTCACCATGCGCCGGGTCGCCGCCGAGGTGGGCGCGGGCGTCATGTCGCTGTACAGCTACGCCCCCGACAAGGAGACGCTGCTCGACCTGATGATCGACCGCGTCTCCGGCGAGCTGCCCACCAGCGACCCGCTCACCGGCGACTGGCGCACCGACCTCAAGACCATCGGCCGCCTCCAGCGCACCCACATGCTCCGCCACCCCTGGCTGCCCGCCGCCGTGCAGGAGCGCCGCACCCTCGGCCCCCACACCCTCGCCTTTCTCGAACACGCCCTGACCGCCCTGCGCCCCAGCGGGCTCGACGGGGCCGCCCGGCTGGAGGTCTTCGCCCAGCTCACCGCGTTCGTGGCGGGCCACACGGCGTACGAGGTGAGCCGGGCCAGAGCCGAGCAGGCGCCCGGCCGCGCCGCCGCCGAGGCGCTCTACCTCGCCGAGGTCGCCGCCGACGGCCACCACCCGGAGCTGGCCCGCGCCCTCGCGTCGGCCGGACGGCCCGGCACCCCCGACGCCACGTTCGAACGCTTCCTGAGCCGCCTCGTCGACGGCCTCGACGCGGGCTGACCGGGCGCCGGAAACCGCCTCGCGGACTGACCGGGCACCGGAAACCGCCGCGCGGGCTGACCGGGCGCCGGAAACCGCCTCGGCCCCGGCCCGCCGGGCCGGACGAGAACCCCCTTTCCGGCCCGGCGGCCAGAGGGGGAACCCCCGTCCGGCCCGGCGGGCCAGACGAAAAACCCCCGTCCGGCCCGGCGACCAGACAAGAAACCCCCGTCCGGCCCGGCGGACAGACAGGAAACCCCCGCCACCCGCCCTCCGGCCGCGCGGGGAACAGGCGGGCCGAACCACCTCGGACCCCACCCCGCGACCGCGCGGGAAACGCCTCGCGCCCCGCCCGACGCCTGTGGAACAGTCCGGATCATGGACCCCACCGCACACGACGACGCCATCCTGATCACCCCGCTCTCCGAGCGGCCCGCCCTGATCACCCGGATATACGAGATCGACAACACCTGGCCGCCCTTCGTCCCGCACGACCTGGTCGGCAACGCCCTGGTGGGCCGGGTGCCGGGTGAGTTCCCCGCGTACTGCGTGGTGGCGACCGACGGCGACCGGGTGGTTGCGCGCGGGCTCGCCGTGCCCTTCGACGGCACGGCCGAGGGCCGCGAGACAACCCCCGACCAGGGCTGGGACCGGGTGCTGAGCTGGGCGTTCCTGGACCACTGGGACGGGCGGGCGGTGTCGGCGGCGAGCGCGCTGGAGATCGTCGTGGACCGGGCGTACCTCGGGCGCGGCCTCTCGTACCGGATGCTGGAGGCGCTGCGGAACGCCGCCGCCCAGCAGGGACATGACGCGCTGTTCGCTCCGGTCCGCCCCACGGCCAAGCATCTGCATCCGCACGTCCCGATGGCCGCGTACATCGGCCGCCGGCGCGACGACGGGCTGCCGGAGGACCCGTGGCTGAGGGCGCACGTCAGGTCCGGCGGCACGATCGAGAAGGTCGCCCCGGCGTCGATGACGGTCACCGGTTCGCTCGCGCAGTGGCGGGAGTGGACGGGCCTGCCCTTCGACCGCGACGGCGACACCGAAGTGCCGGGCGCCCTCGTCCCGGTGCGGTGCGATCTCGCGCACGACCTGGCGGTCTACGCCGAGCCGAACGTCTGGGTACGGCACCGGACGGCCCGACGGCTCCCCTGAGAGGCGCCGCGTGTCATACCCAGGTGCCAGGACCCGCCCGGCACGATGAGCACCCCGGTATCACGCGCTCTCCGGCACCGGGCGGGCATCGTGAGGGCCGTCCGCCGCACACGCCGTCCGTGTGCGATGCCGCCCGAACCGGGGAGTTCCAGGTGACCGCAGTCCCGCGTACGCGTATCCACGACCGCCGGCAGGTGCTCGTCACCGGGCTCGCCGCCTCCGCCCTGCTGGCCACCTCCGCCGTACCGTCGGCGGCGGCCGGCCGCCGGGGCGCGGGCGCCCCGTCCGCGAAGGGCGCGCCCACCGCCCGGCTGCCGCGCCCCACCGGCCCGTACGACGTCGGGTGCACCGCCCTCCGGCTCGTCGACCGCACCCGGCCCGAGCCGTGGGCGCCGGACGCGTCGCCGTACCGGGAGCTCATGGTCAGCGTCCACTACCCCGCCGCCCCCGGCCGGGCCGGGCGCCGGGTGCCCCACATGACCGCCGCGGCGGCCGCCCACTTCGGGGGACCCGAGGGGGCCGCCGCGATGAACCTGGGCATGGCCCCCGGGTCGGCGGACTGGGCGGCCACGGTCGGCCATGCCCACCGGGACGCGCCCGTCGACCCGCGCGCCGGGCGGCTGCCCGTCGTCCTGTACTCCGCCGGGCTCGGCGACCCCCGCACCTGGAACACGGCACTGGTGGACGACCTCGCCAGTCACGGGTACGCGGTCGTCACCGTCGACCACACCTACGAGGCCACCGAGGTGGAGTTCCCCGGCGGCCGTCTCGCCACCATGCGGATCTTCGACGGCGCCCCGCCCACCGACCCGGACGCGGTCAGCGCCCTGCTGCGCAAGGTCGTGGCCGTACGGGTCGCCGACACCCGGTTCGTGCTCGACCGGCTGCCGGGGCTGAACCGGACGCTGTTCGGAGGCGTACTCGATCCGGGCCGGACCGGGATGTTCGGCCACTCCGCGGGCGGCTTCACCGCGGCCCAGACGATGCACGACGACCCGCGCGTCCTGGCCGGCGTCAACATGGACGGGCAGATGGACTACGTCGGCGGGGAGCCGGACGGCAGCCGGCTGAGCACGGTGGCGCGGGACGGTCTTGACCGGCCGCTGCTGCTCATGGGTACGGACGGCGAGGGCTCGGGCGACTACCGGAAGCAGCCGTCCTGGGCGGCCTTCTGGCGCAACACCCGCGGCTGGAAGGCGAACGTCACGCTGACCGGCTCACGCCACGCCTCGTACACGGACGCCCAGTTGCTGCTGCCGCAGCTGGCCCGCCAAGGCGCGGAGCCCGCCGGCGGACTGGCGGAGACCGTCGGGACGGTACGGCCGGACCGGGCGGCGGCCGCGAGCCGGGCGTATGTGACGTCGTTCTTCGACCGCCGGCTGCGCGGCCACGACGACGGGCTGCTGGACGGCCCGTCCGACCGGTTCCCGGAGATGGTCTTCAGCCGGTGACGGACCCGGCGCGTGTGAGGACGGCAGACGGCACCGGCCCCCGGGGATCTCTCCCCGGGGGCCGGTGCCGTGCACAGCTGAACAGGAACTGCCGATCCGTCAGGATCAGAAGTCCATGTCACCGCCCGGCATGCCGCCCGGGGCGCCCGCCGGAGCGGCCTTCTCCGGCTTGTCGGCGATGACGGCCTCGGTGGTGAGGAACAGCGCGGCGATCGACGCGGCGTTCTGGAGGGCGGAGCGCGTGACCTTCGCCGGGTCGAGGATGCCCTCGGCGATCATGTCGACGTACTCGCCGGTCGCGGCGTTCAGACCGTGGCCGACGGCCAGGTTGCGCACCTTCTCCACGACGACGCCACCTTCGAGACCACCGTTGATGGCGATCTGCTTCAGCGGGGCCTCAAGGGCGAGCTTCACGGCGTTGGCGCCGGTCGCCTCGTCACCCGAGAGCTCCAGCTTCTCGAAGACGGCCGAGGCCTGGAGCAGAGCCACGCCACCACCGGCGACGATGCCCTCCTCGACGGCGGCCTTGGCGTTGCGCACCGCGTCCTCGATGCGGTGCTTGCGCTCCTTGAGCTCGACCTCGGTCGCGGCACCGGCCTTGATGACGGCCACGCCGCCGGCCAGCTTCGCCAGGCGCTCCTGGAGCTTCTCGCGGTCGTAGTCCGAGTCGGAGTTCTCGATCTCGGCACGGATCTGGTTGACGCGGCCCTGGACCTGGTCGCTGTCACCGGCACCGTCGACGATCGTCGTCTCGTCCTTGGTGATGACGACCTTGCGGGCGCGGCCGAGCAGGTCGAGCCCGGCGTTCTCCAGCTTGAGGCCGACCTCCTCGGAGATGACCGTGCCACCGGTGAGGATGGCGATGTCGCCGAGCATGGCCTTGCGGCGGTCGCCGAAGCCCGGGGCCTTGACGGCGACGGACTTGAAGGTGCCGCGGATCTTGTTGACGACCAGGGTCGACAGGGCCTCGCCCTCGACGTCCTCGGCGATGATCAGCAGCGGCTTGCCGGACTGCATGACCTTCTCCAGCAGCGGAAGGAGGTCCTTCACGTTGCTGACCTTCGAGTTCACGATCAGGATGTACGGGTCGTCGAGGGACGACTCCATGCGCTCCATGTCGGTGGCGAAGTACGCCGAGATGTAGCCCTTGTCGAAGCGCATACCCTCGGTGAGCTCCAGCTCCAGACCGAAGGTCTGGGACTCCTCGACGGTGATGACGCCTTCCTTGCCGACCTTGTCCATGGCCTCGGCGATGAGCTCGCCGATCTGGGTGTCGGCGGCGGAGATGGAGGCGGTCGAAGCGATCTGCTCCTTGGTCTCCACATCCTTGGCCTGCTCCAGGAGGGCGGCGGAGACGGCCTCGACGGCCTTCTCGATGCCCCGCTTGAGAGCCATCGGGTTCGCACCCGCGGCCACGTTGCGCAGACCCTCGCGGACGAGCGCCTGGGCGAGAACGGTGGCGGTGGTCGTACCGTCGCCGGCGACGTCGTCCGTCTTCTTGGCGACCTCCTTGACCAGCTCCGCACCGATCTTCTCGTACGGGTCCTCCAGCTCGATCTCCTTGGCGATGGAAACACCATCGTTGGTGATCGTGGGGGCGCCCCACTTCTTCTCAAGGACGACGTTGCGGCCCTTGGGGCCGAGGGTGACCTTGACGGCGTCGGCGAGCTGGTTCATGCCGCGCTCAAGACCGCGCCGGGCCTCCTCGTCGAACGCGATGATCTTGGCCATGTGAAGTGGTCCTCCCGGACAGGGGTGGATTGCTCCGGACCGAGTGGCGCCCGCGACGGACGGCCTGCGTGCCTGGCGGTTCCTTGCCCCACCAGGCGTGCGGGCCTCACCGGCCCGGTCCAAATTCTGTCACTCTCACCTGGAGAGTGCTAAGCCAATGATTAGCACTCGACCCCCGAGAGTGCAAGCGTCACCCGTCGGCATGTGGACAGGCCCAGGGACGGACAGGCCGGACGCGCGAAGGGTCCGTACCTCTCGGTACGGACCCTTCGCGCGTGCCTGGTGTCGTGGCCGACTGTGTCGTGGCCGTGCCGGGCTCAGCCGACGGCGAGCTTGACCATGTCCGCCTGCGGCCCCTTCTGGCCCTGCGAGATCTCGAATTCAACTCGCTGACCCTCTTCGAGGGTGCGGTACCCGTCCATCTGGATCGCGCTGTAGTGGACGAAAACATCCGCACCACCGTCGACCGCGATGAAGCCGTACCCCTTCTCCGCGTTGAACCACTTGACGGTGCCCTGAGCCATGCCTAACTCCCCTATTACTGGCCCTTGCACAGGCCCACACTTCGCGGACCCGGGTCAGAACCCACCCTCCGACAGGAGAGAGTGTGTGCGCTGGAGCGCGCCGACCGCGGCTGAATGTATCTGTCCAACTGCCCTCTGCAACAGGTCAATCGGACGACAATTCTGCGCGGCACCGATCGCCCGAATACGGGGAACTCGCGAGATTGCGGGGCAAGTCGGGCCCGGCAAAGGCGACTTATGGCGCAAGGGGACCAGGCACTTTGGCTGCTTCTAGTCGTGGCGCGGCGCATTCTCATATGCGAGTGACACGGGCAGCGAAGGGGACTTCCCACACTCTACCCCGTTCAACCATGCAGAATTGCCCCCTCCGCTTCTCGTGCGGAGGGGGCAATTCCGTTAATGCGTCGAAGTCGGGGCCGATCTTGAAAGGCCCCCGGCGTCAGCAGCCGCCGGCGACCGCGGGAATGATCGAGATACCGGCGCCGTCCGGGGTCACCGCGTCCAGACCGCCCTCGAACCGGACGTCGTCGTCGTTGACGTACACGTTGACGAAGCGGCGCAGCTTGCCCTGGTCGTCCAGCACGCGGGCGGCGATGCCCGGGTGGTCCTTCTCCAGCGAGGCGATGACCTCGGAGAGGGTCGCGCCCTCGGCCGGGACCTCGGCCTGGCCGCCCGTGTAGGTGCGGAGGATGGTGGGGATGCGGACCTTGACGCTCATGTTCGGGTGCCCTTCCTGGAGACTGGAGTGGGTCGGAGGCTGCTCAGCTGGTGGCGAGTCCGGCCGCGCGGAAGGCGTCCAGGCTCGGGCGGATCGTCGCGGTGGCCTGCGAGGTGGCGGCGACCGCGTCCAGCGTCTTGAGGCCGTCCCCGGTGTTCAGGACGACGGTGGTGAGCGACGGGTCGAGCAGACCGGCCTCGATCAGCTTCTTCGTCACGCCGACCGTCACCCCGCCCGCCGTCTCGGCGAAGATGCCCTCGGTGCGGGCCAGCAGCTTGATCGCGTCGACGACCTGCTCGTCGTCGACGTCCTCGACGGCGCCGCCGGTGCGGCGGGCGATGTCCAGGACGTACGGGCCGTCGGCCGGGTTGCCGATCGCCAGGGACTTGGCGATCGTGTTCGGCTTCTGCGGGCGGACCACGTCGTGGCCGGCCTTGAAGGCGGCGGAGACCGGGGAGCAGCCCTCCGCCTGGGCGCCGAAGATCTTGTACGGCTTGTCCTCGACCAGGCCGAGCCGGATCAGCTCGCGCAGCCCCTTGTCGATCTTCGTCAGCTGCGAGCCGGAGGCGATCGGGATGACGATCTGGTCGGGCAGCCGCCAGCCGAGCTGCTCGCAGATCTCGTACGCCAGGGTCTTGGAGCCCTCGCCGTAGTACGGGCGGAGGTTGACGTTGACGAAACCCCAGCCCTCGCCGAGCGGGTCGCCGATGAGCTCCGAGCAGAACCGGTTGACGTCGTCGTAGTTGCCCTCGATGCCGACCAGCTCACCGCCGTACACCGCGGCCATGACGACCTTGCCCTGCTCCAGGTCGTGCGGGATGAACACGCAGGACCGCAGCCCCGCGCGGGCGGCGGCGGCGCCGACCGCTCCGGCGAGGTTGCCGGTGGAGGAGCAGGACAGGGTGGTGAAACCGAAGGCGCGGGCGGCCTCGACGGCGATCGCGACGACGCGGTCCTTGAAGGAGTGCGTCGGGTTGCCGGAGTCGTCCTTGACGTACAGGCCGCCGGTCACACCCAGCTCGCGGGCGAGGTTGTCGGCCTTGACCAGCTTGGTGAAGCCGGGGTTCAGATTGGGCTTGTCCGCGACATCGGAGGGGACCGGGAGCAGCGGCGCGTAGCGCCAGATGTTGTCCGGACCGGCCTCGATGCGCTTCTTCAGCTCGTCGGGGGAGCCGCTCGGCAGGTCGTACGCCACTTCGAGCGGCCCGAAACAGGACGCGCAGGCGAAGATCGGGCCGAGTGCGAACCGCTCGCCGCACTCGCGGCAGGAAAGCGCCGCGGCGGGACCCAGGTCCACAGTGGATTCGGTGTGTGCTGCGACAGTCTCAACAGCCATGATGGCGAGGCCCTTTCTCCTCATCTTCCTCGTGACGCGTTTCGCCACAAGACGGAATTGGCACCTTCCCCACCGAACCTCGCGGTCGGCAGGAGGGTTGCCGGGACTTCAACGGGCCGTTCCCTCTGTCCCTCTGGATGAGCGCTGTGGCACTGGACCATGGATCCAGGCGTTTGTCGGCGTACGGACCCCGGCATGCGACGGTCGTACGCGTTGTTCAAGACTGTAACCGAAGCATCGGACTGTTGAGATAGTCGTCCGAACCGCGAGATGGATCACATACAGGGAGTATCGACCGTGCTCGAAGAGGTCGAACGCTGGCTGGCCAGGCGTTCCTGGTCGGCGGCCGACCGCCCGCAGGCGAGTGCGCAGGCCGTCGTGAAGGGTACGCACGGTCCGGGCGTGAGCGTCGTTCTACCCGCTCTCAACGAAGCCGAGACCGTCGGGGACATCGTCGCCACCATCCGGCGCGAGCTCATGGAGAAGGTCCGGCTGGTCGACGAGCTCGTGGTGATCGACTCCGGCTCCACGGACGCCACCGCCGACGTCGCCCGCCGTGCCGGGGCCCGGGTGGTCCACCGCGACGCGATCCTGCCCCGCCTCCCGGCCGTCCCCGGCAAGGGCGAGGTGCTGTGGCGCTCGCTCCTGGTGACCAGCGGCGACATCCTGTGCTTCATCGACGCGGACCTGAAGGACTTCTCCGCGGACTTCGTCTCCGGCATCGTCGGCCCCCTGCTGACCGAACCCGATGTGCAGTTCGTCAAGGCCATGTACGACCGGCCGCTCGGCGAGGTGGCGGGCCAGGGCGGCCGCGTCACCGAGCTGGTGGCCCGGCCGCTGCTCAATCTGCACTGGCCGCTGCTGGCCGGCTTCGTCCAGCCGCTGGGCGGCGAGTACGCCGTACGCCGCTCGCTCCTGGAGCGGCTGCCGTTCCCGGTCGGTTACGGGGTGGAGCTGGGCCTGCTCGTCGACGCCCTGCACACCGTCGGCCTGGACGCCCTCGCCCAGGTCGATGTCGGCGTCCGCGTCCACCGCCACCAGGACGGCCAGGCGCTCGGCCGGATGGCGGCCGCCATCTACCGCACCGCGCAGGTGCGGCTCTCCCGCGGCCATCTGGTCCGCCCCTCGCTCACCCAGTTCGAGCGCGGACCGCACGGATTCGTCCCGCACACCCACCCGATCGACACGCAGGAGAGGCCGCCGATGCGGGAGATCGAGGAGTACACGGCCCGCCGCGCGGCCTGATCACACCCCGTCCCCGTCCGACTTCGTACGTTTGGGCGGTTGTGGATCGGGCTAGATTCCGGCCATGGTCTCCGAGCACGCCCCCCAGCCCGCTGCCCAGGTCCTCGTCGCGTCCAACCGCGGCCCCGTGTCGTACGCGGTGCGCGAGGACGGCTCACTCGAAGCGAAACGGGGCGGGGGCGGGCTCGTCTCCGGCCTGAGCGCCGTAGACGACAAGATGTGGGTCTGCGCCGCCCTCGGTGACGGCGACCGCGAGGCGGTGCGCCGCGGGGTCGGCGAGCCGGGCGTCCGGATGCTCGACATCGACGCCGGCACGCACGCCGACGCGTACAACGGCATCGCGAACTCGGTGCTGTGGTTCGTCCACCACATGCTCTACCAGACCCCCGTCGAGCCCGTCTTCGACGCTGAGTTCCGCAGGCAGTGGGCCTCCTTCGAGGCGTACAACCGGTCCTTCGCCGAAGCGCTCGCCGAGGAGGCGGGCCGGGGAGCGGCCGTCCTGGTGCAGGACTACCACCTGTCCCTGGTCCCCGGCATGCTCCGCGAACTACGCCCCGACCTGCGCATCGGCCACTTCTCGCACACCCCGTGGGCGCCCGTCGACTACTTCCGGCTGCTCCCCGACGACATCGCCGAACAACTGCTGCGCGGCATCCTGGGCGCCGACCGCGCCGCCTTCCTGACCCGCCGCTGGGCGGACGCCTTCATCGGCTGCTGCACGGAGATCCTGGGCGGCACCGGCCGGACCAGGATCGGGGTGCACGGGCTCGGCGCCGACGCCGCCTTCCTGACCCGCCGCGCGCACGAGGCGGACGTGGACGAGCGGATGGCCGCCCTGCGCGAGCAGGTGGGCCCCGGCCGCAGGACCGTCGTCCGGGTCGACCGCACGGAGCTGTCCAAGAACATCGTGCGCGGCCTGCACGCCTACCGCGCCCTCCTGGACGAACACCCCGAGTGGCGCGAGCGCGTCGTGCACGTCGCGTTCGCCTACCCCTCGCGCCAGGACCTCGCCGTCTACCGCGCCTACACCGCCGAGGTCCAGCGCGTCGCCGACGGCATCAACAAGACGTACGGGACGGCGGACTGGACGCCGGTCGTCCTCCACGTCAAGGACGACTTCGCCCGCTCCCTCGCCGCGTACCGCCTGGCCGACGTGGCCCTCGTCAACCCGATCCGGGACGGCATGAACCTGGTCGCCAAGGAGGTCCCGGTCGTCTCCGACGAGGGCTGCGCCCTGGTCCTCTCCCGGGAGGCCGGCGCCTACGAGGAGCTGGGCGAGCACGCGATCACGGTGAACCCGTACGACGTCTCCGCCACCGCCGAAGCGCTCCACGAGGCGCTGACGATGCCGGACGACGTCCGCGCCGCCCGCTCGCAGCGCCTGGCCGAAGCGGCCACCGCGCTGCCGCCGCAGCAGTGGTTCCTGGACCAGCTGGAGGCGCTGCGGCGGGGGTAGGTCAGCCGGTACGGTCCGCCAGCCGGCCGGCCAGCGCCCGCAGGTACTCCACGACAGCCCCCGGCCCCGGCAGCAACAGGTCGGCCTGATCGGCGAGTTCACGCACCTCGGTGCTGCCGCTGCAGAGCAGGAGCCCCGGGACCGGGTCGGCCTCGTCGGTGCGCAGCTTCTCCACGGCGGCGTACGCGGCGAGGTCGCCCAGGTCGTCGCCCGCGTAGAGCACGGAACGGGCGCCGGTCTCGCGCACGTATTCGGTGAGGGCCACGCCCTTGTCCATGCCGGGCGGGCGCAGCTCCAGGACCATGCGGCCCGGTTCGACGATCAGCCCGTGGCGGGCGGCCAGTTCGCCGAGGGGGCCGCGCAGCGCGTCGAACGCGCCCTGCGGGTCGGCCGCGCGGCGGGTGTGTACGGCGAGCGCCCGGCCCTTGTCCTCCGTCCAGGTGCCTTCCCAGGAGCCGAACCGGTCCAGTACGCCGGGGAGTTCGGCCCGTGCGGCGGCGACTCCGGGGGGCGGGGCGGGGGTCTGCACGGTTCCGGTCGCGGCGTCCCAGCGCTCGGCGCCGTAGTGGCCGAGGACGACGAGGTGGTCCAGGCCGGCGACCCCGGCGAAGCCGCCGTGGCGCACGGCGACACCGGCCGGGCGGCCCGTGATCACGGCGACCGACGCGACCTGCGGGGCGAGCTCGGCCAGCGCCTCGACGGTACCGGGGTGGGCGCGGGCCTGGTCCGGGTCCGGGACGATATCGGCGAGCGTTCCGTCGAAGTCGAGCGCGATCAGGGCCTCGGCCGGGCGGGCGAGGATGGCGGCGAGGCCGTCCCGGCCGGCGGGGGTGGTCGGGGTGGGAGTGTGCGGATGGCTGCCCATGCGCCGAGCGTAGCGGCGCGGCGCGCCGGATGCGGGCCCAACGCCCTTCGGGGGCGCTGCCCCCGTACCCCCGCTCCTCAATCGCCGGAGGGGCTTGATTTCGGGCGGGTAGGGAACAGGGCCACCGCAGGCGTAACGCACCCGCACCCCGACGCCCCTCTACCGCCGCCCCCGCCGGGCCTCCCGCACGCGGCGTAGGCGGTTGACCGTCACCGGGTCCTCCTCCAGCGCCCGCCGGTCGTCGAGCAGCGCGTTCAGGAGCTGGTAGTAGCGGGTGGGAGAGATCCCCAGCCCTTCCCGGATCGCCCGTTCCTTGGCGCCCGGACCCGCCCACGACTGCCGCTCCACCGCCAGGACCGCGCGGTCGCGGTCGGACAGGGGGGCGGGCTCGTCGGGGCCGGTGGGGCCGTTCGGGGGGAGGGCGGTCATATCAGCCAATATATGGCGCGGACTCTCCCCACGAAACGGAGAGCCACCGCCGCTCCCACGAAACGGGGGCCGCCGCCGCGCGGGCGCTCCGGCTACTCCGCCGCCTCGGCCGCGGTCGCCTCGCGCGCTATCTTCGCGAGCACGGTCTCCGGGTTCGCGCCCGACTCGACCGCCTTGCCGATGTTCTCCTTGATCGACTCGCTGGCCTGTGCCCAGGACGTCTTGCCGAAGGGGTAGAACTCCGCCTCCGGCAGCGTGGTGAGGAACTGGTGCAGCGGCTTGAAGTCGGGGTTGTCCTCCATCGACGCCGACGCGCTGTCCGTGACCGGCAGCATGTCGTACGTGTCGGCGAACTCGATCACGTTCTTGTCGCTGAACATGAAGTCGAAGAACTTGCCGATCTCGGCCCGGTGGCCGTTCTCCTTGAACCCCATGATCCAGTCGGCGACGCCCATCGAGCCCTCGGTGGGGCCCGTCTCGCCGGGCAGCGGGACCATGCCGACGTCGATGCCCTTGCGCTCGGCCTCCTCCATCAGCGTGGGGTGGCCGTTGAGCATGCCGACCTGCCCCTTGGTGAACGCCTCGAAGGCTTTCGCGCGGTTGAGCTTGCCGGGGGCGACGGGGCCGACGAGGCCCTTGTCGACGAGGTTGGACTTCAGCCAGGTGAACGTCTTGACGTTCTCCTCCGAGTCGATGTCGTACGAGCCGACGTCGTCGGTGTAGGAGCCGCCGCCGCTGAGCATCCACATCAGGGTCTCGGCCTGGGACTCCTCCTGGCCGAGCGGCAGCGCGAAGGGGTACGTCACCCCGCGCTGCTTGAGCGCCGCGGCGTCACCGGCGATGTCGCTCCAGGTCTGCGGGGCCGGGAGGCCGGCCTGGCCGAACAGCTTCTTGTTGTAGAAGAGCAGCCGGGTGCTGGCGACGAAGGGCAGCCCGTACTGGATGCGGTCGACGCGGCCGGCGTCGGCGAGCTTGGGCAGGAAGTTCGCCTGGACGGGGATGCTGAGCATCTGGTCGGCGGAGTAGAGCTTCCCGGCCTTGGCGTAGTCCGCGTAGGCGCCGATCTGCGCGATGTCGGGCGCATCGCCCGCCTTCACCATCTCGGCGACCTTGCGGTCCACGTCCGTCCAGGGGTAGACGGTGACCTCGACCTTGATGCCGGGGTGGGACGCCTCGAAGCTGCGGGCGACTCCGTCCCAGTACTTGTCGGACTTGTTCGCGTCGCTCGTGCCGTAGTCGGCGGCGACCAGCTTCAGCGTGACGTCTCCCGAGCCGCCGCTGCCTCCGCAGCCCGCCAGCGTGGCCGTCATCCCCAGTGCGGCGACAGCCGCCGTCAGTCCCAAGTAACGCCGCTGCACAGCCTGTCCGTCCTCGTCGTTTACGCCTCCCGCGGTCCCCGCATCCGCAGGAGGCCCTTCGGGTGGGCTGCGATTTTCTCCGCCATCGACGCAAAGGTCTACACCACGGAGCCATCGCCTCCACAACGCAGCAGCATTGCACGGGACGTGCGGCGGCTGCTAAGTAGGTCTCGACGTAAGGGTCTTATTGGTCCAGACCTTCAACCCCCGGCGTCGCCGGTATCGCCGAGCCGTTCCTCCCGCAGCCCCACCCGCCCAGCCGCAAGGAGCCGTCCCGCATGTCCCGTACCGCATCTGAAATTGCCACCCAGCCCAGCTGCTGGCGGCGTGCCGCGCAGGCGGGCGCGGAGTTCGACGGGCTGCCGCGGCCCGGTGAGCGGGTCGCCGTCACCGGGTGCGGCACCTCCTGGTTCATGGCCATCGCCTACGCGGCGCTGCGGGAGGCCGCCGGGCAGGGCGAGACGGACGCGTACGCCTCGTCGGAGTTCCCCGTCGGGCGGCCGTACGACCGGGTGGTCGCGATCACCCGGTCGGGTACGACGAGCGAGGTGCTGGCACTCCTGGGCGAGCTGCGCGGGAGGACGGCCACCGTCGCGCTGACCGCCGACCCGAAGACGCCCGTGATGGAGGCGGCCGACGCGGTGGCCGTGCTGGACTGGGCCGACGAGGAATCGGTGGTCCAGACCCGGTTCGCCACCACCGCGCTCGCCTTCCTGCGGGCGGGCCTGGAGGCGGCGGGGCCGCTCCCGGCGGGCGTGAAGACGGTCACCGAGGCGGCCGTGGACGCGGAGCTGGCGGTGACCGAGCCGCTGGACGAGGCGGTGGTCGCGGCCGAGCAGTGGACGTTCCTCGGACGCGGCTGGACGTACGGCCTGGCCCAGGAGGCCGGGTTGAAGATGCGCGAGGCGGCGGGCGCCTGGACCGAGTCGTACCCCGCGATGGAGTACCGCCACGGCCCCATCTCGATCACCGGGCCGAACCGGGTGGCCTGGGTCTTCGGCGCCCTGCCCGAGGGCCTGGCGGGCGAGGTGGCCGCGGTCGGCGGGACGCTGGTCGCCCACCGCTCGGCGGACCCGATGGCCGATCTGATCCGGGCGCAGCGGCTCGCGGTGGTGCTGGCCGAGTCGAAGGGGTACGACCCGGACCATCCGCGCAATCTGTCGCGCAGCGTCATCCTGCCGGGGTGAGCCGGGCCCCCGGCCGGACCGGGGGCCGTTCTCGACAATCCGGGCCGATCCCCGTAACCGGTACCGGGGATTTTGTATGGATGCGCAACAAACAGGGATAGTGGACTAGACCTTTTGGGGTCCGTCGGGCGAAACTGTTTCCCGTGAAACACGTCATCGCCCTCGATGTGGGCGGCACCGGAATGAAGGCCGCACTGGTCGGGGCCGACGGCGCCCTGCTCCACGAGGCACGGCGCGCGACCGGCAGAGAGCGCGGACCCGACGCCGTCGTGGAGTCGATCCTCACCTTCGCCGCCGACCTGCGCGCACACGGCGAGAAGCACTTCGGGCAGAGCGCCCTGGCCGCGGGCGTCGCCGTCCCCGGCATCGTCGACGCCGAGAACGGGATCGCCGTCTACGCCACCAACCTCGGCTGGCGCGACGTACCCATGCGCCGGCTGCTCGGCGACCGGCTCGGCGGAGTGCCGGTGGCGCTCGGCCACGACGTGCGCACCGGAGGGCTCGCCGAGGGCCGGATCGGCGCCGGCAGGGGCGCGGACCGCTTCCTGTTCGTCCCGCTCGGCACCGGCATCGCCGGAGCCATCGGCATCGGGGACGCGATCGAGGAGGGCGCCCACGGCTACGCGGGCGAGATCGGCCACATCGTGGTCCGGCCGGACGGCCCGGACTGCGGCTGCGGCCAGCGCGGCTGCCTGGAGACCCTGGCCTCCGCATCCGCCGTCAGCCGCGCCTGGGCGGCGGCTTCCGGCGACCCGGAGGCGGACGCCGCCGACTGCGCCAAAGCCGTCGAGTCGGGCGACCCGAAGGCCGTCGCCGTCTGGCGCGACGCCGTCGACGCGCTCGCCGCCGGCCTCGTCACCGCGCTCACCCTGCTGGACCCGCGCACGATCATCATCGGTGGCGGTCTCGCCGAGGCCGGGGAAACCTTGTTCACACCACTCCGTGCGGCCGTCGAGGAACGCGTCACGTTCCAGAAGCTGCCCCACATCGTCCCGGCGGCCCTCGGGGACACCGCCGGATGCCTGGGCGCAGGGCTGCTCGCCTGGGATCTTCTCTCCACGGAGGTATCCGCCTGATGGCCGGACGCGCAGACAGCACCGTTCTCGCAGGGGCCCGGGTGGTACTGCCCACCGGAACCGTCGAGGACGGGCGGGTGATCGTAGAAGGCACCCGGATCTCCGGCAGCCGGAACGAGGACGCCCGCACCCTGGACCTCTCCGGCCACTGGATCGTCCCCGGCTTCGTGGACATGCACAACCACGGCGGCGGTGGCGGCTCCTTCACCTCCGGCACCGTCGAGGACGTCCTCACCGGCGTCCGCACCCACCGCGAGCACGGCACCACCACCCTGGTCGCCTCCACCGTCACCGGCGAGATGGACTTCCTCGCCGAACGCGCCGGAATCCTCTCCGAACTGGTCGAGCAGGGCGACCTCGCCGGAATCCACTTCGAGGGCCCCTTCATCTCCCCCTGCCGCAAGGGCGCCCACAGCGAGGACCTGCTCCGCGACCCGGACCCGGCCGAGGTCCGCAAGCTGATGGACGCCGCACGCGACACCGCGAAGATGTTCACGCTCGCCACCGAACTGCCCGGCGGCATCGAGTCCGTACGGCTGCTCGCCGAGAACGGCGTCATCGCGGCCATCGGCCACACCGACGCCACGTACGAGCAGACCGTCGAGGCCATCGACGCCGGCGCCACCGTCGCCACGCACCTCTACAACGCGATGCCCGGCCTCGGCCACCGCGTGCCCGGCCCGATCGCCGCCCTCCTGGAGGACGAGCGGATCACCGTCGAGCTGATCAACGACGGCACGCACCTGCACCCGGCCGCACTCCAGCTCGCCTACCACCACGCGGGCGCCCACCGCGTCGCCCTGATCACCGACGCCATGGACGCGGCCGGCTTCGGCGACGGCCGCTACCAGCTGGGCCCGCTCGCCGTGAACGTCGAGAACGGCGTCGCCCGGCTCGTCGAGGGCAACTCCATCGCCGGCTCCACTCTCACCCTGGACACCGCCTTCCACCGGGCCGTGACCATCGACCGCATCCCGGTCGACGACGTGGTGCAGTCCATCTCCGCCAACCCCGCCCGGCTCCTCGGCGTGTACGACAAGGTCGGCTCGCTGGAGCCCGGCAAGGACGCCGACCTGGTCGTCCTGGACGAGGACTTCCGCCTCCGGGGCGTCATGCGCAAGGGCGAGTGGATCATCCGGCCCGAGGCCGTTCCCGCGTGAGCCGAGTACGCGACTCCACGTGAGCCGGGTACGCGGCTCCGCGTGAGCCGAGTACGTGACTCCGCGTGAGCCGGGTACGTAACGAAGAGACGGCGGTTGGCCCGGAGGCCTGGGCCGACCGCCTCCCTCTTTGGCATGATCACCCGGGAAACCAGCACAGAAAGCGCGTTCCGGCACGGAATCAGCGCTCAGCACGGAGCGAAGGGGCGGCCGAGGTGATCCTCACGGTCACGCTGAACACGGCACTCGACCTGACCTACGGCATCCCCGCCCTCGTACCGCACTCCAGCCACCGCGTCACCGACCTCTCCGAGCGCCCCGGCGGCAAGGGCCTCAACGTCGCCCGCGTCCTCACCGCCCTCGGCCACGACACCGTCGTCACCGGCTTCGCCGGAGGCGCCACCGGAACGGTTCTGCGCGACCTGCTCGCCGCGCTCCCCCGGCAGGGCGCCACCCTCACCGACGCGCTCGTCCCCGTCTCCGGCGACACCCGCCGCACCCTCGCGGTCGTGGACGGCACCACCGGCGACACCACCCAGTTCAACGAACCCGGACCGCACGTCACCGCCGAGGAGTGGACCGCCTTCCTCGGCACGTACACCCGGCTGCTGGACACCGCCGACGCCGTCGCCCTGTGCGGCAGCCTGCCGCCCGGCATCCACGTCGGCGCCTACGCCGAACTCGTCCGGCTCGCCCGCACCGCCGGCGTCCCCGTCCTCCTGGACACCAGCGGCGAACCGCTGCGCCGGGGCATCGCCGCCCGCCCCGACCTGATCAAGCCGAACGCCGACGAGCTCGCCCAGCTCACCGGCTCCCGCGAGCCACTGCGCGCCACCCGTGACGCCCGCCGCCGCGGCGCCCACGGGGTCATCGCCTCGCTGGGCCCGGACGGCATGCTGGCGGTCACCCCGGACGGCGTCTGGCGGGCCTCGCCGCCCGCCCCCGTCAAGGGCAACCCGACCGGAGCGGGCGACTCCGCGGTGGCCGGGCTGCTGTCCGGCCTCGTGGAGTCCCTGAGCTGGCCGGACCGGCTGCGACGGGCGGTGGCACTGTCGACGGCGACCGTGCTGGCCCCCACCGCGGGCGACTTCGACCGCGCGGCGTACGAGGAACTGCTGCCGCGCGTCGCCATCGAGGAACACGCGGCGGGCACGGCCTGACGCCGCGCCCCCGCACCGCACCGGGCCCGCCCGCCGGGCCCGGGGAAACCACAGAGGTCAGCAATGCCGCTCGTCAGCACCGGTGAACTCGTCTCCGCCGCCCAGGCACGGGGACACGGGGTCGCCGCCTTCAACGTCATCACGCTGGAACACGCGGAGGCCATCGCCACCGGCGCCGAGCGCGCCGGGGCCCCCGCCATCCTCCAGGTCTCCGAGAACGCCGTGAAGTTCCACGGCGGCCGGCTCACCGCCATCGCCGCGGCCGCCGCAGCCGTCGCCCGCACCTCCAGCGCCCCGCTCGCCCTCCACCTCGACCACGTCGAGTCCGTGGACCTGCTGCACCGCGCCCACGACGAGGGCTTCGGCTCGGTGATGTTCGACGCCTCCAAGCTCGCTTACGAGGACAACGTCCGGGCCACCGCCGAAGCCGTCGCCTGGGGCCACGAGCGCGGCATCTGGATCGAGGCCGAACTCGGCAAGGTCGGCGGCAAGGAGGGCGAGGCCCCGCTCGACGCCCACGCCCCCGGCGTCCGCACCGACCCGGCCGAGGCCGCCGCGTACGTCGCCGCGACCGGCGTGGACGCCCTGGCCGTCGCGGTCGGCTCCTCGCACGCCATGACCGAGCGCACCGCCGCCCTGGACCACGAGCTGATCGGCCGGCTGCGCGACGCCGTCCCCGTCCCGCTCGTCCTGCACGGCTCCAGCGGCGTCCCGGACGACGAGATCCGCCGGGCCGTCGCCTCCTCCGGCATGGTCAAGATCAACGTCGGCACCGCCCTGAACACCGCGTTCACCGGAGCCGTACGCGCCCACCTGGCCGAGAACACCACGGGCGTCGACCCCCGCAAGTACATCGCACCCGGCCGTGAGGCCATGGCCGCGACGGTGGCCGGCTTCCTCGCCCTGATGGGCTGAGCCGGAGACGCCGCGGCCCCCTCACCCGGAGGCGAGGGGGCCGCGGCGCGCGGTGGTGGGACGGATCAGCTGGTCTGGTGACCGGCCTTCAGCGACAGCTGGTCGAGGTTGGCGTCGCACTCGTCGCCCTCGTTGCACGAGATCATCAGCGTGTTCTCGCCCTTGACGAGGTTCACGTAGGCGAAGGTGCGGGTCCAGCCCTTCTCCAGGTCGCCCTCGGGGGCGTTGGCGTAGTTCTTCATGTTGATGCCGCGCGGGTCCTCGGAGTTGACCGTCAGGGACGTCTTCGCGTCCTTGCCCGGCACGCCGTACGTCACGAACAGCGTGTACTCACCGGCCTCCGGCACCTCGACCGACCAGGTCGCCGACCGGCCGACCTCGTTGAGGTTGATGTACTGCCCGCTGGCGCTCTTGGCACCCTTCACGGAGTTGTCGAGCTGCGCCGTGCCGCCCAGCTTCAGCGACGCCGCGTCCTGCTTCGGCAGCTCGACCGGGGCCGAGGAGGACGGGGAGGGCTCCGGCGTCGGCGACTGCTCGACCTCCGCGCCGGGACCCGCCGACGAGGTCGCCTCGTCCTTCTTCTTGTCCTTGTCGCCGTCGTCCGTCATCAGCGCCGCGCCGATGCCGATGAGCACCACCGCGACCACCGCGACCGCGGCGATCAGCAGGCCCTTGGTGTTCGGACCGCCCTTGCCCGACCCGCCGGAACCGCCGCGCCCGCCCTGCTGCGGCACCTGAGCGGTGGCCGCGCCGCCGGGATACGTCTCCGGGGCCGCGTACTGCGCGTTCTGCTGGCCGTACTGGCCATTCGGCTGGCCGTAGGGCGCCTGCGGCTGCCCGTACGGCTGCTGGTGCGGGACCTGCTGCCCGTACTGGCGCTCGCCGACGGTCCGCACCTGGTTGTACGAGGTCCGGGGCACACCTGGCTGAGCGGCTGGACCCGGGTAGCCGTAACCGCCCTGCCCCGGAGGCTGCGCACCGGCCGCCTGCCCGTCCTCGTAGAGGTAGCCGAACGGATCGTCGTCCTCGGGTGTGCTCGCGCCGTTGTTCCCGGCCATCCCTGGGTCACTCCTCACCATGTCGCCAGCCGTCGCCGAATATCGCCAGCCGTCGCCGACCGGCCGAGCCTACCCCGAATGGACCACGCCAAGAATTGCCGCAGGTCGCGGCGGGAACCCGGACGGGTAGCCGCGGCGAACGTCAGCCGGCTCTGCGGTGAACCTTCGCACGCGACCGCTTCTCGATGTACATCCGCTGGTCGGCGGAGCGCAGCACCTCTTCGGCCGTCATCCCGCAGGCCGCCCAGCCGATGCCGAAGCTCGCCCCGACCCGCACCGCCCGCCCGTCGACCCGGATGGGCGGAATGATGGCGTTTCGCAGGCGTACCGCCAGGTCCGCGGCGTCCGCCGCGCCCAGGCCGTCCGCGAGGACGACGAATTCGTCACCCCCGAGCCGGGCGACCGTGTCCCCGTCCCGTACGCACGTGGTGAGCCGGCGGGCCACCTCGATGAGAACCGCGTCACCCGTGTGGTGGCCGAAGCGGTCGTTGATCGACTTGAAGCCGTCCAGGTCGCAGAAGAGGACCGCGAGCCCCTTCGAACCGTCGTCGTGCTCCGCGTCCGGCGCGACCGCGTGCACATGGTGGTCGAACGCGGTCGCGCCCGGACCGCCCGGCGTGAAGCCCTGCGCCCGCACGTCGTCCGCGTCGCCGTACGCCGCGTCCAGCGCTTCCACGTCGGTGGTGGCCGCCGCGTCCGGGCGGTTGCACAGCCGGGAGCCGAGCCGGGAGCGCAGCTCCGCGCTGTTGGGCAGCCCGGTCAGCGCGTCGTGCGAGGCGCGGTGGGCGAGGTTCAGCTCGTGGCGCTTGCGCTCCTCTATGTCCTCGACATGCGTCAGCAGGAAGCGCGGCCCGTCCGCGGTGTCCGCGACGACGGAGTTGCGCAGCGAGACCCAGAGATAGGTGCCGTCCCGGCGGCCGAGCCGCAGCTCGGCGCGGCCGCCCTCGGCGGAGGTACGGAGCAGGGTGCCGATGTCCTCGGGGTGGACCAGGTCGGCGAACGAATAGCGGCGCAGCACCGAGGCGGGGCGGCCCAGCAGCCGGCACAGCGCGTCGTTGGTCCGCAGCAGCCGCCCGTGCTGGTCGCCGCCCACCTCGGCGATGGCCATGCCGCTGGGGGCGTACTCGAAGGCCTGGCGGAAGGACTCCTCGCTGGCCCGCAGCGCCTGCTGCTCGCGCTCCAGGCGGACCAGGGCCCGCTGCATGTTGGCCCGGAGCCTCGCGTTGCTGATCGCGATGGCGGACTGCGAGGCGTACATCTGGAGGGCCTCGCGCCCCCAGGCGCCCGGGCGGCGGCCGTTGCGGGGCCGGTCGACGGATATGACGCCCAGGAGGTCGGAGCCGCTGCCGGAGGCGTACATCGGGGCGTAGAGCCGGTCCTGCGGGTGCCACTCGTCCTCGAAGCGGGGCTCGGGGCCCTCGGTGTGCCACTGCGGTACGTCGTCGTCGAGGAGTATCCAGCCGTCGGTGTGCGGTATGAAGCGCAGCTCGTCCCATATCTCACCCATGGCGAGCCGCCGCTCCCAGGAGGAGCGGGAGCCGACCCGGCCGGTGATCAGGGCCTCGGCGGCGTGGTTGCCGGCGAAAGCGGCGACGACGAGATCGCCGTCCGGGCGGACGAGGTTGACGCAGGCCAGCTCGTAACCGAGACCGGCGACGATCCCGTCGGCCACGGTCTGCAGTGTGTCGGCCAGGCTCCGCGCCGTGTTGAGATCGGCCACGGCCTGGTGCAGCTGCCGCATCGTCGCAAGACGGACGTACGGCTCCGACTCGGCCTCCATTGCTCGCACTCCCCGAGACCTCGACAGCACTCCAGATTTCATATCGACGTACGTGACGTACTTACTGCAGTGTCACGGCCACTGAATCACAGCGAGCTGTGCACCCGGTACACAGGGTCAACAAATATTGCACTCTGTGACTCAAGTCACAAGATTCGGCAAAGGGGTCGTGGAGAAGCCCGTCGGCGGACGGCAATTCGGCGACGGGTCCTAGGACCCGGCTGGTCCCCTGGCCCGATGCGGGGGCATACCGGGCACGGCTAGCGTTCCCGGTGTGTTGCAGACGAAGCCCCCCACCCCGCGTACCGAGCCCGTCCCCCATGCTGAGGGGGTGAGCAACGAAGAGTTCCGCGGTGCCCTCGCCCGGCTGGCCGCCGGCGTGGTGCTGATCACCGCCCAGGAGCCGCCGCTCGACGAAGACGGGCGCGGCGAGGACGTCGGCATGACCGCGACCGCCTTCATGTCGGTGTCGCTCGACCCGCCGCTGGTGATGGTGAGCCTGCGCAACGACTCCCGGATGGACGACCTGCTGGCGGAGCAGCCGCTGTGGGCGGTCTCGGTGCTGGCGGAGAGTCAGCGGCACGTCGCCGGGCGGTTCGCGATGAAGGGCCGGATCAGCGACCGGCTGCTGTTCGAGGACATCCCGTACGCGCGCGGCGAGATCACCGGGGCCCCGCTGGTCGGCGGGGCGCTCGCGACGCTGGAGTGCCGGACGGAGCAGCGGGTGCCCGCGGGCGACCACACGCTGGTGATCGGGCGGGTGCTCGGCGCGCGGGTGCCGAGCGGTGAGAGCGGCCCGCTGACGTATTTTCGCGGGCGTTACCGGCAGTTGGGCTGAGGCGGCGGGCCGGGGGCCGGGGCTGGCGGCGGGGCGGGGGTCCCGGCAGGCGACGGTTCCGGGCGGGCGGCGGGCCGGGGGGGCGCGTCGGGCGGCGGGTCGGTCCCGCGCGGGCCTCGGGGCCGGATCGGCGGGTCCGGGCGGGCGGCGGCTCGGGGGTCGGGGCCGGGCGGGCGGGGCCGGACGTGGCCGCTGCGGTTACCAGTCGCGGCCCGAGCGGCCGCGCTTCGTGTCGCCGCGCTGTTTCTTCTCGCGCAGCCGGCGCTCGTTGATGCCGCGGGGCACCTTGCGCTTCACGCGCGGCCTGGGGGGCGGGGCGGTGGCCTCGGCCAGCAGGGAGGTGAGCCGGACGGCGGCGGTCTCGCGGTTGCGCCACTGGGAGCGGTGCTCCGAGGCGCGGACGGAGATCACGCCGTCGGTCAGCCGGCTCGCGAGCCGTTCGAGGGCGCGTTCCTTCCACACCTCGGGCAGTGCCTCGGTGGCCGCGAGGTCGAAGCGCAGCTCCACCTGCGTGTCGCTGGTGTTGACGTGCTGCCCGCCGGGCCCGGAGGACCGCGAGAAACGCCACATGAGCTCGGCCTCCGGCAGGGAGACCGAACCGCGGATGACATAGGGCCCGGACATGACACCCATGTTCCCTGCCCCGGCGGGTGTTCGTCACCTCCTTTTGAGATGCCCCGAACACCCTTTCGGCAAAGAAAGTAAAGGCGGACGGAACCTCCCGGTCCCCTGTCGGCGTTATGAACGGTGACGGTAGCTTCGTGATGGCACGAAGCCCGTACCCGACAGATGAAAGGGACTTCCCATGGCAGTAAGCCTGTCCAAGGGCGGCAACGTCTCCCTCACCAAGGAGGCCCCCGGCCTCACCGCCGTCACGGTCGGCCTCGGCTGGGACGTCCGTACCACCACCGGCACCGACTTCGACCTCGACGCCTCGGCGATCGCGGTCAACGCGGAGGGCAAGGTCTACTCGGACGCCCACTTCGTCTTCTTCAACAACAAGGCGACGCCGGACCAGACCATCGTGCACACCGGTGACAACGTCACGGGTGAGGGCGAGGGCGACGACGAGCAGATCAACGTCAACCTGGCGGCCCTGCCGGCCGACGTCGACAAGATCGTCTTCCCGGTCTCCATCTACGACGCCGAGACCCGCAGCCAGAACTTCGGCCAGGTGCGCAACGCCTACATCCGCATCCTGAACCAGGCCGGCGGCGCGGAGATCGCGCGCTACGACCTGAGCGAGGACGCCGCCACCGAGACCGCCATGGTCTTCGGCGAGCTGTACCGCAACGGCGCCGAGTGGAAGTTCCGCGCCGTGGGCCAGGGTTACGCCTCCGGCCTGCGCGGCATCGCGCAGGACTTCGGCGTCACTCTCTGACGCTCCGTCTCTGACGCTCCGTACGTCCGCTTCACAGGAGCCCCCGGCCGAACGTCCTGCGGCCGGGGGCTCCCGCGTGTCCGCTCCCGGGCCCGACTCGCCCCAAGTCCGCCGGATAACGGACACGAACGCACCCCAGTCGGACAAGAACTGGTCAAAGAAATGTGAGGTATTTGTTAGTACACCGTCAATAGCGGTCATTCGGTGGCACGCTCTCGGCTCGTAACCCCCCACGGAACGAGCAACGGAGCACGTATGACCCCCCACATGAACACCCGTCGTGCCGCAGCCCTGGCCGCCGTGGCCGCGATGGTCGTCGTCGGGATGCAGACCGGTGCGGCGAACGCCCACCCGAACACCCCGGGCGACTCCCCCTCCGTCTCCCCCGTCTCCACCCCGGCCTTCAGCAGCGCGTCGGCCCGTACCGCCGCCATCAAGTCCGCCCAGACCGACGCCTCTTCGACCGCGAGCACGCTGAAGCTCGGCGGCAAGGAGAAGCTGATCGTCCGTGACGTGATCAAGGACGCCAACGGCACGGTCCACACCCGCTACGAGCGCACCTACGACGGCCTGCCCGTCCTCGGCGGCGACCTCGTCACGCACACCGCCGCGAACGGCAAGCTCAAGAGCGTCACCAAGGCCACCACCGCACGCATATCCGTGCCGTCCACGACGGCGAAGATCAAGACCGCGGCGAGCGCCCGCAAGGTGATCTGGGCGGGCAGCGGCACCCCCGTCCTCGCCCTGGAGTCGGTGAAGACCGGCGTGCAGAAGGACGGCACCCCCAGCCGCAAGCGCGTCATCACCGACGCCACCACCGGCAAGGTCCTCCAGAGCTACGAGGAGATCGAGACCGCCGGCGTCGGCAACAGCCAGTACAGCGGCAAGGTCGACCTCACCACCACCGCGTCCGGCTCCGGCTTCGAACTGACCGACGGCGACCGCGGCGGCCACAAGACGTACGACCTGAACCAGGGCTCCAGCGGCACCGGCTCCCTCGTCACCGACGACGACGACACCTGGGGCGACGGCACCGGCGACGACCGCCAGACCGCCGCCGTCGACGCCCACTACGGCGCCGCCCTGACCTGGGACTTCTACAAGTCCGCGTTCGGCCGCGACGGCATCGCGGGCGACGGCAAGGCCGCCTACTCCCGCGTCCACTACGGCAACGCGTACGTCAACGCCTTCTGGGACGACAGCTGCTTCTGCATGACCTACGGCGACGGCGCCGACAACAAGAGCGCCCTCACCGCGGTCGACGTCGCGGGCCACGAGATGAGCCACGGCCTCACCGCCTCCACCGCCGACCTCAACTACTCGGGCGAGTCCGGCGGGCTCAACGAGGCCACCAGCGACATCTTCGGCACCGCCGTCGAGTTCTTCGCCGACAACACCACCGACGCCGGCGACTACCTCATCGGCGAGAAGATCGACATCAACGGCGACGGCAGCCCGCTGCGCTACATGGACGAGCCCAGCAAGGACGGCGGCTCGGCCGACTACTGGGACAGCAGCGTCGGCAACCTCGACGTCCACTACTCCTCCGGCGTCGCCAACCACTTCTTCTACCTGCTCGCCGAGGGCAGCGGCGCCAAGACCATCAACGGCGTCGACTACGACTCCCCCACCGCCGACGGCTCCACCGTCACCGGCATCGGCCGGGACAAGGCCGTCCAGATCTGGTACAAGGCCCTCTCCGAGTACATGACCTCCACCACCGACTACGCGGACGCCCGCACCGCCACCGAGCAGGCCGCGACCGACCTGTACGGCGCCGACAGCGCCGAACTCGAAGCCGTCGACGCCGCCTGGAACGGCGTCAACGTCAAGTAACCCGAATGCCTCGGCCAGGAGCCGGTCAGCCGTCCGCGGCGGGCCGGCTCCTGCCGTACAGCCACGCCTTCCACAGCCCCGACAGATCCTGCCCGGTCTCCTTCTCCACGTACGCGGTGAAGTCCGCCGTCGACGCGTTGCCGTGCCGGTGCGCCTTCGTCCAGCCCTTCAGCAGCGCGAAGAACTCCTCGTCGTCGTCCACCGCCTCACGGATCTTGTGGATGACCATCGCCCCGCGCCCGTACACCGGGTCGTCGGAGACGGCCGCCGCCGAGGGCGGATCGGCGGGCGGGAACGCCCAGTTGTCCTCGTCCTCGTAGGCGTCCTCGAACGACTCCTCGGCCGGGGTGCCGTTCTTCTCCTCCTCCCACAGCCACTCCGCGTACGTCGCCGGCCCCTCGTTCAGCCACATGTCGCGCCAGCTCTTCGGCGTGACCGAGTCGCCGAACCACTGGTGCGCCATCTCGTGGACGAGCAGCCCGACGCTCGGCGGGCCCGGGAAGAACGGCCTGTTCTGCGTCTCCAGCGCGTACCCGGAGTCGTCCTCGCGGTCCACGATCGCGCCGGTCGCCGAGAACGGGTACGGACCGAAGTGCTCGGCCTCCCACGCCACCACCTCCGGCACCCGGGCCACCGTCCGCGCGCTCGCCTTCGCCACCTCGGGGTCCACGGCGGTGAACACCGTGATCCCGCCCGCCATGGTCGACGTCTTCGTCTCGAACCGCCCGACCGCCAGCGTCGCGAGATAGCTCGCCATCGGCTCCGCGGTGTGCCAGCGGAAGGTGGTGCGGCCCTTCTCCGTCGTCGGCGGCCCGGCAAGCACCCCGTTGGAGACCGCCGTCAGCCCCTTCGGGACGGTGACCGTCAGGTCGTACGCGGCCTTGTCGCTCGGGTGGTGGTTGCCCGGGAACCAGGCCATCGAACCGGTCGGCTCGCCGAGCGCGACCGCCCCGTCGTCGGTGGGCAGCCAGCCCTCCTCGGACCCGTCCGGATCGGTGATCGTCTTCGGCGAGCCCGAGTAGCGCACGACCACCCGGAACGTCTCGCCCCGGCGCAGCCGGTCCTCGGCCTTCGCGTCCGCACGCAGCGTCAGCTCGTCGCCCGCCCGGTTGACGGCGGCCGGACGCCCCTCCACCGTCGCCGAGTCCACGGTCAGCCCGGCCAGGTCCAGATTGAACGAACTGAGGTCCTGAGTGGCCCGCGCGGTGATCTCGACACTGCCGCGCAGCCGCTGCTCGTCCGGGTCCACGTCCAGCGTGATGGCGTAGTGCGACACGTCGTAGCCGCCGTTGCCCAGCTTCGGGAAGTACGGATCGCGCACCCCGGACGCGCCCGGCTTGCCCTCCACCCCGCCGGAACAGGCGGGCGCGAGGAGCGCGAGGACGAGCAACGGGAGGGCGGTCCGGGCCACCCTGGGGACTGCGCCGCGTACCGGGGTTCGATGATCCACGCCGATGATCCTATGTGCGGAATGTCGGACTCCGGGGCGGTGCGCCGGCGCGATGCCCAACGGCCGCCCGCCCGACGCCGGCCGCACCGGAGGCGCCGCCGCCCCCGGGCCGCTGGTGCGAGGCCGACACGCCGGGCATGACACCATCGAACCGTGCTCGACATCGGCTACTCCCTCTCCCGCCGCTTCCCCGACCCCCCGCAGACCGACTACCGCCGGGCGGACGTCCACGCCCTGCGCCACGACCTGTTCTCCGGGGACGTCTACCTCGCGGACACCAAGGAGGACCGCGAAGTATCCACAGCCTGGGGATGGGTGCCGGTGCTCGACTTCGCCTGGGCCCTGTGCGACATCGTCGAACAGATCGACCAGGACCCCCGCGGCAGCCGCTCGCACCGCCGCCAGTACGCCGAACTCGACTTCACCGAGTCCTCCGACCGCATGCTCTTCGAACGCCGCTTCGGCTGGGTCGACATCGAGGCCGACTGGATGGACCCCGAGGAACCGCCCCTCACCTTCGGCCACTCCCTCCTGCGCCGCGAGGCCCGCGACTTCCTGCACGACCTGATCGCCGACCTCGCCGACATGCACGAGGGCCTCGCCGACAACCCCGCCGTCTGGGACCTCCAGGCCCGCTTCCCCCGCCTCTGACCGGCCCCGCAGACCGCCTCACGCCTCCACGCGCACCCCGATCTGCGCCGCGAACGCCGGAGCCAGCTCCATCAGCTGCGCCGGGCTGATCACCGCACCCGCCAGCCGCTCCACACCCCGCGCGATGTCCAGCTCCGCGACCGACCGCAGATCCACCGACTCCATCCGCACCGCGCTGAAGTCCACCCGCTTCAGCACACAGTCCCGGAACTCCACCCGGGTCAGCTGCGCGCCCCCGAAATCCGGTTCCGCCAGCACACAGCCCTCGAAGACCACGTCCTTCAGCCGGGCCTCGCGCAGATTCAGGTAATCGATCTTCCCGCCCCGCACCAGCACCCGCTCCAGCACCGCCCCGTGCAACTGCACCCCGCCCAGGCGCGCGTCCACCACCTCCACGTCCCGCAGCGACGCCGACGAGAGATCCGTGCCCACCCCCCGTACCCCCGTCAGGACCGAGTCGATGAACCGCGCCCGGCTCAGCTCCGTACGGTCCAGGGCGCAGCCCTCCAGCGCACAGTCCATGAACCGGGCCCCCCGGCCCGACTCGTCCGCCAGATCCACGGACCCGAACCGCACCCCGTCGTAATCCCCGTCGGCCTCCAGTCCGCCCCCCTCGAAATCCGTCAGCGGCGGCAACCGCACCTCCGGACGCCGCGCCGCCGCGATCCCGCCACCACTCCGACCACCACTGCGCACCATGCCCCCATCGTGACGCACACCACTGACAACGCCCCGCCACCCCTTGACCTCAACCATGCTTGAGGTCAGAGGGTGGGCCCGACGAAACCCACACCACCCCGGGGGAGCCCGCCATGCACGCCGTACGCCTCCACGCCTTCGGCCCCGCCGAGAACCTCGGCTACGAACGGACCGAGGACCCCGAGCCCGGCCTCGGCCAGGTCCGCATCGCCGTCCGCGCCGCCGGCGTACACCTCCTCGACACCACCCTGCGCCAGGGCCACACCGGCCCCTTCCCCGCCCCCACCCCGCTCCCCACCGTCCCGGGCCGCGAAGTCGCCGGCACCGTCGACGCGCTCGGCGAAGGCACCGACCCCGGCTGGCTCGGCCAGGACGTCGTCGCCCACCTCGGCACCGGCCCCGGCGGCTACGCCGAACTCGCCGTCACCGACGCCGAACGGCTCCACCGCATACCCGAAGGACTGGGCCACGCCGAGGCCGTCGCCATGATCGGCACCGGCCGCACCACCCTCGGCATCCTCGCCTTCACCCCGCTCGGCCCCGACTCCGTCGCACTCGTCACCGCCGCCGCCGGAGGCATCGGCACCCTGCTCGTCCAGCACGCCAGGAACGCCGGGGCCACCGTCATCGGCCTCGCCGGCGGCCCCGCCAAGACCACCCTCGTCCGGGACAACGGCGCCGACCTCGCCGTCGACTACACCCGCCCCGACTGGCCCCGCCACGTCCGCACCCACCTCGACGCCCTCGGCCGCCGCGCCACCGTCGTCTACGACTGCGTCGGCTCCACCACCGCCCGCGCCGCCGTCGACCTCCTCGGCAAGGGCGGACAGCACCTCGTCTACGGCTGGGCGGGCGGCCGCCCCCTCACCCTGACCGACGAGGAACTCGCCGCACGCGGCATCACCTCCGAGCACGTCCTGGGCCCCGCCATGCTCAGCAGGGGCGGCGGCCTGCGCACCCTCGAAACCCGCGCCCTCGCCGAAGCCGCCGCGGGCCGCCTGCGCCCCGCGATCCGGAGCTACCCGCTCGCCCGCGCCGCCGACGCCCACCGCGACCTGGAAACCCGCGGCACCACCGGCAAGGTCGTCCTCATCCCCTGAACCCCCGGGCCCGGGGGTTCGTCAGACCCCCGCCCCGCCCAGCTCCGCCAGCGCCCCGTCCGTCAGCCGGTACACCGTCCACTCGTCCTGCGGACGCGCCCCCAGCGCCTCGTAGAACGCGATCGACGGAGCGTTCCAGTTCAGCACCGACCACTCCAGGCGCTCGTAACCCCGCTCCACACAGATCCGCGCCAACTCCGTCAGCAGCGCCTTCCCGTGCCCGCCGCCACGCCGCTCGGGACGCACGTACAGGTCCTCCAGGTAGATCCCGTGCGTCCCGCGCCACGTGGAGAAGTTCAGGAACCACAGCGCGAAGCCCACCACCGAGCCGTCCTCGTCCGACTCCGCGATGTGCGCGAACGCGGCCGGCCGCTCCCCGAACAGCGCCTCCCGCAACTGCTCCTCGGCGACACGCACCTCGTGCAGCGACTTCTCGTAATCGGCCAGCTCACGCACCATCGCGTGCAGCTCGGGGACATCGGCGGCAGTAGCAGTACGAATCATGGGGGCAGCGTAAACAGCGCCCGCCGGCCGCCCGCCGCCGCCTACCCCCGGCCCAGCAGCACCCGGGCGATGTGCGCCTGCTCCGGCACCAGCCGACCCGCACCGCCGTCCCCGACGCTCCAGCACGCGTTCTGCAGCACCCGCCCCAGCGTCCAGGCCACCGCCCGCCCCCGGTCCAGCCCCAGCACCCCGGTCAGCACGTCGAACCGCCGCCCCACCGCGTCCGCGTCGAACCGGTTCCACAACGCGGGCAGCAGCTCGAAACCCGGGTCCCCCACCAGCGGCTTCGGATCGATCGCCACCCACCGCCCGTCCGGGCCCGCCAGCACGTTCCCGAAGTGCAGATCCCAGTGCAGCAGCCGGTCCCCCGGCTCCCCCGCCACCTCACGCACCGCCGCCGCGCAGTCCCGTACCAACCGCCGCTCCCCCTCGTCCACCAGGCCCGCCACGACCCCCGGCGCACCGGCCACCATCCGCTCGGCCGCCTCCCCCAGCCCCCGCAGCCCGCACCCGGCCGGCGGCCGCACCTCCGTCAGCCCCGCCAGCAACCCGGCGATCACCCCCACCGCCCGGCCCGCGTCCGCCATCCCGTCGAGCGAACGCCGCCCGTCCAGCCGCTCCAGCAGCATCGCCCCCGTCACCGGATCGTGCTCCAGCAGCCCCACCGCCCCGGCCGACGCCTCCCCCCACAACCGCAGCGCGACCGGCTCCCCCACCGTCTCCTCATCCACCAACTGCAACTTCAGCACCGCCGGGCGCCCGTCCCCCACCCGCACCACCGGCAGGACCAGCGCACACACCCCGTGCATCACCGCACCGTCCCGCCGCAGCCCCCATCGCTTCAGGAACTCCGCCGCCATCCCCGGCAACCCGGCGACGAACGCCCGCCCGGCTTCCCCGTTGCAGGCGTTCTGAGCAGCGACCAGCGCATCCGGAATGTCGATCACGCCCCCGATCGTAGGAGCGTGCGTCAATCGGCTATGCCCACCGGCCACCCAGCCCCGCCCACCCGGCCCCGCACCACCCCCGCCGCCCGGCTCCGCGCCACCGGCTCCTGGATCCGCAGCGCCCCCGGCACCTACATCTGGCTGACCGCCCTCTTCGTCACCACGGTCATCGTCCACCAGATGTCACCGGCCTTCGAGGAGGAGTTCCTCCGCCAGCGCTCCACCAACATCCACGAGCTGTCCCGCAACCCCGTCCGCGTCCTCATCAGCAGCGCCTTCTGGATCGACAGCGGCCAATGGCTCCCCTACGCCATCCTCTACACCGTCTTCCACGCCCCCGCCGAACGCCGCCTCGGCACCCTGCGCTGGCTCACCGTCGCCGCCACCGCCCACGTGCTGGCCACCCTCGTCAGCGAGGGCGTACTCGCCTGGGCCATCCACCACGGCCACGCCCCGCCCTCCGCCGCCAACACCCTCGACATCGGCGTCAGCTACGCCCTCGCCGGCGTGGTCGCGGTCCTCACCTACTACGTCCCCCGCCCCTGGCGCCCCGCGTACCTCTTCGCGGTCCTGGTCATCTACACCGTCCCCCTCATCACCCGCCCCACCTTCACGGACATCGGCCATCTGACAGCGGTGCTGATCGGATTGGGGTGCTACCCGCTGACGCGGCGCGGGACATGAAAAAACCAGGCCGGCGGGGAGCCGGCCTGGTCGATGGAGCCCCCTATCGGATTCGAACCGATGACCTACGCATTACAAGTGCGTTGCTCTGGCCAGCTGAGCTAAGGAGGCGTGCCGGAGCAGTCTAACCAACACCGCGCGCGGCGCGGTGCAGAAATCTCACACCCCAGGAACTGCTGACAGATCCGAAACCGCCAGGTAGCGTCCTTGCAGGTTCACTCCGATGGACCAGACCACTCCCTTACAACGGATCGTCCGGCACGTACCTGCCGGTGGAGGAGAAGCATCAGCATGGCCAGTGTCACGTTCGACAAGGCGTCCCGTGTCTACCCCGGCTCCACGAAGCCCGCGGTCGACCAGCTCGAGATCGACATCGCGGACGGTGAGTTCCTCGTCCTCGTCGGTCCCTCCGGTTGTGGCAAGTCCACCTCCCTGCGCATGCTCGCGGGTCTTGAGGACGTCAACGGCGGTGCGATCCGCATCGGTGACCGTGACGTCACGCACCTGCCGCCGAAGGACCGGGACATCGCCATGGTGTTCCAGAACTACGCGCTCTACCCGCACATGACCGTCGCGGACAACATGGGCTTCGCGCTCAAGATCGCCGGTGTGAACAAGAGCGACATCCGGGCGAAGGTCGAAGAGGCCGCCAAGATGCTGGACCTCAGCGAATACCTGGACCGGAAGCCGAAGGCGCTCTCCGGTGGTCAGCGTCAGCGTGTGGCGATGGGCCGCGCGATCGTGCGTGAGCCGCAGGTCTTCCTCATGGACGAGCCGCTGTCGAACCTCGACGCCAAGCTCCGCGTCTCCACCCGTACGCAGATCGCCTCGCTCCAGCGCCGGCTGGGCATCACGACCGTGTACGTCACGCACGACCAGGTCGAGGCCCTGACCATGGGCGACCGGGTCGCGGTCCTCAAGGACGGTCTGCTCCAGCAGGTCGACTCGCCGCGCAACATGTACGACAAGCCGGCGAACCTCTTCGTGGCCGGCTTCATCGGCTCGCCCGCGATGAACCTGATCGAGGTCCCGATCACCGACGGTGGCGTGAAGTTCGGCAACAGCGTCGTCCCGGTCTCGCGTGAGGCGCTGACCGCCGCCGCCGACCGTGGCGACACGACCGTGACGGTCGGTATCCGCCCCGAGCACTTCGACATCGTCGAGCACGGTGGCGCCGCCGCGAAGACCCTCGCCAAGGACTCCTCGGAGGCCCCGGCCGGTCTGGCCGTCTCGGTCAACGTGGTCGAGGAGCTCGGCGCCGACGGCTTCGTCTACGGTGCCGCCGAGGTCGGTGGCGAGCACAAGGACCTCGTGGTCCGCGTCGGCGGCCGCGCCGTCCCGGAGAAGGGCACCAAGCTGCACGTCGTGCCGCGCCCGGACGAGCTGCACGTCTTCGCCACGTCGACGGGTGAGCGTCTCACCGCCTGATCCGGCAAGCGCTGTACGGTGGCCCCGCACGATCTTCGTGCGGGGCCACCGCGCGTCGGGGCCGGTCGAGGGGTTTGAACAGCCGAGGGAAAAATCCCCGGCACAACGGTCATTTCGCTCCGACTCGTCAACACGCGATTCGAAAAGACCACTCGAACCATCCCCCGCGAGGGTGACGTAATGTCGCCATGTCATCACCGACCGCTACGCTCGCTGCGTGACCCACTCCGTGCGCCGTATCGGCCGAACTCTCGCTCTCGTACTGCCCGTCGTCATGGTTCTGTCCGGGACCCTCGCGGTCACCGCCGTGCCGTGGGCAGCCAGCAACTCCGACTCGCAGCTGCTCGCCGCGTCGGCTCGTACCGTCTCCGACGCCAAGGGCGCCAAGGAGGTCAAGGAACGTGCCCCGCAGGACATCCTGCGCGACCGGCTCCTCGTGGAGCTCCGGGAGAAGGACCCCGGTGTCGCCCTGACGGAGCTCCAACGTGCCGTCGAGGGGCGACCGTCGCTCGCCCGGCACTGCATGTCGATCGCGAAGGCGCTCGGGAAGGCGGCCGTCGCGCAGTACGGCCCGACGCGGGCGCACCGTTTCTCCCGCCCCGTCTGTGACACGTCGTTCGCCTCGGGTGTCGCCCAGTTCAGCTGACCGACCGGAGCCGGGCACGGCATATCGTGCCTGGCATGCATACGTTTCCGACGCAGGCCGTGATCCTGGCAGGTGGCCAGGGGTCACGGCTGCGCCCGTATACCGATGACCGCCCCAAGCCGATGGTCGAGATCCCGGGTACCGGGACCCCGATCATCGGCCATCAGCTTTCCTGGCTGGCCGCCGAGGGCGTGACCGATGCCGTGGTCTCGTGCGGGCATCTCGCCGAGGTGTTGCAGGAGTGGCTGTCCGACGCGGTGCTGCCGTTGCGCGTGACGACGGTGGTGGAGTCGGAGCCGCTGGGGCGCGGGGGCGGGCTGAAGTACGCGGCGGCCCGGTTGCCGGCGCCGGACGAGCCCTGGTATGCGACCAACGGGGACATCTGGACGCGGTTCTCGTTGCGTGAGATGGCGGCGTTCCACGCGGAGCGGGACGCGACCGCGACGCTGGCGCTGGCCCGTCCGAGGATTCCGTGGGGGGCGGTGGAGACGGACGCGTTCGGGCACATCACGGACTTCATCGAGGCACCGCCGTCGCCGTATCTGATCAATGCCGGGGTGTACGTGTTCTCCCCGGCGTTCACCGCGCTGCTGCCGGACCGGGGGGACCATGAGCGGACGACGTTCCCGCGGCTGGCCAGGGAACGGCGGCTGGCGGGGTATCCGTTGCCGCACGGGGCGTACTGGCGGGCCATCGACACGGCGAAGGACCTGACCGAGGCCGCCAAGGAGCTGGACGGGCGGTAGCCGGCACGGGGCTACGGAGAAGGGGCGGGGCCGGAGGTTTTCCTCCGGCCCCGCCCCTTCTCGTCGGGTGCCTCCGGGTCAGCCGAGGAGGCCGCCGATGGGGTTGCGGCCGCTGGTGTCGCCGCTGCCGCCGGTGGAGCCGGTGGCGGGGTCGGGGTCGGTGCCGCCGGTGGTGGAGCCGCCGCCGTCGCCGGTGGAGCCGGAGGAGCTGGGGCCCGCGCTGGTGGTGGGCGGCTGCTGGGGGGTGGTCTGCTGCGGGGGCTGCTGGCCGGTGCCCTGGGTCTCGCTGGGCTGTCCGGCGCCCGCGCCCGCCGCCTGGCCCGTTTCGCGGACGCTGTCCGTGGCGGGGGTGGAGGCGTCGGCGGAGGGGGTGTGGGGGGCGGTGCTGTGGGACGGGGTGGGCTCTTGGCCGGTGGGGCTCTTGGAGGCCTTGCCGCCGCGGGACTTGTCGGGGAGCGGGGAGCCGGGGAGCTGGTTGGTGGGGACGCCGTGGGGGCCGGGGACGGTGACGACCTCGGTGGAGCGGACGGCGCCGCCGAGGATGGAGCCGATGAGGAGGGTGAGCCCGACGACGATGCTGGCGACGACACCGCCGCGGCGCAGGACCCGGCGGCGCAGGTCCCAGATCTCGGAGCGGGGACCGAGCTTGCGCCAGGCCTCTCCGGCGAGGCGTCCGTCGAGGGAGTAGACGGGGGCGCCCGCGATGATCAGGGGGCTCCAGGCGGCCAGGAAGATGATGTCGGGCGCGTCGTAGGCGGCGACGGTGCGCCAGCTGACGGTCACCAGGAGGGCGGCGGACAGCAGCGCGCCGACGGTGGCGGCGACGCGCTGCCAGAGGCCGAGGACGGTGAGGACGCCGACGACGACCTGGAGGAAGGCGATGGAGAGGCCGGCTCCGACCGGGTGGGACAGGGCGAAGTCGCGCAGCGGTTCGGCGAGGGCCCAGGGGTGGAGGGAGTTCAGCCACTTGACCATGGAGCCGCGTTCGCCGCCGTCGAAGTAGACGGGGTCGCAGAGCTTGCCCATGCCGGCGTAGATGGAGATGAAGCCGAGGAGGACCCGCATGGGCAGGAGGACGACGCCGAGGTTCATGCGGCGGCCGGGGTAGTACGCGTGCCGGACGTCGTCGGCGCCGTTCTGGCGCCGGCCCCGGGTGCCGTTGTCCTCGTCGGTGAGGTCGACGGCGGGGTCGTCGTCGTAGCGGTCCGGGTCGCGGTGGAGGTCCGGGTGGTACGGCCCGGGGTCGACGGGGTCGTAGGCGCCGACGGCCCGGCGCATGGGCGGGAGCAGGGGGCCGCCGGGGCGGGGTGCGCCGATGACGGGGTTGGGCTGGGTCTCGTCGAGGGGCAGGTCGTCGAGGCGCGGGATGACCTGGGTGCCGACGCCGTGTCCGCGGTCGGACTCGTAGGGGACGTACGGCTCGTAGGGGTCGTACGCGGTGTCGGGGCGGCCCGCGGTGGAGTTCCGTACGGCCTGGAGAAGCCCGGTGGCGCCGGGGTCGCCGGGGGCGGACCTGCCGCTCCAGACGACGGGGGCGCGTCGGCCGCGGCCGGCTCCGGCGCCGCTCATGGCGGGGATCCTGGGCGGGCCGACGGGGCTCACACCGCGCAGCCGCGCGCGCTGGCCGGGGGCGAGCTGTACCCGGAAGCTGGCGTGGTTGACGATGACCTGCGCGGGGTCGCAGTCCACCTTGGTCATGCTCAGGGCGGGTAGTTCGTCGAACCGAGGCGTTCTGGTGTCCACACTCATCTAACCGAGTGATGTGTGATTAGGACACTGCCTTGACGGTGTCGAAGTGTCCGAGACCCGTCAACAGGTGGTGGGGGGTCGCGCGGGGGCGCGCGCACGTGCGCTCGCGCCCCCGCCGGGCCCCTCCGGGCCGGGTGCTCAGGCGCGGCGGCGGGCGACCTCGTACATGACGATTCCGGCGGCGACACCGGCGTTGAGGGATTCGGCGCCGCCGGGCATGGAGATGCGGACGCGGTAGTCGCAGGTCTCGCCGACGAGCCGGCCGAGGCCCTTGCCCTCGCTGCCGATGACGATGACGACGGGGCCGCCGAGGGCTTCGAGGTCCTCGACGGTGTGCTCGCCGTCGGCGGCGAGGCCGACGACCGCGATGCCTTCCTTCTTGTACGCCTCCAGGGCGCGGGTCAGGTTGGTGACCCGGGAGACGGGCGTACGGGCGGCGGTGCCGGCGGAGGACTTCCAGGCTCCGGCGGTCATGCCGGCCGCGCGGCGCTCGGGCACGACGACGCCGTGGCCGCCGAAGGCGGAGACGGAGCGGACGATCGCGCCGAGGTTGCGGGGGTCGGTGACGCCGTCGAGGGCGACGATGAGGGGGTCCTCGCCGTTGTCGTACGCGGCGGCGGTGAGGTCCTGCGGGTCGGCGTACTCGTAGGGCGGGACCTGGAGGACGAGGCCCTGGTGGTTGAGCCCGTTCGTCATGCGGTCGAGCTCGGGGCGCGGGGCTTCCATCAGGTTGATGTTGCCGCGCTCTCCGGCGAGCTGGAGGGCTTCGCGGACGCGCTCGTCGTTGTCGATGTACTGCTGGACGTAGAGGGTGGTGGCGGGAACGCCGTCGCGCAGGGCCTCGTAGACGGGGTTGCGGCCGACGACCATCTCGGAGGTGCCCTTGACGCCGCCGCGGCGGGGGGCGGGGCGGCGGGCGGCGGCCTGCTTGGCCTGGGCGTTGGCGACGCGGTTCTTCTTGTGTCCCTTGCGGGCGGAGGCGGGCGGCGTCGGTCCCTTGCCTTCGAGACCACGGCGTCGCTGGCCACCGCTGCCGACCTGCATGCCCTTCTTGTTGGACGTGCGGCGGTTCCTGCGCTGGCTGTTCCCGGCCATGACCTACCTGTTTCGTTGCTTCAGACGTGCGTACGTATAAGTGAGAGTGTGCCGCCCGGCGGGCCGGGCGGCACATGGAGGGACTACTGGCGGGGGCCGAGTGTCCACCGGGGTCCGGCCGGGCTGTCCTCGATGACGAGGCCGGACTGGTTGAGCTGGTCGCGGATGGCGTCGGCGGCGGCCCAGTCCTTGCGGGCGCGGGCGGACTGGCGCTGGTCGAGGACGAGGCGGACGAGGGTGTCGACGACGCCGTGGAGGTCGTCGCCCCGGTCGCTCTCGCCGGCCCAGTGGTCGTCCAGCGGGTCGAGTCCGAGGACACCGAGCATGGCACGGACCTCGGCGAGCCGTGCGACGGCGGCTTCCTTGTCGTCGGCGGCGAGGGCGGAGTTGCCCTGGCGGACCGTGGTGTGGACGATCGCGAGGGCCTGCGGCACACCGAGGTCGTCGTCCATGGCTTCGGCGAAGGCGGGCGGCACCTCGGCGGCGGGCGCGACGGTCTCGCCGGCCTTCTCGGTGACGCGCTGGACGAAGCCCTCGATCCGCGCGAACGCGGACTCGGCCTCGCGCAGGGCCTCCTCGCTGTACTCGATCATCGACCGGTAGTGCGGGGTGCCGAGGTAGTAGCGCAGCACGATCGGGCGCCACGCCTTGACCATCTCGCTGACGAGCACGGAGTTGCCCAGCGACTTCGACATCTTCTCGCCGGACATGGTGACCCAGCCGTTGTGCACCCAGTACTTCGCGAACTCGTCGCCGAAGGCCTTGGCCTGGGCGATCTCGTTCTCGTGGTGCGGGAAGATCAGGTCGATGCCGCCGCCGTGGATGTCGAAGGCGGTGCCGAGGTACTTGTGCGCCATGGCGGAGCACTCCAGGTGCCAGCCCGGACGGCCGCGGCCCCAGGGCGTCTCCCAGCTCGGCTCGCCGGGCTTGGACGCCTTCCACATGGCGAAGTCGCGCTTGTCGCGCTTGCCGGTCTCGTTGTCGCCGGAGGGCTGGCGCAGGTCGTCCAGATCCTGGTTGGAGAGCTCCAGGTAGCCGGGGAACGAGCGCACGTCGAAGTAGACGTTGCCGTCGGCGGCGTAGGCATGGCCCCGTTCGATGAGGCCGCGCATCATCTCGATCATCTCGGGGACGTGACCGGTGGCGCGGGGCTCGTAGGTGGGCGGGAGGCAGCCGAGCGCGTCGTAGCCCGCGTTGAACGCGCGCTCGTTCTCGTAGCCGATCGCCCACCACGGCCGGCCCTGTTCGGCGGACTTGGTGATGATCTTGTCGTCGATGTCGGTGACGTTCCGGACGAACGTCACGTCGTAGCCGCGGTAGGCGAACCAGCGGCGCATGATGTCGAAGTTCAGTCCGGACCTGATGTGCCCGATGTGCGGGGCGGCCTGGACGGTAGCGCCACAGAGGTAGATCGAGACACAGCCCGCTGTGAGCGGGACGAAGTCACGGATCTGCCGGGCGCTGGTGTCGTACAGGCGAATAGTCACCCCTCAAGGGTAGTAGGCCCGCACCAGTGCCCCGAGCCCCTTCCGGGGATTGCGTGACACTTGTTATGGCCTCGGGGATTTTCTCCCGCTTCGCGGGCGCTCCCGGGGGCAGGGCCAGGGCGAGGACGGCTCCGGTGAGGGGGACCGCGGCGAGTGCGGCCCAGCGCAGCGGCGCGGGCGCGTCGAGCAGGGCGCCGGTGGCGGCGCTGCCGCCGAGTACGGCGAGTCCGGACACGGAGGAGAGCGCTCCGGTGGCGAGGCCGAGGTGCCGGTCCTCGACCAGGTCGGGTACGAGCCCCCGGGCGGCGGGCACCAGGAGCATCTGGCCGAGCGTGAGCAGCACGACGAGCGAGGTGGCGGGCAGCAGCCCGGCGGGTCCGGCCGGGGCGAGGGGTACGGCGGCGAATCCGGCGGCCACGGTGGCGAGTCCCGTGACGAGCGCGGTGCGGGGCGTGACCCGGTCGGCGGACCAGCGGGTGAGGGGCAGCTGTACGCAGACGACCAGGAGGGAGGAGAGCGCGAAGAGCCGGCCGAGGGCGGTCTGCGATCCGGTGGCGGCTTCCACTTCGGCGGGCAGCGACAGGTAGAGCTGGTTGTAGGCGATGAGGTAGCCGCTGTACACGAGGCAGAGCAGCAGGAACGGCCGGCGGGTGAGGACCTGGCGCAGCGATCCGCGTGCCCCCGTTCGGTGGACGGGTGCGCGGCGCGGCATGAGCAGGGCGTGTCCGGCGAGGACCGCGGTGAAGACGAGGACTCCGGCGAGGCAGGCGGCGCGGAATCCGTCGTCGAGGAGCAGGAGCAGTGATCCGAGGAGCGGGCCGAGGAAGGCACCGGCCTGTCCGGCGGCCGAGAAGCGGGCGAGGACGCGGGCGCGCGGGGTGCCGGTGAGCTGTTCGTGGCGGACGGCTTCGCGGGCGGTCTCGGACTCGACGGCGGGTGAGAAGAGGGCGGCGGCGAATCCGGTGAGCACGACGGCGCCGATGACGGTCGCGGTGGAGCCGGCGACGGCCAGCCAGCCGAATCCCGCGATCCGCAGGGCGCAGCCGGCGAGGACGACGGGCCGGGGGCCGTACCGGTCGGTGAGTGCGCCGCCGATGACGAAGAGGCCCTGCTGGCTGAAAGTGCGTAGGCCGAGGACGAGTCCTACAAGCCAGCCGGTCATGCCGAGGCCGGTGCCCAGGTGGGTGGCGAGGTAGGGCAGGACGGCGTAGAAGCCGATGTTGAAGGCGAGCTGGGTGGTGGTGAGGAGGCGGAGGTAGGGGGTGGTGGCGGCGCTCATGCGGCGGTGTTCCGGGCGGTGTGTCCCTTTACGGAGGCGGTGTTCCGGGCGGTGTGTCCCTTTACCGGGGCGGTGGTGTCCGGGGCGGTGGGTCCTTCCGCGGCGGCCGTGGTGTTCCGGCCGGTGCGTCCCCGTACGGCCGCCGTGGTGAGGACGGTGAGGGCGCCGAGGACGGCGAGGGCGGCGGCGGGGGCGAGGACGGACCAGGGGGCGCGTTCGGCGTACGGGAGGTTCTCGGAGAGCATGCGGCCCCACTCGGGTGAGGGGGGCGCCGTGCCGAGGCCGAGGAAGCCGAGGGAGGCGAGGGCCAGGGCGAGGGCGGGGACGCGCAGGGCGGCGTGCCGGGCGACGGGGGGCACGATGCCGGGCAGGAGGTGGCGGCGCAGCAGGTGGAGTCGTCCGGCGCCGAGGGCGCGGGCGGCGGTGAGGTGCGGGGCGGCGCGTTCCTGGGCGCGCAGCGCGCTGGTGTGGGCGGCGAGCGGGGCCCAGGCGACGGCGGTGACGGCGGCCGCCGCGCTCCAGGGTCCCGGGCCGGCGATGCCTGCGACGACGAGGCCGGTGAGGATCGCGGGCAGGGCGTTGGCGGTCTCGGTGAGGGCCGTGGCGCGTACGGCTCCGACGGCGAGGCCGATGAGCAGGGTGGCGGCGGAGACGGCGAGGGCGGTCAGGACGGTGCGGGCGGCTCCGTGTCCGAGGCGGGCGAGGATGTCGCGGCCGAGGGAGTCCGTGCCCAGGGGGTGGGCGGCGGAGGGTCCGGCGAGGCGGGCGGCGGCGTCGATGTGGAGCGGGTCGCGCAGGAGTCCGGTGAGGGTGACGGCGGCGAAGAGGGCGGCGAGGAGCAGTGCGGCGGCGAGGAGGGCCGGGCGGGCGCGGGCCGCGGGCGGGACGAGCGCGGGCAGGGCGCCCGCGTCGAGGGCGGGGCCGAGCAGGGTGCGGGAGGCGAGGCGGGCGGCGAGTCCGGCGGCCGTGCCGAGGAGCAGCAGGATGAGGACGCAGGCCTGGAGGACGGGGAGGTCCTGGGCGAGTGCGGCGGCCAGCGCGGTGGATCCGAGGCCGGGGATGGCGTAGAGGGTTTCGACGGCGACGGCTCCGCCGGTGAGGCCGACGACGATCAGGCCGAGCTGGGGCAGCAGGCCGGGCAGGGTGCGGCGCAGGGCGTGGCGGGCGGCGCGGCGGGCGGGCAGGCCGTGGGCGGTGGCGGCGCGGGCCCAGGGTTCGGCGAAGGCGGCGGGCAGGGCGTCGTCGAGGAGCCGGCCGAGGAGGGCGCCCGCCGGTATGCCCATGGCGAGGGCGGGCAGCACGGTGTGCTGGGCGGTGCCCCAGCCGAGCGCGGGGAGCCAGTCGAGCCGGACGGCGACGATCGCGGCGAGTACGGCGGCGATGAGGAATTCGGGGAGTGCGGCGAGGACGGCGGCCGTGGTCCCGGCCCGTGCGGTGGCGGAGCGGTGGAGGGCTCCGCGGCGCAGGGTGCGGGCGGTGAGGGCGGCGGCGGTGAGGAGGGCGACGGCGAGCGAGGCGCCCATGAGGGCGAGGGAGACGCCGAGGGCGGACATCGCGTCGGGGGCGACGGGCTGTCCGGAGACCCAGGAGGTGCCGAGGTCGCCGCGGAGGAGTCCGGTGAGCCAGTCGCCGAGGAGGCGGAGGGGCCCGCCGTCGAGGCCGGTCTCGGCGCGGATGGCGTCGAGGGTCTCGGCGGTGGGGGGCCGGTCGGCGTAGCGGGCGTGCAGGATCGTGAGGGCGGGGTCGGTGCGGGTGAGGCGGGGCAGCAGCCCGATGACGGCGAGGACCGCGAGGAGGGCGGCGGCCCGTCCGGCGAGGTGTCTCACCCGGTCACCCGACGTGGGTGTCGGCGGTGATGAGGGTGCGTTCCAGGGGGTCGAGGGAGACGCCGTGGACGCGGGTGTCGTCGTAGCCCTGGACGAAGCGTTCGTGGACGAGCGGTACGAGGGCGTCGGTGGCGAGGACGCGGGCTTCGGCTGCCGCGGCGGCGGTGTGGCGGGCGTCGGTCGACGCGGTGCCGGCGGCCTCGGCGACGGCGGTGTCGACGTCTTCGTCGCAGAGCTGGGAGATGTTGAAGCTGCCGTCGCAGGTGAAGTCGGAGGCGAGGTAGGAGACCGGGTCGGCGGTGTCCAGGAGGGTGTTGCGGGCCTGGATGAAGGCGTCGTACTTCCCGGCGAGGGCGTCGGCCTCCATCTGGGCGTAGTCGCGGACGACCTGCTTGACGGTGAAGCCGCGCTTCTGGAGCTGCTGTTGGACGACGGTGGCGGCCTCGGGGAGTTCGGGCCGGTTGGTGTAGGTGGCGAGGACGATCTGCCCGGTCTTCGCCACCTGCGCCTTGCCGGCGGCCTTCGCCCGGCCGGCCGGAGCCGTGCGGGCGTCGGCGGCCCAGGTGACACCCGGCCCGAGAAGTCCTCGCGCGGTGTCGGCACGGCCTTCGTAGACGGCCTTGACGAGGGCCGGGGAGTCGATGGCCTCGCGGGCGGCCGCGCGCATGGCGGGGTCGGCGAAGACGCCGCGCGCGGTGTTGAGGGAGAGGCCGTTGGTGCGGGCGGAGGAGAACGCGTGGACGAGTCCGTCGCCGAGGAGGGAGGCCTGGGAGACCGGTACGTATTCGGCGACGTCGACGGCCTTGGTACGCAGGGCGTTGGCACGGGCGGTGCCGTCGGCCACGAAGGTCACGTCGGCGCCGGGGGCCTTGGCCTTGCCGCCCCAGTAGGTGTCGTTGCGTTCCAGGGTCGCGCTGACGGCGCCCTTGACGGAGGCCAGCGTGAAGGGGCCGGTGGCGTGGCCCGCGGGGTCGACCCTGCCGTTGGCGTAGGCGGCCGCGGACAGGATGGCGAGGGAGGGGTTGGCGAGGCGCTGGGGCAGCAGCGGGTCGGCTTCCCCGGTGACGATCCGTACGGCGTCGGCGCCCCGGGCGGTGGCGGTGATGCCGGTGTCGGAGAGGACGCGGGGGCCGGGTGAGGCCTTGTCGGCGGCGTTCAGCGAGCGGACGACGGCGGCCGGGTCCACGTCGCTGCCGTCCTGGAAGACCGCCTTGCGGAGGGTGAAGGTCCAGGTGGTGGGGTTGTCGCGCTTCCAGGACGTGGCGAGCGCGGGCTCGGCCGCGCCCTCGCTGTTCAGGGTGGTGAGGCCCTCGATGACGGCGAGGCGGCTGAGGGTGACGGCGTCGTCCCCGTAGGGGGACATGGCCTGGGCGGGCGGGAAGGCCATGACGACGCGGAGGCGTTGCCCGCCGTCGGTGTCGGACGCGCCGCCGGAGCAGGCGGTGGCGAGCGGGACGAGGAGGGCGGTCGCGGACAGGGTCAGCGGCAGCGCGGAACGACGACGGCGGGGAGCGGGCATGGCAACGACCTTATATGAAAACGATTGTCATCTAAGCGGTGGGGTACGGGGCGCCCGGAGCCCCCGCGCGGACCCCGGACTCCGGCAGCGGCAGCGGCAGTTCGAAGTGGACGATGCCCTGGCCGCCGCCCGGCAGCGCGCGCTCGTCGCACACCTCCCGCGCGAGGGACCGCCAGAACGGCTCGGCGCCCGGCACGGCCGGGTCGGTGTGCAGGTAGACCGCCTCGTAGCCGCCGGCCCGCGCGACGAAGGCACACAGCTCGCGCACCATGCGGCGGGCCAGACCGTGCCTGCGGTGCTCCGGCCGCACGTAGATCCGGCACAGCTGCGCCGTGGTGCCGGACGGGAAGCGGTCGGCCACCCACCGCGGATTGGGCGGCGCCTGCGGCCCCCGGTCGCGCACGGCACCCGTGGCGACGATCTCGCCCGCCCACTCGGCCACCAGCAGCGTGCAGCGGGCCGGGCGCAGGTAGGCCGCCTCGGGGTCGATGATGTCGGCGTGCCAGCGCGGTACGTAACCGGAGCGCAGGTCGCGGTAGACGGTGTCGAGCATCACGGCCCGCGCCCCGCCGATGTCCTGCGGCCCGGCGGTGCGCAGTGCGTAGTCCCCGGCGCCGGCCGGGATCACGGCCGTCGTCGCAGTAGTCATCCCGGAACTCCACCGTCCTCGCGCACCACGTCCTTGCCGTACCAGCGTACGTGCGAGTGATGTGCAACAAGGGTGGGGGGCCGGGGACCCCCGGGCCGGCCCGCGTCACAACGAACGACCGGCCGCGGGGCGGCGCCCCGGCGGCCCGCCGGGGGGTGGCCGCTCAGGGCGGGCACGGCGGCGGTACGGAGGCGGAGGCGGCGATCCAGCCGGTACGGCCACTCAGCCGGCCCGGCCCCTCAGCCCGCGCGGTACACCAGTGCGGTCGCGAGGCCCGCGATGCCCTCGCCGCGGCCGGTGAAGCCGAGCCCGTCGGAGGTCGCGGCGGACAGCGAGACGGGGGCGCCCACGGCGGCGGACAGCACCCGCTGCGCCTCGTCGCGCCGCTTCCCGATCTTGGGGCGTACGCCGACCACCTGTACGGCCACGTTGCCGATCTCGAAGCCCGCCGCGCGGACGATGCGGGCGGCCTCGGTGAGCAGGGTGACGCCCGCGGCGCCGGACCACTCGGGGCGCCCGGTGCCGAAGTGCTGCCCGAGGTCGCCGAGGCCGGCCGCGGAGAAGAGCGCGTTGCAGGCGGCGTGCGCGACGACGTCGGCGTCGGAGTGTCCGGCGAGACCGGGACCCTCACCGTCCCAGCGCAGGCCCGCGCACCACAGCTCGCGGCCCTCCTCGAAGGCGTGGATGTCGGTGCCGATGCCGACGAGCGGGATGACCGGCGCGGCGGGGTGCCGGCCCGGTCCGGGGGTCTCAGAAGCCATCGTTGGCCCTCCTGCGTGCGAGTACCGCTTCGGCCAGGACGAGGTCCAGCGGCCGGGTCACCTTGAACGCCTCTTCATGTCCGGGTACGACGACGACGGGCGCGCCGAGCTGCTCGACCATGCCGGCGTCGTCGGTCGCGCCCTCGCCGCTGACGGCGACCTGCTCGTGGGCGCGGACGAGGGTGTCGCGGTCGAAGCCCTGGGGGGTCTGTACGGCCCTGAGCCGGGCGCGCACCGGGGTGGAGAGCACCGGCTCGGGCGCGCCGGGGGCCCCGGGCTCGACCTCCTTGACGGTGTCGGCGAGCGGGAGGGCGGGGACGACGGCGGGGGCGCCCTCCCGTACCGCGTCCACGACGGAGTCGACGGTGTCGACAGGGACGAGGGGGCGGGCCGCGTCGTGCACGAGGACGGCGGAGATGGAGTCCGGGAGTGCGTCCAGGCCCCGCTTGACCGATTCCTGGCGGGTCTCGCCGCCGGGCACGACGACGAAGTCGGTGCGTTCGGGCAGGGCGTGTTCGGCGAGGAGGTTGCGGACCTCGGGGGCGCCGTCGGGCGGGGCGACGACCACGACCAGGGAGACGTGGCGGGAGGCCGCCATGGCCCGTACGGCGTGGATGAGCATGGGCGTCCCGTTGAGCGCGCGCAGTGCCTTGGGGGCGCCGGGGCCGAGCCGTACGCCGCGGCCGGCCGCGGGAATCACGGCGGCCGTGCGGTAGGGACGCGGTTGTTCAGACATCGGTTGCACTCCGAAGCTTCGGCATGTTTGTGTCCACGGCCGACGTGGGTATGGCCACAAGCGAGCCGGGCTCCGCGCCATGACTCGACCGGGACCCTTTCCGTGACCCCGGGCGCGTCGGGACATGCTCCGGCCGCTCGGGAGGCCTCACCCGCCGGCTTCAGCAAGATCGCGAGCAACGTACCAAGGACACATACCGGGGGATCATCGCCGGGCGTCCGGTTATGGCCGGGTTATGGCCGGTATCCATCCGCAAGTGGCGGGAAGTGGCTGGAACCGATAGGCGACAGGATCGGGACCGGCTGGAATTCGCCGTTCCTTCCTGCCCGGAAGCCGTTCTTTCCCGCCGTGCGCATCCTTCTCCGTCCGGACATGCCGCAGCGCCCGGCGACTCACCGTGAATACGGTTGGCCAGCGGGCACCGCGGCACATTCGCTACGACCGGCGCGATCCGGTCACTGCGACCGGTGCCGTCCGGTTCAGGATGCGAGGACCTCGTCGAGGAGAGCCTCGGCCTTGTCCTCGTTGGTGTTCTCCGCGAGGGCGAGTTCACTCACCAGAATCTGCCGCGCCTTGGCGAGCATGCGCTTCTCACCGGCGGAGAGTCCGCGCTCACGCTCGCGACGCCACAGGTCACGAACCACTTCGGCGACCTTGATGACATCGCCGGAGGCGAGCTTCTCCAGATTTGCCTTGTAGCGCCGGGACCAGTTCGTCGGCTCCTCGGCATACGGTGCGCGGAGCACCTCGAAGACTCGGTCCAGCCCTTCCTGCCCGACTACGTCGCGCACACCCACGAACTCCGCATTGTCCGCCGGTACACGCACCGTCAAGTCGCCCTGAGCGACCTTGAGCACCAAGTAGGTCTTGTCCACGCCTTTGATCTGGCGAGTTTCGATAGCCTCGATCAGCGCGGCCCCGTGATGGGGATAGACCACGGTGTCGCCAACCTTGAACGTCATGTGACAGGTACCCCTTCCGTGGCTATCAAGCGTAACACGAGAATCGCTTCTCCTGAATGGCGTTTTCGCAGGTCAGGGCATATCTCGGGGCTTGACAACTGCGACACGAACGTGCTGCGAACGGCCTTCGGGAGAAGGTATTCGCAGGTCGGAGCCACTGCGCGGGGACGGAGAAACGCGGACGTTACACGCACTCCGACCCACTCCGAAGGAGCCGAACGTCCCGTTTTGTCGGGTTCCGCTTGCTGAAGATTCCGTACTCCGTTCGGTGATGGATCACTCGTACGGCGGTAAGGGCCGATGGTCAATGAAATTGATCAACGTGCGGCGCGGTGCGGATTATGCGCAAGGAATGCGCCACCGTCCGTGAACAGCCGCTCAAGCGGCGGGACGAACGTCCGGGCGGAATTGATCAAGCGCGTTATGTGGAGGCCCTGCGAATGTGCCCGCACGCCCCGGCCGGTGATCCCGGGGACGGTCGGGGGCGGGTCGGGTGCGGAGCCGCGATGGGGGCTCGGTAACCTGACGGCTGACAGACCCTTAGGGCGGCTTTACCCCGCTCGCCCGACCCGTCCGTACCCATCCGCTCGTTCAAGGAGTTGCCGCCGCCGTGAGCCGCAGCCTTCGACACGGCGCCCTCGCCGCCACTGCCATCGCGTTCTCGCTCACCGCGCTCACCGCGTGCGGGGCGGGTCATAACGCGCAGACGCTCGAAGTCAGGCCGGACAACGCCGCCACCTCGTCCGGCGACATCAAGATCCAGAACGTCAACGTCATCACCCAGCCCGAGCTCGACGCCGAGGGCCCGGCGGTCGTCACCGCCACGGTGTTCAACAACGGCACCAAGGCGGAGACCCTGGACTCGATCACCCTGACGGGCAGCGGCGGCTCCGTGGCGCTGCACCCGGCCAAGGGCTCGGGCCCGGTCGTCGTCCCGGCCGGCGGCCGGGTCATTCTCGGCGGCAAGGGCAACGCCACCGCCGTGATCGAGAGCGGCAACGAGGCCGCCCAGGCCGGCAACGTGCAGCCGCTGGTCTTCACGTTCAGCCGGACCGGCGAGCTCTCCCTCGGCGCGTCCGTCGTTCCGTCGAAGGGCTACTTCAAGGACTTCGGCCCCAGCACGCTGCCCGAGGCGCCGAAGACCCCCGACGCCTCGGCATCGGCGTCGGCGGACGGGTCCGGGGCGACCGGCGACGCGGCGGGCGACACGTCGGCCACCCCGACCGGTACGGCCTCGGCCGACGAGTCCGGGCAGAACGGCTGAGCGGCACCGCCCGTACGAGACATGGCTGAGGCGCCTCCCCGCCGCGGGGAGGCGCCTCAGCCATGTGTCCGTCGCGGGCCGGTCTACGGCTCGAACTTGTAGCCCAGACCGCGCACCGTCACGAGGAACCTGGGGGCGCCCGGGTCCGGCTCGATCTTGGCGCGCAGGCGCTTGACGTGGACGTCGAGGGTCTTGGTGTCGCCCACGTAGTCCGCGCCCCAGACGCGGTCGATCAGCTGCATCCGGGTGAGCACCCGGCCGGCGTTGCGCAGCAGCATCTCCAGGAGGTCGAACTCCTTGAGCGGCAGGTCGACCTTGGCGCCGGAGACGGTGACGACGTGCCGGTCCACGTCCATGCGGACCGGTCCGGCCTCCAGGGCGGCCGGGGTGACCTCCTCGGGCTCCCCGCGCCGGCGCAGCACCGCGCGGATGCGGGCGACGAGCTCGCGCGAGGAGAAGGGCTTGGTGACGTAGTCGTCGGCCCCTATCTCCAGGCCGACGACCTTGTCGATCTCGCTGTCCTTGGCGGTGACCATGATCACGGGGACGTTGGACCTGCTGCGCAGCTGCCGGCAGACCTCGGTGCCGGGCAGTCCCGGCAGCATCAGGTCGAGAAGCACGAGGTCGGCGCCGTTGCGCTCGAACTCGTCCAGGCCGTCGGGTCCGGTGGCCGCGATGGCGACCTCGAAGCCTTCCTTGCGGAGCATGTAGGACAGGACGTCGCTGAAGGATTCCTCATCCTCGACGACAAGCACTCGGGTCACGGAAGGGCCTCCGGGGCAGGGAATGGTTCAGAAGTGTCGGGTGCGGTGTCCGGGCCGGGCGCCTCGTCGCCGTTGACGATGAGCGGGCCGCCCGACGGGCGGTCCCGGTCCCGCGCGGAGCCCGCTTCGGGCAGCCGCAGGGTGAAGGTGGAGCCCTGTCCCTCCGAGCTCCACACGGTGACCTCCCCGCCGTGCGAGGCGGCCACGTGCTTGACGATGGCCAGGCCGAGACCCGTGCCACCGGTGGCGCGCGAGCGGGCCGGGTCGACGCGGTAGAAGCGTTCGAAGACCCGTTCCCGGTCTGTCTCGGAGATGCCGATGCCCTGGTCGGTCACGGCGATCTCGATCTCGTCCCCGCCGGTGACGACGACCCGGCGGGCGGCGATGCCGACGCGGGTGCGGGCGGGGCTGTAGTTGACGGCGTTCTCGACGAGGTTGCCGAGGGCCGCGGCGAGCTGACCGCGGTTTCCCCATATCCGCAGGTCGGCGGCGCCGCCGGAGGCCATGGTGATCTGCTTGGAGCCGGCCTGCTGCCGGCAGCGGTCGATGGCCTCGGCGACGAGCTCGTCCACGCGGACCGGCTCGGCGTCCTCCAGCGGGTCGTCGTTCTGCACCCGGGAGAGGTCGATGAGCTCCTGGACGAGGTTGGTGAGCCGGGTCGCCTCGATCTGCATGCGCCCCGCGAACCGCTCCACCGCCTCCTGGTCGTCGGAGGCGTCCAGGACGGCTTCCGAGAGCAGGGACAGGGCGCCGGTCGGCGTCTTGAGCTCATGGCTGACGTTGGCGACGAAGTCGCGCCGGACCGCTTCGATACGGCGGGCCTCGGTGAGGTCCTCGACCAGCAGCAGCACCAGGCGGGAGCCGAGCGGGGCGACCCGGGCGGAGACCGCCAGGGCCTCGCCCCGGCCGGTGCCACGGCGCGGAAGGTCCAGTTCGACCTGGCGTATCTCGCCGTCCCTGCGGGTGTCGCGCGCCATGTTCAGCATCGGTTCGACGGCGAGGCGTCCGCCGCGCACCAGTCCCAGCGCGTACGCGGCGGAGCTGGCCTTGACGACGCTGTCGCTCTCGTCCAGCACGACGGCCGAGGAGCTGAGCACGGACAGGACCGTGTCGACGCCGGGGGGCAGCGGGGCGTTGCTGTCGGGCCGCAGGGAGGTACGCGTCGGCTTCTTCTGGTCGCGCTCGCTCCAGCGGAACGCCAGCATGGCGATCACACCGGTACCGACCCCGGCGATCGCGGCAGCTGCGGCGACCGCCGCGTTCACGTCCATGTCTCCAGGTTATGCGCCACCTCGGACACTCTCCCAGCGGTGCGGGTGCCTCCTCGGGGACTCGTCGCCCAGAGTTCACCGAGGGGCAAGCACCGGTTCACTTGGCCGGTCGGAATCCGACGCGTACGGCCGTCACGGTGGCGTCATGGGGGTCGGCGCCGGCACCCGGCGGGCTTCGGATCCGGTGCGCAGCCGGCCCCGGCCCCGGTTCAGGACTGGAGAGGGACATCCATGCGTGACGCATACCACGAGGAACTCGACTCGATCGGCGAGGGGCTGGTCGAGATGGCCCGGCTCGTCGGGTCGGCGATCGGCCGGGCGACGACGTCCATGCTCGACGCCGATCTCAAGCTCGCGGAGTCGGTGATCGCCGCGGACCAGAAGGTGGACGACCTCCAGCACGATCTGGAGGCGCGGGCCATCGCGCTGCTGGCACGCCAGCAGCCGGTGGCGACCGATCTGCGGATCGTGGTCACCTCGCTGCGGATGAGCGCCGACCTGGAGCGCTCGGGCGACCTCGCCCAGCACGTCGCCAAGCTGGCCCGGCTGCGCTTCCCGCAGTCGGCGGTCCCGCACGACCTGCACGCCACCATCCTGGAGATGGGCCAGCTCGCGCAGCGGCTGATGGCGAAGGCCGCCGAGGTGATCATCACCAAGGACGTCGACCTGGCACTCCAGCTGGAGCAGGACGACGACGAGATGGACCTCCTGCACCGCACGCTGTTCCAGCACCTGATGGACGACCGCTGGAAGCACGGCATCGAGACGGCCGTCGACGTGACGCTGCTGGGCCGCTACTACGAGCGGTTCGCCGACCACGCGGTGTCGGTGGCCAAGCGGGTGGTCTACCTGGTGACGGGCGAGCACGCGGACGAGATCCAGCAGCCGGTGCCGGTGGAGGGCGCGTAAGGAGCGGCGAGCGGGGTGTACGAGGCCGGGGGCGCGGGAAGGCCGGGGCGTGGACGGCCGGGGCGCGCGCCCGCGCGCACGGCTCGCACACACGTTCCTGCACACATGCGCCGTTGATGCGCCCGTCCGGGTGGGCATCCAATGGGGTGGGGCGGCACGACCTGTCCGTACGCCCCGGTCGCGGGGCCCGTGCCGTGCGGCCCTGTCGTACGCCTTGAGGAGGAACCATGGCCGATTCCCCCATGACCGACCCCCAGCAGGAGGCTCCCGCCGAGGCGGTGCGCCTGACCGTCCTCGGCGCCTGTGGCTGCGGCTCGGGCTGCGGGTGCGGCTGCCAGTCCGGAGCACCGTGCCAGTGCGGGGGCTGCTCGGGCTGACGGGGCGGCGCACCGCCGTACGGGGTACGAGGGCGGCCTGCCCCCGTACCCCCGCGCGGTCTCAGCCGGCCTGTTCCACGGCGGGCCGGGCGGCGCGGGCGTCGGCGGGCTGCGGGGCGGCGGGGCTCTCCGCCGCTGCCTCGTCCCCGGCCGGCAGGTTGTGCATGAGCAGCCAGTAGCCGGCGGCCGCGGCGGTGCCCAGGAGAGCGCAGGTCCCCCACAGCCACCCGGCGCCGAAGTGGTCGATGACCACGCCGGACATCAGGGGTGCGACGAGCGCGGCGGCCGACCAGGACAGGGTGTACATGCCCTGGTAGCGCCCCCTGCCGTGGGCGGGCGACAGCTGGACGACCAGGCCGTTCTGCACGGGCGCGTTGATGATCTCGGCGACGGTCCACACACAGATGGTCAGCGCGTACAGGCCGACGGAACCCGCGAAGGCGGTCAGCCCGAATCCGTACCCCGCCAGCAGCGAGGACATGACGAGCAGCCTGCGCGTGTCGCGGTTCTGGATGAACCGGGTGACGGGGATCTGGAGCGCGACGATGAGCACCCCGTTGACCGCGATCACCGTGCCGAAGTCGGAGCTGCCGAATCCGTCGGCGCCCATCGCGACCGGCAGGCCCACGTAACCCTGCTGGAAGATCAGCGCGATCACGAAGGACAGCCCGACGACTCCCATGAACCGCCCGTCGCGCAGCACGGTGGCCAGCCGTACGCCGTCGTCGTGCGCCGCTCCGGAGGCCGGGCGCGCCGACGGGTCCCGCTCCGGCCGGGACTCCGGCACCTTCAGGAAGACGACGACGGCGCAGGTCAGGGTCATCACGGCCTCGCAGAGGAAGCCGGCGCGATAGCTGTACTCGGCGATGAACCCGGCACCGGCGGACGCGACGGCGAAACCGAGGTTGATGGCCCAGTAGTTGAGCGAGAAGGCCCGCACCCGGTCCTTGGCGGGGACGATGTCGGCGATCATCGCCTGGACCGCGGGGCGCGAGGCGTTGGTCGCCATGCCGACGAGGAAGGCGACGGCGGCAATGGCGACCGGGTGGACCATGAACCCGAGCGCGGCGACCGAGACGGCGGTGGCGACCTGGGCGATCAGCATCGTGGGCCGCCGCCCGAAGCGGTCCGTCATCACCCCGCCCCCGAGCGAGGACACGACCCCGCCGAGCCCGTGCAGGGCGACGACAAGACCGGCGTACGAGGCGGAGTAGCCGCGCTCCATGGTCAGGTACAGCGCCATGAAGGTGGCGACGAACCCCCCGAGGCGGTTGACCAGGGTGCTGGTCCACAGCCACCAGAACTCCCTGGGGAGACCGGAGACCGTTTCCCGGGCGGCCCGGGTGGCCCGTCCGGGACCGGCGGCGGCAGACATACGGGTTCCCCCCAGGGAGTACGGCGGATCGGCATCGGGAAGGGCCGGAAAGGGTAAGCGGCCCACCAGCGGTCCGAACATTACGAAGCCGCGAGGAGCCCCGGCCACCCAATTGACACGGCCCGTCAATCGAGAACGGCCCCTCCCCCGCCCCCTGTCCGCCCTGTGGCCGGTCGCGCGCTGCCCGCACGGGTTCGATTACGCTCGGGCTCATGGCCGACGCACCGTACAAGCTGATCCTCCTCCGCCACGGCGAGAGCGAATGGAACGCGAAGAACCTGTTCACCGGTTGGGTGGACGTCAACCTCACCGAAAAGGGCGAGAAGGAGGCGGTCCGCGGCGGTGAGCTGCTGAAGGACGCCGGCCTGCTCCCCGATGTGCTGCACACCTCCCTCCAGAAGCGCGCCATCCGCACCGCCCAGCTCGCGCTGGAGTCCGCGGACCGCCACTGGATCCCCGTCCACCGCTCCTGGCGCCTGAACGAGCGCCACTACGGCGCCCTCCAGGGCAAGGACAAGGCCCAGACGCTCGCCGAGTTCGGCGAGGAGCAGTTCATGCTCTGGCGCCGCTCGTACGACACCCCGCCGCCCGCCCTTGAGGACGGCACCGAGTTCTCCCAGAGCGACGACGCCCGCTACGCGACGATCCCGCCGGAGCTGCGCCCGCGCACGGAGTGCCTGAAGGACGTCGTCGTCCGCATGCTGCCGTACTGGTACGACGGCATCGTCCCGGACCTCCTGGCCGGCCGCACGGTCCTGGTCGCCGCCCACGGCAACAGCCTCCGCGCCCTGGTCAAGCACCTCGACGGCGTCTCCGACGCCGACATCGCGGGCCTGAACATCCCGACCGGCATCCCGCTCGCCTACGAACTGGACGCGGACTTCCGCCCCCTGAACCCGGGCGGCACCTACCTCGACCCGGACGCGGCGAAGGCGGCCATCGAGGCTGTGAAGAACCAGGGCAAGAAGAAGTAGCCCTCCCGCACGAAGAGGCCCCCTGCTCGCGGATGTCGCGCGGGCAGGGGGCCTTCGCGTGGACCGGTCCTGACTCCCCGTTTCCCCGGCCCCTGTGACGCCGCTCACCCCGCGTCGTACCCTGTGGCGCATGCGGGGAGATCGGGAGGGCGGATATGGGTGAGCCGCTGAAGACCTTTGTCGGGGGTGCCGAGGTCGAGGTGCCCAACAGCATTCCGGCGATCCGCGAGGCGCTGCCCGAGGAGCGGCGCGAGGAGTTCGACCGGGCGATCAACGATGCCGGGGTGCATGAGATCCAGGCCGTGATGCGGCACTGGATGCTGGAGGCGGTGCCCGATCCGGAGGCCGAGCGGATTCTGGACCGGCTCGCTCAGGACGAGGCCGAGAGGCGGAGCGTCGCTTGAGCTTCCGGATCTCCTACGCGCCACCCGCCGACGACACCCTGGCCAAGATGCGGGACGGTGACGCCTTCCGGGACGAGATGGCGGGCACCCTGGGCTGTGAGCCGTACGGGCACGGGTCGTCGGCCGTCAAGGGGGAGCACGATCGCCGGGAGGCGACGGTCGCCGGGGCGATCGTGCTCTATTACGTCTCCGGTTCGGTCCTGACCGTCACCGTCGTACGGCTCGTCCCGCTGCCCTTTCCCTGACGTCCGGTCAGGCCAGCTTGGCGGCCTGCGCGTCGATCACCGCGGTCGGCATGTCGAAGTCGCCGCCGGAGGCCGCCGCGGCGAAATTCAGCGAGGCGAGCGAGGCCACCGTGGTGCCCTGTCGGATCACGACGAGCTTCAGCGCGTTCTTCTCGCCTTCCGCCTCCACCGCCACCGTCCAGCCGACGGCCTCCTCGCCGCCCTTGACCTGCTCCTCCGCGATCTTGACGACCTTCTGCTTGGACCCGGCGGCGGTGAGCGTGAAGCCCGAGGCGCACTCGGTCGCGGCGGTGCGCAGCGAGGACAGCGTCTCCTCGGCGCCCTTGCCCTCGTAGGAGGCGAGCGTGGCGAGCGTCGTCGTGATGTCGAAGGCGGCCTCGAACGCCTCGGGGTCGTCGCTGTCCATCGCGGCGTCCTTCTTCGGCTCGCTGACCACCTTGCGCTGGGTGGAAGCGGCGGGTGAACCGGCCTTGGCGCCCATCAGCACATCGGCGAAGACGTCACAGGCCGCCTTGTCGACGGTCACGTCCTTGCCGTCGACGGCGTCGCCGGGACCGGCCTTGGTGATCTTGTGGGCCTTGACGTCGCCCTGCTTCAGCGAGGCCTTCTCCAGCTCGGCGGCGGACAACACCTTGGCGGGGGCCTGGTCCGCGCCCTTGTCGGCTCCCTTGTCCGAAGGCTGGACCGAAGCGGAGCCCGCCGCCTTGCCGCTGTCCTTGTCGTCACTGTCCGAACCGCAGGCAGCGGTGAGCAGCGCCAGGGACATCACAGTGGCGGCAACGGCGGTACGGCGTATGGCAGTGGGTCGCATGGCCCGTCCTTCTTCTGTCTCAAGTGTGTTTCGCCCGCACGAGAACAGCCACGCAGGGTTCGGCGCGGCTTGAATGGGGTTCGTGGGGGTGATCCAACTCTATGAGCACGCTGTGGTTTGACAAACCTTTACCGTGGGCCTCGCACGTGATCGTGACGACGTCGTGATCACTTCGCTCACACCGTCCAGGGGGAGTTGGCCGTGCTGATCGATTCCGTTCTCTCCGATGTGCTCGGCTCGTCGGGCGTGCCGCCTGAGCTGGTCGCCTCGTGCGAACCGCTCACCGGAGGCACGTACAACACCGTCACCCGCGTGACACTGGCCGACGGGCGGGAGTGGGTCGTGAAGGTCCCGCCGCCGGCCGCCGGGGACTGTCTGGCGTACGAGCGCGATCTGCTGGTCAACGAGGTCACGTTCTACTCCGCGGCCGCCGGTGTCGCCGAGGAGACCACTGTGCCCCATGTGGTGGCCGACCAACTCGATCCGGCCGCGCCCACGGGGGCGTACGTGGTCATGTCCGCGCGCCCCGGGCAGCCCTGGCACGAGCTGGCCGGAGCCATGGCCGACGGGGAGGAGGCGCGGCTGCGCACCGAACTGGGGCGGATCGTGGGCCGGTTGCACGGGGTGGCGGCGCCGGGCGGGTTCGGCTATCCGTCCGGGGCGCTCGGACCGCTCGCGGCCACCTGGCGGGAGGCGTTCACCGGGATGACGGACGCGGTACTGGCCGACGCGCGGAGGTATGCGGCGCGGCTGCCCCGTACGGCGGCGGACATCGGCGTGCTGCTCGGTTCCGCCTCGTACGTGCTGGACGACGTCACCCGGCCCGCGCTCGTGCACTTCGATCTGTGGCAGGGGAACATCCTGGTCACCGGTGGGCCGGGGGTCCGGCGGGTCGGCGGGATCATCGACGGGGAGCGGATGTTCTGGGGCGACCCGGCCGCCGACTTCGTGTCGCTCGCGCTGTTCGGCGACATCGCGGACGACAAGGACTTCCTTGCCGGGTACGGGGCTTCGGCGCCGGGCGGGCCGGTGGAGTTCGACGGTTCGCTGCGGCTGCGGCTCGCGCTCTACCGGGCGTATCTGTATCTGATCATGCTGGTGGAGACGGTGCCCCGGGGTGCGTCGGGCGAGCGTCTCGAGTGGACTTGGAACGAGGTCGCGCCCCGCCTGGAAGCCGCCCTGGACGAGGTGGAGGCGGCGGCGCGCGGGTGACGGCGGTCAGCCGGCCGGGCGTCGGGTGAGGTGGGCGAAGGCGTCGAGGTTCCGGGTGGACTCGCCGCGCGACACGCGCCAGGCGTACTCCTTGCGGATCGCGGTCGCGAAACCGATCTCCAGCAGGGAGTTGAAGGCACCGTCGGCCGCTTCGAGCACCGAGCCGAGCAGCCGGTCCAGCTCATCGGGCGTCACCACGGAGAGCGGCAGCTTGCCGGCGAGGTAGATGTCCCCGAGCGGGTCGATCGCGTAACTCACGCCGAACAGACGCAGGTTGTGTTCCAGCAGCCAGCGGTGGACCGCCGCGTGGTTCTCGTCGGGGTGCCGGATGACGAACGCGTTGAGGGAGAGGCTGTGGGCGCCGACGATGAGTGAGCAGGTGGTCGCGAGCTTGCGGGTGCCAGGCAGCTGGACGACGTAGCTGCCGGGTGCGGGGCTCTCCCAGTCGAGTCCGGCGTCCGCGAAGGCCGCTTCGATGACCTGGGCGGCCCGGGTGGCGTCCGGGGCCGGGGGGACCTGCGTGGCGGGTGCGGCCTGTGCGGCGGGTGCGCCCCCCGTGGCGGGTGCGGCGGGTGCGGCCTGTGCGGCGGGTGCGGCCTGCGTGGCGGGTGCGGCGGGTGAGGCCTGTGCGGCCCGCGTGGCCTGGTCATCCGCCGGTTCCGTGACGTCGTTCTTCGCCGGTTCCGTGGCCTCGTTGTTCGCCGGTTCCTCGGGTGCGTCAGCCATGTTTCGAGCGTACGTCAGGCGGCAAAGGCGTGCGGGCGGGGCGGGGGACCTTACGCGTGGCCGGCCCGTACCCGCCTGCGGTGTTCCTGAACCGCCGCCGTGTACACCTCGGCCGTCGCCGCCGCGGCCGTGTCCCAGCCGAAGCGCTGCGCGTGCTCCGCCGCGGCCCCGCCCATCCGGGCGACGAGGTCCGGCGCTCCGGAGAAACGTTCCAGCGCCCGCGCGTACGCCACCGGATCGTGCCCGGGGATCAGAAAGCCGCTGACCCCGTCGCGCACGGCCACCGGGAGGCCGCCCACGGCCGCCGCGACGACCGGGGTCCCGGCCGCCTGGGCCTCGATGGCGACCAGGCCGAAGGACTCGCTGTGCGAGGGCATGACCAGCACGGACGCGGCCCGGAACCAGTCGGCCAGCTGGTCCTGCCCGACCGGCGGATGGAACCGTACGACGTCCGCGATACCGAGCCGGGCCGCGAGCTTCTGCAACCCTTCCGGCTTGGCGAGCCCGCTGCCGCTGGGGCCGCCGACGACGGGCACCACGATCTTGGAGCGCAGGGCGGGGTCGCGTTCCAGCAGCACGGCGACCGCGCGCAGCAGCACGTCGGGGGCCTTCAGCGGCTGGATGCGGCCCGCGAAGAGCGGAATCAGGGCGTCCTGGGGCAGGCCGAGGCGGGCGCGGGCGGCGGCGCGGCCGTCGGCGGGGCGGAAGCGGTCCAGATTGACGCCGGGGTGGACGACGGCGACGGCCCGCGGGTCGGCGTCGTAGAAGCGGACGAGTTCGTCGGCCTCCTCGGCGGTGTTCGCGATCAGCCGGTCGGCCGCGTCGACGATCTGGGTCTCGCCGATGACCCGGGCGGCGGGCTCGGGGGTGTCGCCCTCGGCGAGCGCCGCGTTCTTGACCTTGGCCATGGTGTGCATGGCGTGCACGAGGGGAACGCCCCAGCGCTGGGCGGCGAGCCAGCCGACGTGGCCGGAGAGCCAGTAATGGGAGTGCACCAGGTCGTAGTAGCCGGGGCGCTGGCCGGCCCACGCCTGCATCACGCCGTGCGTGAAGGCGCAGAGCTGGGCGGGCAGCTCCTCCTTGGCCAGGCCCTCGTACGGGCCCGCGTCGACGTGCCGGACCAGGACGCCGGGCGCCAGCTCGACGGCGGCGGGCAGCCCGCCGGTCGTGGAGCGGGTGAAGATCTCGACCTCGATATTGATCGCGGCCAGCCGCTTGGCCAGCTCCACGATGTACACGTTCATGCCGCCCGCGTCGCCCGTCCCCGGCTGGTGCAGCGGGGAGGTGTGTACGGACAGCATCGCGATGCGGCGCGGCCTGCGGTGGCCCCCGGAGAAGGAGCCGGTGAGACCTGCGGGGAACCTGCGACGCGGTGCGCCACGGCTGCTGCCGAGCCGAGAGACGTACTGGGTCACGTCGTCCTTCCTCCTCGCTGGGCCCGGGTGCCGGCACGGTCCACGGCATGGCACCGAAGGGGCGCAACGGTCCCTCCGACGGTGGGGAACAGCGGAATCTCTCCTTTCATTTCCGCTTTACCAAATCATTACGGTGATGCTGCGGCGCGTCGCCCCACCTGTGCCGATCGCCACGATCGTGCCCCGCCCGCCGGCCACCCGCATCCGCGGGCATCGTTACGCTCTGTGTCATGCGCCCGATCGGCACCGCGACCCGCGGGACCACCAATCCGAACCGGCTGCGCCGCATGGACCGCTGGATCGCCGCCACGCACGGCCCCGCCCTGCGCCGCGCCGAGTCCCCCGTCGCGGTCGACCTCGGTTACGGGGCCGCGCCCTGGACCGCCGTCGAACTGCTGGAGCGCCTGCGCACCGCCGAACCGCGCACCCGGGTGGTCGGCGTCGAGATCTCCCCGGAACGGGTCGCCGCCGCGCAGCCGTACGCACGCGACGGCCTCACCTTCCGGCACGGCGGCTTCGAGATCCCGCTGCCGGAGCGGCCCGTGCTGATCCGGGCGGCGAACGTACTGCGCCAGTACGACGAGGGCGAGGTGGCCGCCGTCTGGCAGCGGCTGTGCGAGCGGCTCGCGCCGGGCGGGCTGCTGGTTGAGGGGACCTGTGACGAGATCGGGCGCCGGCACGTCTGGGTAGCGCTCGGCCCCGAAGGGCCGCGCACGGTGACCTTCGCGACCCGGCTCGGCTCGCTGGACCGGCCCTCCGATCTCGCGGAGCGCCTGCCGAAGGCGCTGATCCACCGCAATGTGCCGGGTGAGCGGGTGCACGCGTTCCTGCGGGACTTCGACCGGGCGTGGGCGGCCGCGGCCCCTTACGCGTCCCTCGGGGCCCGGCAGCGCTGGATCACGGCCGTGCGCGCGCTGTCGGGCGACTGGCCGCTGACGGACGGGGTACGCCGGTGGCGCCAGGGCGAAGTGACGGTGGAGTGGGCGGCGCTGGAGCCCGGGGGGCTCTGAGGCGCGGTCAACGCGGGGCCGCTCGGGGCGCGGGACCGGGATTCACCCTTTCGAGGGGAACGCCGGCCGCGCATCGTTCGTCGGAGTGAGTGGGACATCGCGATCGCGGGGGTGGCGGGGAGTGACGGAGCAGCGGGCGGTGTCCACGGATCGGGGTGTGTCGGGTCGGGGCGTGTAGGCCGGGGTGTGTCTGCCTCTGTTGCTTTTCCGTACGGCATGGCACGATCTCGATCGACGCTGGATGTTACTGACGGTAAATCAGATAGCTGGGCTGGGAACTGCTCGGAGGGGGAGCCCGTGTACCGACGTCACTGTGCCGCCGCCGCGACCACTCTGGTCTGCGCGCTGGCGGTCCTCGCCTCGCCGGTCCAGGCGTTCGCCGCACCGGCAGCGCCCGTGCCGGCCGCCCCTTCCGAGGCGCCGGCGAAGGCCGGGAAGAAGAGCCTCGAAGAGGTGCGCCAGGAGATCGACGCGCTGTACCTCAAGGCCGGTGCCGCCACGGACGCGTACAACCTCGCCGAGGAGAAGGCCAGGAAGCAGTCGGTCGAGCTGGTCGAGCTGGCCCAGGCGATAGTCGAGGGCCAGGCGAAGATCGCCGACCTCAAGGACCGGGCCGGTGCCCAGGCCCGCGAGCAGTACCGCAACGCCGGACTGCCGGCCGGCGCACGGCTCATGCTCAGCGGCGACCCGCAGCTCTTCCTCGACGGAGTGAGCCGCGCCCGCCAGGGCCAGCACGCCACCAAGGGCCTCCTGGGAGAACTGACCAGGACGCAGAACGACTTGGAGACGTACACCAAGGACGCCAGCACCAACTGGACGAAGCTCGAAGCCAATCGCGTCAAGCAGGCCAAGGCCAAGAAGAAGATCAACGCGCAGATAGCGGCGGCGAAGAAGCTGGAGTCCCAGCTGGAGAAGGAGGAGCGCACCCGGCTCCTGAAGATGGAGCAGGAGGCGGCGTACCAGGCACAGACCGCCTGGCTGAGCTCCGGCGCGCTCAAGGAGATCAACCGCGAGGCGAGCCCCAGCGGCAAGAAGGCGGTGGCCTTCGCGACCACCCAGATCGGCAAGCCGTACGTGTGGGGAGCGGAGGGCCCGAAGTCGTACGACTGCTCCGGGCTGACATCCCAGGCCTGGGCCGCGGCCGGCCGGCCGATCCCGCGCACCTCGCAGGAGCAGTGGCGGCTGCTGCCGCACATCGCGATCAAGGACATGCGCCCCGGCGACCTGATCATCTACCACAGTGACGCCACCCACGTCGGGATGTACGTCGGCGACGGCGCGATCGTGCACGCCCCGCGCCCCGGCCGCAACGTCACGCTGGCCGGAGCGGGCTCGATGCAGATACTCGGCGTGGTCCGCCCCGACGCGTAGTCCTTGGGCGGACGGCGGGGGGGGGGGGCGGCCGGTGCCCGGAACGGTTCTTGGCGGGGACGCCCCGGCTCGGGCGCCCCGGCTCGGGCGGCGGAGGCGGGGGCCGGTGCGCGAGGGTCGCGGGTGACGCGGGGCGGTTCTTGGCGGCGGGGCGGTTCCGGGCGGACGGGGAGCGCCCCCGGCTCGGGCGGCGGGCTGGCCGTCGATGTGACCGAACCCCCGGCTCGGCGGTGGGCCGGGCGCCGACGTGGGCGGCGCCCGGAGTGTGCGGCGCCCTGGCGTGCCCGTGGCGGGAGCGGGGCCGTTTCCGCCACCCCCGGTCGGCGTGACCATTGTCATGCCGTCGTGGGCGGTCCCGGGGCGGCCGGCCGCGCCTGATCCGTGACCTGACGCGGCTTATGGCGGCGCATATGCCGGGGGTCGTGTGCGAGTCGCCATTCCGTTCCCGCGCCCCGTACCGCTATGGTCCCCGTCTGGCGGGTCGTCGATCGTCGTTCCGCCGCGCCCTCGGGGGGAGGGAAGGAAACCCGAACCGATGCCCGTATCCGTACCGCAGCCGTGTTCCGCCCCCGCTGCGGAGACCAGCTCCGGCGCCGGCCTCACCCTCCTGGTGATCGAGGACGACCCCGCGGGCACCTTCACCGCACCGGAGCTCTCCGCCGCGGCAGGTGCCCGGGTCCGTATCCGGGCCGCCCGCAACCTCACCGAGGCGGGCCGTCTCCTCACCGACGACGTGGACTGCATCCTGCTGGACCTGGCACTGCCGGCCGGCGCCGAGTCGCGCGGCGACCGGGAGGGCGACGAGGACGGGCTCGCCACGCTCAAGCACGTACTGCGGATGGCGCCCCGCCACGCCGTGCTCGCCCTCACCGCGGAGGACGACGCCGAGCTGGCCGCGGAGGCGGTCCGGGTGGGCGCGCAGGACCATCTCTTCCGCGGCGAGCTGGACAGCAGGCTGCTGAGCCGGGCCATCCGTTACGCCGTCGAACGTAAACGCGCCGACGTCGCGCAGCACCAGCTCACCGAGTCCCGGCTGCGCGCCCAGGAGAACGCCCGGCTGGAACGCGGGCTGCTCCCCACCCCGCTGCTCGAAGGCTCCGACCTGCGCTTCGCGGCCCGCTACCGGCCGGGCCGCAGCCGGGCCCTGCTCGGCGGGGACTTCTACGACACGGTCCGCACCCCGGACGGCACGGTCCACGCGATGATCGGTGACGTCTGCGGCCACGGCCCGGACGAGGCGGCGCTCGGGGTGGAGCTGCGCATAGCGTGGCGGGCTCTGACGCTGGCGGGGCTCTGCGGCGACGAACTGCTGTCGACCCTCCAGCAGGTCCTGGAGCACGAGCGGGAGAGCGAGGAGATCTTCGCGACGCTCTGCACCGTCGACATCGCCCCGGACGGCCGCCGGGCGGGCCTGTGCCTGGCGGGCCATCCCGCCCCGCTGATCGCCCGCCGGGGACGGGCGGCGCAGCTCCTGCCGTACGAGGACGGCGGACCCGCGCTGGGCCTGCTGCCGCGTGCGCGGTGGCCGCGCAGACAGGTGGAGCTGGGCGGCTCGTGGAGCCTGATGATGTACACGGACGGACTGATCGAGGGCCGCGTCGGCGACGGCACCCGGCGGCTGGGCCAGGACGGCATGGTCGCGATGGTCAACCGGCAGCTGGCCGAGGGCCTGGCCGGCGAGGAACTGCTGGAGGCGGCGGTCACCCACGTGCGGGAGCTGAACGGCGGAGAGCTGACCGACGACGTGGCGGTGCTGCTGCTCGACCGCGACCAGGAGACCGTGCGTCTCCGGCCGGCGGGCGCCGGCCGGAGTGTGAACATCCCGCGTCCCCGCCCCGGCCGGTCCTCACCCGCGGGGGCTCAGCGCCCGCCGTTGTAGGGCCCGTACGGGCCGTCGCTGCTGGAGCCGCCGCTGCGGCGGCCGCCGCCGGAGACGGCCTTGAGGGCGGGCCGTACGTCGACCAGGAACACGATGGACGCGACGAGCCCGGCGATCTGGATGAACACCATCGGCACCCAGAGGTTCACGACCACCGCGATCCCGAGGATGACCAGCCAGAAGGGCTTCGTCTGCTTGCCCGCCGCGCGGTACGCGTCCTCGCGGGCGATCGCGGCCATGACCAGCGCCACGACGGCGAGGACGGTTATGACCGTGAAGATGAGCCCGAGGAACGTCTGGAAGCCTTCGAGCAACATGATGTGCACCGCCTAGTGAGTGGGTGAGCGCCTCCCGGCCAAGGTACCGGGAGCGCGGGACGGACCCGAACAAAAGCTGCCCGCCCGCCCTCCCGGCACACCTGCCGGAAGCACGGTCCTACTTGGCGGAGGGCGGCGTGACCTTCTTCGCTGCGGGCTTGCGCGCGGGCGCCTTCTTGACGGCGGCGGGCTTCGCGGTGTCGGCCGGCTTCGCGGCAGCCGGCTTCGCCGCGGCGGCGGGCTTCGCGGCCGGGGCGGGCTTCGCGGTGGCGGGCTTCGCGGCGGGAGCGGGCTTCGCGGCGGCCGGGCGGGCCTCCTTGCGCGGCTCGACGACGACGGCGATCTCGACGATCTCCTCGGCGTTCTCGCCCCGCCACGTCCGCACGGTCTGCTCGCCGCGCTCGGCGACCTTCTCGTACGTCTCCCGGGCCCTGACCGCGTACTCGGCGGCCACGCCCACCCCGCGCAGCGCCAGGTCCTGGGCGTTCTCACCGAGCTTCTTCAGGTCGGTGTCGAACGCGCCGATCACCTCGGTGACCTTGGCCTGCAACGTGGCCTGCGCCTCCTTGGCCTGCCCGGCGACCTTCTCCTGCACGGCCTTGGGGTCGGCGTTGCGCACGGCCTCGATGCGCTCGGGCGCCTCGGCCCGCAGCTGTTCGAGCAGCGCCGGGACCTTACGGGCCTGGCGCACCGCGAGGTCGGCGGTGCCGGCGGCGAAGTAGAGGGGGGTCGGGTCGGTGAGGGTCTTGCGCAGGTCATCGGTGATGGCCATGACTGTGGTCCTCCCGGATCATCAGACTGAGTGTGAGGGTGGTGGAAGCTCTCAAGGTGTATCGGCAGCACTGCCACCGGGACTGAAGGGCGCGTCCGGTGCGGACGCCTCCGCTTCCTCTGCCCCGGGCTCGTCGTCCAAGCCGTTCTCCTTGCGGAAGGAGGCGTAGATCTGGAGCAGCACGCTCTTCTGCCGCTCGTTGATCGACGGATCGGCGAGGATCACCGCCCGCGTCTCCAGCTCCTCCCGCTCCCGCTCGTCCAGAATCCCGGCGCGCACGTACAGGGTCTCGGCGGAGATCCGCAGCGCCTTGGCGACCTGCTGCAACACCTCGGCGCTGGGCTTGCGCAGCCCGCGCTCGATCTGGCTGAGGTAGGGGTTGGACACCCCGGCCGCGTCGGCGAGCTGCCGCAGCGAGAGCTGAGCGTTGCGGCGCTGCTCGCGCAGGTAGTCGCCGAGGTTGCCGACGTTGAGTGATGCCATGCGTCGATGGTGCACCCGCCCTGCTAACTTTTGCAAGCAGGTGCTTGCAAAAGTGTTCGAGACCACTCGGGCGAGCCTCTGTGACTCGCAGCGGTATCGGTCACGTGGCAGTCGTATCTGTCACCACCACCGATCTGACGCAGCGACCAGCGGTTCCCGCCGGCCCAAGAGGCGTTGGTGACAAGTACGGCGAGCAGTTGGTGCCAGATACCGCTGCGAACTGGGAGGCGTGCCGCTGATCAGGGTGCTGCCCTGGTGACAGCTATCGCTGCAAGTCACAGCCTCCGGGCGCCGCGTTTCCCGTTGTCCGTTCTCAGCGGATGTGGCGGGTCCCAGCGCTTCCGGCGAACGACCTGGCGGAGTCCCGGCGAAGCCGGCCGGTCTGTACGGTCCACGGCATGGTTGACGCGTTCGATGTGGCTCAAGCTCTGCGTGGTGGGATACCCGACAGGGTGCGGGCCTGGGCCTTCGTCCGGGACTTCGCCGCAGCGTGGGCGGAGCCGCTCGCCGACAGCGCGGGCACGCGAGCGGAGGAGTTGGGGCGAGCCGAGGAGAGGCTGGGGCTCACGCTGCCGACCGCGTTGCGCGAGGCGTACTCGCTTCTCGGTACGCGTCACGACCTCACCGGCAACCAGGACCCTCTCCTACGGCCCTCCGAATTGTTCGTGCACGACGAGTTCGGCGGAGTGCTCGTCTTCCGCAGCGAGAACCAGGGGTGCGCATTCTGGGGAGTGCGGCTGCGGGACCTCGGTCAGGACGATCCGCCGGTGTTCGTCCAGTCACAGGATGGGTGGGTCCGCTACCTGGAGCGGGTCTCCCTGGCCTGTGTCGAGCTCGTACTCAGCGAGACGCTGCTTGGCGGCGAAGGGCGGCTCTACAACGCCCGCGAACTTCCCGCCGGCCTGATTCGAGAACTGCCGAGTCGGTTCGCGCCGGTGGAGTTTCCCGAGTACCCGATGTGGACGGGGAAGGAAGAGTCTCCCGTGTGCTGGTTCTCCGCGCCGGGAAAGCTCTTGCGGCTCGACGGACTGAGTGACCACAGCTGGCTGCACGTTCGGGGACGTACGTCCGCCGACCTGGAGTCGCTCTGCGCCACCCTCCCCGGCCACTGGGTACGTGGGGACTCGGAGCCGTTGGGAGCCGACGAGGTGCCGTCCCAGGCAACCGGGGGTCTGTTCGGATGACCGGGAAAGTCTGCGAATCCGGAGTTTCCCCTCGCCGCGGAGCCGGAACGGCACCGTGTGACCATGCCGATATGACATCGGGTCGGATCGTCTTTCTCAATGGCACCTCCAGTTCAGGGAAGTCGAGCATCGCCCGGGAGCTTCTGGACATCCTGGACGACGGCGTCTTCTTCCACCTGGCGGTCGACAGCTTCAACGCGATGCGCAGCAAGCGGGAGCTCGGAGCGGAGGAGCTCGACGCCGCGCTGCGACGGACCAGGATGGGCTTTCACCGCTCGATTGCGGCCATGGCCGAGGTCGGCAACGACCTCGTGGTCGACCATGTGCTGAGCGAGCCGTGGCGACTGCTCGACTGTCTGACGGTGCTGCCACCCGAGGACGTACTGTTCGTCGGTGTCCACTGCCCGCTGGACGAGCTGGCCCGCCGCGAACTCGCCCGGGGCAACCGGCCGGCGGGCCTCGCGGCACACCAATACGCCCTGGTCCACGCCCACGGCGACTACGACGTGGAGTGCGACACCAGCACGGCGAGCCCACGCGAATGCGCACAGCGCATCAAGGAGTTCCTCCGGCACCGCCCCAGCCCCACCGCCTTCACCCGCCTCCGACGACGCCATCCGAGGGACAGCCGAGAACCGCCGACGGCGAAGCACAGCCTCTTCGGCTAGGGCCAAACGCGCTCATGCCGCGCTGGACTTGCGCAGAAGCCAGGTGCGGTGAGAACAGCGAGACACTGCTTGGCGGCGAAGGACCGCTCTACAACGCGTACGAGCTTCCCGCCGGCCTGATTCGAGAGCTGCCGATTCGGTTCGCGCCGGTGGTGTTTCCCTCATTGCCGCGAGAACGCCAATCAGCGCGCGATGATGCAAAAAGGATGCCCGGCAGGGTCTGTGAGGACCCGCGCCCTGTCCCCATGCGGCTGGTGATCCGGCTTGCCCGCACCCAGTTCCAGTAGCCGGGCCTCGGCCTCGTCCAGGCTTTCCGTGACCTTGAAGCAGATGTGAAGCTGCTGGGGAACGATCTGGCCGGGCCAGCTCGGGGCCCGGTAGTCCTCGACCCGCTGGAAGCCGATGAAGAGTCCGTCCTCGCGGTTGAGACCGGCGAACTCGGCGTCCGACTTCGGGTGCGGCTCGAAGCCGGTGGCCTGCTGGTAGAACGCCGCCAGAGCCGGCGGATCAGGGCAATCGAGGGTTATCGCGACCAGTTCCATCTTCAGGGGCATGAGACCTCCGAGCCGATCAGTGGACTTCCGAGCACGCCACAGAGGCGGCTGCCTACCGTTGAGCGGGACGGAGAGAGGGCGTTCGTTCCGCTCAGCCGTCAGCACAGCAGGCCAGTGCCTCACCACGCCAACGGATATCCGCGACGGGACAGGACAGCGGTGGACCTGCTGGAGTCCGGCCGTTCCGGCGTCTACCGCACGGCCGGCCGGTCGGCGCTGATCCGGCCGGCGACGGAGAATTCGGTTGTGCAGTCCGGGCACGTCGCGCGTCCGAACACGTGAGTCAGCGCGTGGGCGACCTCGTGTTGGCCGTCGGAGAGTGCGATGTCGTGGAGGCGTCGGCCGATGCCGTCCAGGTTGGCCGGATTCGCCGGCAGCAGGGGCCTCGTTTCGACGTCGTCGTCCGAGAGCGCGTAGTCCTCGCTTGTGGAGAAGAATCCCCGCTCGCCGAGGACGATGAACAGACCGGTCCGGCAGCCGGGGCAGTCGACCTCGTACTCCTCGTTGCCCAGCCCCCAGGCCAGATCTTCGCTCCAGCCCGCGACGCCCTCGAAACCCAGCATGGCTTCCAGCAGGTGGATGTAGTCGGTGCGATCGGATGGCATCCGGAGCCGCTGGTTCACCGCCGCCAGGAGGTTCCCGATCGCCTCGGCGTGCTGCGCACGGACGTCGCCGGCCCCGTGCGACTGCCCGGCGCCCGCCATGATCGCGCCTGCCAGAGCCAGGGCGTTCAACGCCTCCTCCCGGTCGTCACCGCCCGCTACGCCGGCCAGCCAGGGCAACGCGGCGAAGCCGGCCGAGTAGACGCTGCCCTGGTGGCACAGAGCAGACCACAGGTCGCTCCAGAGCTCGGGCTTCGGTTCGAATGCGATCCGGTCCAAGAGGGTGGGTATGTCTTCTGCTGGACCGTAGGCGTGGCTGAGTTGCGACCAATCCGTCATACGGAAATCCAACCAGGTCTCAGCTTCATCCTCATGAGGAGTTTCGTCCCGGATGAGCCGGCCCCCTGCCGGGATGCGGCGCCGGGGTCGAAGCCCTGCCGGCCGAGCAGTACGAGGCCGGGGCGGTGCCCCGATGCCGTCGAGGATCACGTTCTACCGGCTTGTCGAGGCAGGAGCACGGTCACGCACGCCTTGGGTTCGGCTGCTTCCCGCCGCTTCCGGGCTCGGACGCCTGCCTCCGCTTGTGCAAGCGGGTCGTGACGAGTTCCGGTCCTGTTCGAGAGTCGGCGCGGACCGGGTTTCGCGGCGCCCGGCTCGTCCGGCGCGTCCGGCTCACGCAAGGCGTCGCCCGAGCGTCCCGGTCAACGGCCCGCTCCGGGCGATCAGGTCAGCAGGGTGGCCGTGAACGTCTCGCGGTGTTCCGCCAGCCAGGTCTGCATACGGTCCCAGCGGTCCCAGCCACCGCGCTCGGCCAGCGCCTGGAGATAGACGGGGTCGCCGTCGGCCACGCGGCGGGCGACGAAGGCCCGGCAGACCTCGGTGGCCTGCTCGATGACACCGGCCAACTCGGCGCGGTCCCGCGGCGAAAGGCCGTAGCTGTCGGCAAGGGTGCGCAGCCGCGCGGGCGCGTCCAGCCCGGCGGGGTAGAGGGCGGCCGCGGAGGCGGGATCGACCACGGGCACCCAGTAGCGGGCGGTCATGGCGACGTCCCAGAGGGGGCGCCCCGGAGCCGCCAGATCGAAATCGATCAGGGCGGCTGCGCGGCCGTCGCGGAAGACGACGTTGTCCGGGCACACGTCGTTGTGGCACAGCGTCGTTCCCCCCTCCGGGTCGGCCAGGTCCCCGGGCCACCCGGCACAGGTGTCGACCTCGACGGACGCACTGGTGTCATGCAGGCGCCGCAGCAGGCGCCCCACTGATTCCAGGGCGGTCGTCGTCATCGCCCAGTCCGCGAACGGCGGCAGAGCCACGTCTCCGGGGACGAAGGTGAGCTGTTCACGGCCGTCCTCGGTGAGGCCGAGAGGGGTCGGCGCCGCGTCGAAGCCGTGCTCCTTCAGGGCGCGGAGGTACGCGTGCAGGGCGCGAGCGTTACGCGGCGCCGGGCGCTCCACCAGTGCACCGCGGCGGAAGACCGCCCCCGCATTCGCCATGCCGCCGGCCAGCGCCTCGCCCTCAGCCGTCATGACGATCACGCTACCGCCGCTCCGGTTCCACGCGGTCCGGGCCGGGGAATCCGGTCGATGACACCGGCTCACGTACACACTCCGTGCGACGCACTGCCCACGCCCCGGCCGAGGCAGGCAGGCAGGCAGGTCAGGACAGGACGTCAGGTCATGGCTGGGGCGGGCGCAAGGTGCCGGAGATGACCGTGGTCACCATCTTGTGGATGGCGGCGGGCTGCGGTGGGGCGCTCGACCGGTCGGCGAACAGCAGGTGTCCGGCTCCGACGAGGGTGGGGGCGAGTGTGTCGATGTCGGCGTCGTCGGCCAGGCGTCCCGCCTCCCGCTCGGCGGTGAGGTAGGCGGCGATCATGGCGGCGCCCTGCATGAGCAGCGGGATGCCGGTCAGGCCGGCCTCGCGCAGCCGGGCGCGGAGGCCGTCGCGGAAGGTGATGAGCGCGACGACCGCCACCGTGACCGGCCCGAACAGGTCCCGCAGCGCTTCGGCGAGGTTGTCCACCACGCTGCCGGTGCCGGTGGCCGCGCGCAGAGTCGTGGTCCGGTCCTCGATGACGCGGACGCGGTCGAGGACCAGCTCCGCCAGGAAGGCGTCGAAGTCGGTGAAGTGCCGGTGCAGCACACCCTTGGCGCAGTTCGCCTCCTCCGTGACCGCACGGCTGGTCAGCGCGTCGGGCCCGTCCCGAAGCAGGACGCGCTCGGCGGCCTCGAACAACTGGCCGCGCACGTTGTGGATGTGCACCCCTGACGGCATGGTCTCCCTTTCCGCGCCGCGCCGCCTTAACAAGTGGGCGGCTGCCCATTAGTGTGGGCGCATGCCCACTCTATCGCGGGGACAGTCGGACGCGTCCGGCCCCGAGCCCCATCGCCACCGGCAGACGGCCGTGTCGTTCGGCGTGGACGCCGAACGCTACGACCGCGCCCGACCGCCGTATCCCGAGGCCCTGGTGGACAGGATCGTCGCCGCCAGCCCCGGCCCGCACGTCCTCGACGTCGGAGCCGGGACCGGCATCGAGGCCCGGCAGTTCCGGGCGGCCGGCTGCACGGTGCTCGGTGTCGAGCCCGACGAACGGATGGCCGCCTTCGCGCGACGCGGCGGTGTCGAGGTCGAGGTCGCGAGGTTCGAGGACTGGCAGCCGGCCGGGCGGCGGTTCGACGCGGTCGTCGCGGGGACCGCCTGGCACTGGGTGGACCCCGTCGCCGGTGCGGCCAAGGCGGCCCAGGTGCTCCGGCCAGGCGGCCGGCTCGCCCCCTTCCACCATGTCCCCCAGCTCCCGGCCGAGGTGGCCGACGCCCTCACCGAAGCACTCCGACGGGTCGCCCCCGACTCCCCGTTCAACCCCGGCCTGCTGAAGGGGCCGGCCGTGGACGCGTACCAGCCGCTGTTCGAGCGGATCGCCGACGGGATCCGGCAGACGGGCAGGTTCAGCGAGCCGGAGCAGTGGCGCTTCGCCTGGGAGCGCGTCTACACCCGGGAGGAGTGGCTCGACCAGCTCCCCACCTTCGGCGGCCTCACCCAGCTCCCCACGGACAGGCTGGCGGAGGTCCTCGACAGCGCCGGGGCCGCGATCGACCTGCTCGGCGGCCACGCGACCATGCCCTACACGTCCGTCGTGATCACCTCGACCCGGTCCGGTACGGACTGACCCGCCCCGGACTTCGGACGTTGCCGGGCGCGAGCGGGCCGGCCGGCCCGGATGCGACCGGCGGGGCGGATGCGCCCCGGGGGCGAATGCGCCCCGGAGAGGCCGGATGCCCCCTGGGAGGCCGGTCCCAGCGGTTATTTCCTTTCCGCGCGACGCCGAAGTCCGGAACACTGGGCGCCCATGGATGAGGTCGAGGTCGTTGTCGCCCATTCCGAGCGGGCGACCCTGCGCGTCGGTGACGTGTTCCTGAAGGTGGACGCCGACCAGGCGCGTATCGATGCCGAGGTCGAGGCGATGTCCCTCGCTCCGGTCCCGACCCCGGAGGTCCTGTGGCGCAAGCCGCCCGTGCTCGCGATCGCCGCGGTGCCGGGGACGACGCTCGGGCGCCTCGGCGGGCCGTCGACCGGGGCGCCGGCGGCGTGGGCCGCGGCGGGCGCCGCCATCCGGAAGCTGCACGAGGCGCCGCTGCCGCCCCGAGTCGGCCGGGCGGGCCGGAGCGTCGTCGCGCTGGCGGCGGAACTCGACGCCGAGTGCGAGGCGCTCGTGGCGAACGGCCTCCTGCCCGCCGCCCTGGTCACCCGCAACCGCCGGGTCGCCGAGGCCGCGCTCCGGCCGTGGACCCCGGCGTTCACGCACGGCGACCTCCAGATCGCGCACGTCTTCCTGGACGGCGACGAGGTCACGGGCATCATCGACTGGTCCGAGGCGGGCCGGGGCGACGCCCTGTACGACCTCGCCACCTTCACCCTCGGCCACGAGGAACGCCTCGGCGACGTCCTCGCCGGCTACGGCACCGGCATCGACCTCGACGTGATCCACGCGTGGTGGTCGCTGCGAAGCCTGCTGGCGGTCCGCTGGCTGATCGAGCACGGCTTCGACCCGTTCGCGCCGGGCTGTGAGGTCGACGTGCTGAGGTCCCTGATGTGAGTGGCGCGGCCCGCCCGCCGGGGCGGTCACACCGTCGAGGAGCCGGCCGACTTTCCCCGGCGCGACCTGCGTGGGCGGCCGACGGAGAGGCCGGAATGCGGCCGGGACACCGGACACCCGGCCGGCGCGGTCAGGACGGCTGGACCTCGTCGAAGACGGCGAGGGCCTCGGCGGGGTCCGGGCCGACGAGGCGTTCCAGGCCGGCCGTCGTCATCCGCGCCCACCTGCCGGCCCGCGCCCACATCCGCTCCTCGAAGGCGCGGACGGCCGCGTCCGGGTCCGCGGGGCCGGTGGCCAGGGACTCGGCGAGTTCGGCGCCCTCCAGCATCGCGAGGTTGGCGCCCGCACCCAGCGGGGGCATCAGATGGGCCGCGTCGCCCAGGAGCGTGACCCCGGGGACATGGGTCCAGGTGTGGGAGACGGGCAGGACGTGGAGGGGGCGGTGGACGAAGGCGGTGCCCCGGCGGAGGAGGTCGAGCACGGGGGCGGCCCAGCCGTCGAACAGGGTCAGCAGGCTCGCCCGCACGGCGTCGGCGTCGGCCGGGTCCAGGTCCGCGTGCCAGTCCAGCGGCGCGCGGAACTGCGCGTACACCTTGATGTGGCCGCCGCTGTTGCGCTGGGCGACGAGGGCCCGGTTCACGCCGTACACCGCCACGGAACCGTCACCGGTCAGCCGGGCGAGGTCCGGGTGGCGGGTGTCGGCGTCGTCCAGGGAGGTCTCGACCGCGGTGATGCCCGTGTAGTGCGGCGTCACCGGGGAGAGCGCCGGGCGGGTCCGGGACCAGGCGCCGTCCGCGCCGATCACGAGGTCGAACGTCTCCTGCCGGCCGTCCTCGAAGTGGACCCGTACGCCGCCGGCCCCGGGCACCACCCGCGTCACGCCCCTCCCCCACTGGACGCCGAGGGGGCCGAGCAGCAGGTCACGGAGTTGCCCGCGGTCGATCTCGGGGTTGGCCCGGTCGTCCGGGCGGGGGCGCCAGTCACGCAGGACGGTCCCGTCCGGGTCCAGGATGCGCATGGCCTGCCCCTCCGGGCGGGACAGCGCCCGGAAATCGGCCAGCAGCCCCGCCTTGTCCAGTGCGAGCTGGCCCAGCCCTTCCTGTAGGTCCAGCGTGCCGCCCGGGGGACGGGCGTCGGGGGCGGGATCGCGTTCGAAAACGGTGACGGGGTGGCCGTGACGGTGCAGGACCCGGGCGAAGGTGAGGCCGGCGGGGCCGCCGCCGACCACGGCGATGCGATGTCTCATGTCGATACACTGTATTGGTACGGTACGCCGTATCGCAACGTACGGTGTGACCATGACTGTGTGGGACCGGCCGGAGCCGCCGATTCAACCCGTGCCCCTCGACCGGGAACGGATCGTCGCCGCCGCCCTCGCGCTGGCCGACGAGGGCGGGCTCGCGGCGGTGTCCCTGCGCAAGGTCGCCGCCCGCCTGGACGCCGGCCCGATGCGGCTGTACCGGTACATCTCCACCAAGGAGGAGCTGTTCGACCTCATGGTGGACGCGGTCCAGGCCGAGATCCTGCCCGAGGAGCAGCCGGATGACTGGCGGGAGGCACTGCGCGGCCTCGCCCATCGCACCAGGCGGGCCGCCCTGCGGCACGAATGGCTGGCCGACCTGCTCGGCGGCCGCCCGGCCATGGGCCCGAACGGCCTCGCCGTCGCCGAGGCCACGCTGTCCGCCTTCGACGACATCGCCGACATCGACACCGCCATGCGCGCCGTGGAGACGGTCAGCGCCTACTTCATCGGCGCGATCAGGCGCGAGACCGCGCATGTGCGGGCCGAGCGCGCCTCCGGCCTGTCCAAGCACGACTGGCAGCGGGCGTCCGGCCCGCACCTGACGGACATGCTGGCCACCGGCCGCTTCCCGGCGGTGGCCAGGGTCGTGCACGACGGCGCGGACGTGGACGCCGAGACGTCCTTCGGCACCGGCCTGGACTGGATCCTCGACGCCGTGGCCGCCAAGCTCACCCCTCCACCGGGGGCGTGACCCTCACAGGCCGCACCTCACCCCGGCAGCGCCCAGAAACCCCGACACCGCCGCCGCGAACGTCTCCGCGTCGTCCACCCACGGATAGTGACCCGCCCCCGGCTGCATGACGAGCGCCGCGTCGGGGAACAGCGCGGCGAACTCCGCCACCGCGCCCGGCGGGCTGTTCAGGTCGTACTCGCCGGCCAGGAGGAGAACGGGTACGGCGAGCTTCGCGAGGGTACGGCGCGTCGCGGCCGGGTCGAAGGCACCCTCGGCGGCGAAGAGGGCGACGGACTCCGGATCACCCTGACTGCCCAGCTCCTGCTGCCGGCGGGCGGACTCGTCCCAGCGGCCGTGGAGGAACGGCGCGACGGCCTCCCAGTCGGCGCCCGTCCCCCGGGTGATCGCCTCCAGCGCGGCGAAGGCGCTTGGGAACCAGGGCTCGGCACACCGCAGCCGCGCGAGCGCCCGGCGCTGCTCCCCGGTGACCCCGATGCCGACGGCCCGCGTGCTCGGGGCGATCAGGGCGAGCCGGCCGATCCGCTCCGGGTGCCGGTCCGCGTACCGCACCGCGATGTTCGCGCCCGCGGAGTGGGCGAGCAGCTCCGCACGGTCGAGGCCGAGATGGCGGCGCAGCGCCTCCACGTCGTCGGCGAGGCGGTCGCAGCGGTACGTGGAGGTGTCGGCCGGGACCGCCGACGCGCCGTTGCCCCGCAGGTCGGGGACGACCAGGCGGCGGTACGCGGACAGGCCGCCCAGGTCGCCGAGGTAGCGGGAGTCCGCCGGGCCGCCCGGGACGCAGACGAGCGGGTCGCCGGGGGCGTCCCCGTACGTGCGATAGGCGAGCCGGGTCCCGTCGGGCGCGCGGAACGTCGCGGTTGCTGGAGGCTGCATGAGGGAAGAGTGACAGCCATAACCTGGTTGTACAACCAGGTTATAGTCGCTCGTTCTCGGTGTATAACTGGGTGATGGCAGGTGAAGGCGGCACCCAGCAGGACCCCGGCGGGCTCACCGAGGAGCAGGCCGGGCGCATGCTCGCCGGGATGAACGAGGTCATTCGCGCGGGCGAGGAGATGCGCGGGCTCCGCGCCGAAATGATCAAGGTGTTCGTCGGTCTCGGCTGGACCCAGGACCGCATCGCCCGGCTCACCGACATGAGCCAGCCCGCCGTGTCCAAGCAGGTGGCCAAGCACCGCGACGCCGGACCGCGGCCGCCGCTGGACCTCTCCCTCGGCCAGGGCGACCCGCCGTGGCTGGAGGGGCGGCTGTGGGGCGTCGCCGAGGACATCGCCGAGAGGTACGCCGCGACCGCCCGCTGCGGGCCCGCCGCCGACGCCCTCGCGCGGGGCCGGCGGCACTTCACGCCGGAGAACGTAGACGCGCTGCGAAGGCTCGTGGAGGAGGACCTGCGGCGGTACGGGGACGAACTGGCCGCGCACCGGGCCGCGTACGACGAGATCAGCCGCGCGCTCGACGTGCCGTCCCGGCCGGACACCGCCCCGGCCGGCCCGGCGTCCGTACGCCGCACCCTCGCCCACCGGCTCCAGCGCGACCGGCTCGAAGGTGGTGGCGACGCCGGGCGCGGCGCCCTCTAGGCTCGGCCCATGGACCAGTTCCTGCCGCTTCTCGTCTGCGTGGGCGTCCTCGCGACCGTCATGGGATTCCTCGGCTGGGTGGCCGTATCCGTGCGTCGGCGCGGGGCCGCCGGGGCGGCGATGCAGGCCGCGATGGCCTCGTACGACGAGGCGTTCCGGGCGACGGCCCACGAGTCGTACTACGAGATCCGGGCGCAGGCGGACCGGAAGGCTCCGATGGCCTCGCCCGACGACCCGTGGCGGCCGGTGTACGACCGGCGCGACCGGACGCACGCGACCGGCGCCCGTGGCTCCCGGCGGCACCGCAACGCGTTCGTCCGATGGTGGCGGCACAGCGGCTGACATCGGCCGGCATCGGCTGACATCGGCTCAAAGAACCAGTCAGGAGCCGGGCAGGAACCGGGCAGGAACCGCTCACGAGTCGTTCAGAAACCGCTCACCGCCGCAGTCGCCGCCCGCAGCGCCCCCGCGTCCCGGCCCATCAGCACGTCCGTGCTGTCCGCCCACTGGTCCACCGTCCCGGTCAGCGGCAGACCCCGCAGCTCCGGGTCCGTGACGGACGCGGCGAGGGGGCGGGCGAAGCGTTCCGCGTGCAGGACCAGGTAGGGGCGGCTGTGGTACGGACGGGGCGTGGGGTCCACCGGGTCGATGAGGCCCAGGGCGTTCTGGCGGTTCGCGACCGCCTCGTACGCGGCGCACAGGTGCCGTTCCCGTTCCGGATACTCCGTCGCGGCCAGCGCGCCGAGCAGGGCCGGCATCAGCGCCCCGGCCGTGTCCAGGCGGGCGAACGCACTGCCCAGCCACTTCGTGTACGGGACGTAACGCCGTTCCATGAGCAGGCTCAGGCGCATCAGGTCGCGGACCAGCCGGGCCGCGACGACGGCGGAGCCGAGCGCGTCGCCGGTCTCGGCGCAGCGGCCGACGAACGCCTCCTCCTGGGAGATCCGCTGCCACTGGCAGGCCAGGACGTGGCGCCAGACCTGTTCGGGGTAGCGGGCCAGGCGGCGGCGCGCGGTGCTGAGGAGACCGGGCCCGTCGTGGTGGACGGCGCCGGCGGTGATCCCGGCCAGCTTCTGCTGCGGGATCGCGAGCCAGTCCCGGGCGGACGGTCCGGCGGCGGAGGCGTCGAACCCCGCCTCCGCGGTCAGCCACGCCGTGAGGTCGTGGATGAGGACGCGATGGTCCACGGGCCCCTCGGTCGCCGCCATGTGCGCGGCCGGGTCGAGCGGGTCGTCGGCGGGGCCGAAGTGCGTGGGCCAGCCGCGGATCTCCTTGGGCAGCCGGTCCGCCAGCAGCCGCCGGATCTCCTCGCCGTGCGCCGCCGCGTCGGCCGGGGCGAAGAAGAGGTCCAGGCGCGGGCCCCAGTCGTGGTCGGCCGAGCGCGCGGTGTCGAAGCCCAGCACCTCGGAACCGGGACCGAGCCGCGCGGCGGCGTACGGCAGACCGGGGAAGCACTCGTCGAGGAGGGGCCGCACCGCATCCTCGTACAGGACACGGGAGAGCTCGATGCCGGGCAGGAAGGACGGTTCGCGGTGGGACGCCATACCGCCACCCTGCGGGGTCTGCGGGCCTCCCGGCCACCGGATTACGCCCGCGCCCCGCCTCGCCGCCTGCCCGCTTTCCCCACCTGGCCCCCGCCGAACCCGCCCGACCCTCCGCATCCCCCGCGCCCGCCTTCCCCGCCGGGCCCCCGCCGAACCCACCGAACCCGCCCGACCCTCCACGCCAGCCGCGCCCGCCTTCCCCGCCGGACAGGCCCTAACCCTCCGCGTCCACCCCGCCCGCCGGTCCCGAACCCTCCAGGCCCGACCGCAGTTGGGCGAAGCCCCGTTCCGCCGCCTCGACCGCCTCCGCGTACAGTTCGTCCGCCCGGCCGCCCTCGCTGACGCGCCGCCAGTTCTCCGAGGCCAGGACGCGCTGGACCGCGACGATCTGGCCCGCGGCCAGCCGGTCCGTCGCGCGGCCGCCCAGGGCGCGGGCGAGCGCGTCCTCCGAGCGGCTCAGGTAGGCGAAGAGGCGGGCCACCAGGGCGGGGGTGCCGTACAGCAGCGCGTGGTACGCCAGCACCTCCGGCGCGTCGCACAGACCGGTGATCGGGTCCCGGCGCTCCAGGCCGTCCTGGAAGTGGCGCCGCAGCGCGTCCAGGGGCGATTCGCCTTCCGCGCGGGCGGCGACCACCCGCGCGGCCTCGTCCTCGTGGTCGGCGAACCGGAGCAGGGCCAAGTCCTCCTTGGCCGGGAAGTACCGGAAGAGCGTCGGTTTGGAGATGTCGGCCGCCGCCGCGATCTCCGCCACCGACACCTTGTCGAAGCCGCGCTCCAGGAACAGGGTGATCGCGGCGTCGGAGACCGCCTGGTACGTCAGCTGCTTCTTCCGCTCCCGCAGGCTCATCGGGGCGGGCGGCCCGTCGGCCGCACCCCCGTCCGCCACGCCCGACCTGGCCTTCTCTGCGCTCATGACCATGAAGCGTACGCCCTTGACCTCAACCGGACTTGAGCCCTCCGCCGGTCCGGTGGCCGGCTCAGAAGACGTCCGGGCACCAGGGCCGCCGCGCCGTCCGGAACACCGCGTCCGCTGCCGCCGCCGCGCCCGGGACCGATTCCTCGACGCGGCCGAGCGCCACCAGCCGGGAGACCGACTCGTCGCCGAGCCAGAGCGTGCCCAGTTCCCGTACGTCCATCGCCAGGTCGGCCGAACGCGTCGTCGGGACACAGGTGGCACCGCTCGGCGAGGCGTCCAGGTGGAAGCGGCCGGCCGCGAGGCCCGACCCGTCGTGGACCTCCAGGACCAGGGAGCCGGGCACCGCGTAGGTGCGGGCCTCCAGGGCGCGTACGACGTCCAGGACGCGCGCCCACAGGAAGTCCGCCTGCGTCACGACGCGCGCCGCTCGCGGGTCCGGGAGCAGCAGCGGGAGGAGGTCGTCGGCGGGGCGGGGCCCGGTGCGGATCGTGGCGATCCAGTCCACCGAGCACAGGAAGTGCCACAGCGCCCGTTCGGCCGCCGGGGTCGTGGCGATCAGGCTGCGCACGGTCGCCCGGTTCAGCGGCTGCTTGGCGTCGCTCCAGTTCGCGTCGGCTCGGTAGGCGAGCATCCCGTCGACCGTCCCGTCGGGGCCCCGATAGAGGGCGTAGAAAGGTTCGGTCCAGGGGTCGTCGGGGAAGAGCGACTGTCCCGTGAGCAGCTCCCACCAGCGTGGGTCGCGGCTCACCACGCCGTGCTGCCGGGCCCGCAGCCGGTCGTGCAGGGCGGGGCCCAGCTCGCGGATCTCGGCGCCGTCCACCAGGTCGATCCGGCCGCCGTCACCGGCCTCCGGGACCCGGCGGTGCGGGTCGAGGCCGGTGCGGTGGACGTCGATCTCCCACTCGGTGGTCCCGGCCGCCGGGCCGAATCCGTACCGCCCGTAGATCGGATACTCGGCGGCTATCAGCGTCGCCGCCACGTCGCCGCGCTCCTTCGCCGCCGCCAGGTCGGCGGCCATCATCCGGGAGAGCAGCCCGCGCCTGCGGTGGGTGGGCGAGACGGTGACGTTGGTGACCGCGTCCGTGGGCACCGTCGCGCCGCCGACGACCGTCAGCTCCTGGGCGAACGAGCGGAACGTCGCGACGCACCGCCCCGCGTCGAACACCCCCTGGACGCGGGACAGGTCCATGTACGACAGGCGCCCGGCCACCTCCTCGTCCGACGGGGTGGGCGGCCTCAGGAAGCCGGTGTTCAGGGCGCGCAGCCAGTCGGGGAACTCGGACGGGGTGACGGTACGGATATCCAGGGCGGTCATGCGGCCCACGCTAGGAGAGCGTGCCGGGCGCTGTCGCATGGTTTTGACGGCCGTACGGCCGGGAAGAGCACGGCCTTCGCGGCCAGGGGCCTCAGAACGCCGCCCTGATCTCCCCCACCTCCACCGCGCCGCCCGTCAGCGGCGCCCGGCCGATCCGCGAGACCACCGGGGCATCGACCCCCAGCAGCCCCAGCGCGCGGCCCAGCACCGGGCGCAGCGCCCGGGTGGAGCCGTCGTCGATCTTGAAGGCGAGGGCCCTGCCGTCCGCCAGGGCGACCGCCTGGACGGCCTCCGCGCCCATCTTGGAGAGGGTGCCGGGCACCTCGCGCATCAGCCAGGTGTCGGGGCGCCGCGTGCCCGCCACGTACTCCGGGTGCGCGCGCATCGCGTCCGCCACCCGGCGCTCGGCGGTGCCCTCCCGTGCCGTGACGAACGTACGGAACGCCCGCGCGAGGCCCACCAGCGAAATGGCCATCAGCGGCGCTCCGCAGCCGTCGGTGCCGACGGCCGCGACCGGTTCGCCCGCGGCCTCCTCGACGACCTGGTGGACCAGCTGCTGGAGGGGGTGGCCGGGGTCGAGGTAGCCGGGCAGGTCCCAGCCGTTGCGGGCGCAGGCCGCGAGCATCGCCGCGTGCTTGCCGGAGCAGTTCATCGTGAGGCGCTCGCGGACGTGCCCGGCGGCGAGATACGTCTCGGCCTCCACCGGGTCCAGGGGCAGGTCCGGCGGGGTCCGGAGGTCGTCCGGCGACAGTCCGTGCTCGGCGAGCATCTTGCGTACGAGATCGAGGTGGAAACCCTCGCCGGAGTGGCTCGCGGCGGCCAGCGCCAGCCGCTCGCCGGACAGGTCGAGCCCTGCCCGCAGCACGGCCGCGGCCTGCATCGGCTTGTTGGAGGAGCGCGGGAAGACCGGCGCCGCCGGGTCGCCCAGGGCCAGCTCCACGCTGCCGTCGGCGGCGAGCACCACCAGTGAGCCCCGGTGGTGGCCCTCCACGAATCCGGACCGTACGACCTCGGCCAGCACGGGCAGGCCGGGGGCCGGGTCGGATATGGCGGGGGTGCGGGCTGCGCTGGAGGTCATGGTGGCCTTCCGGGGACGGACGGGACCCGCCCCCGGAAGGATCGCCTCAGGTGAGCAGGTCGTCTACTTGTGCTTCCCCGTCACGGTACCTGCGGGCGATCTCCGCGCCGCAACCGTCGGCCGTGCGCTGGAGCCGGTGCCGGCGGCGGGAGACCTGCTGTTCGTAGCGGACCAGGCGCCCCATCGCGGTGTGCAGCTCTTCGTCCGTCCGGGCGTCGAGGTCGGAGAGTTCGACCTCGGCGAGCGTCTCGGCGGCCAGCTTGCGGTACTCGGCGCTGCGCGGCACGGACAGCGTGACGTGCCGTGCGGACGAGCGGTGCGGCGACGGGGCGTCGGCGAGGATCTCCGACAGCCGGTCCACCACCGGCGACTCCGGGTCCCGGCGCCGGGACAGCTCGGCCCGCAGGATGTCGATCCGCCCCTGGACGAGCCGCCGCACATAGCTGAGGTCGGCCTCGTCGCGCTGGGCGTCGCGGCGCAGCGCGCGCAGCTCCGGCAGTCTCAGGGCGCCCAGTTCGGTCCGGGGCCCGCCGCCGTCGCCCTCGTCACCGCCCTGACCGGTCCGCTGCACGGGCGGGCGCATGGTGCTGGTACTCGTACCGCTGCCCGTACCGGTGTTGCTGCTGACGCCGGGGCGCGCGACCGGCACTGCGCCCGGGGACTGCCCGGTTCCATGGGTGCTCATGCTTGTGTCCATCCCCTCGACCGGTGCGTCGGCGCACCGCCTCCCGAGCATGGTGCCACCCCGAGGGTCCTTGTGGAGATGCTCTGTACCCGTTCAGCCCAAGATAGGTTGGTCTGTATGCGTGCAGTGGTACAGAGGGTGGATGGCGCGAGCGTCTCGGTACGGGACGCCGCGGGCGACGGCGGGGGCTCGTCCGTCGTCGGTGAAATAGTCGGCGAGGGCCTGTGTGTGCTGGTGGGAGTGACCCACGAGGACACCCCGGAGAAGGCGGCGCAGCTCGCCCGCAAGCTCTGGTCGGTCCGCATCCTGGAGGGCGAGAAGTCCTGCTCCGATGTGAATGCGCCGCTTCTGGTGATTTCGCAGTTCACTCTCTACGGGGACGCCCGGAAGGGCCGCCGGCCCACCTGGAACGCCGCGGCGCCCGGCGAGGTCGCCGAGCCGCTGGTGGACGAGGTGGTGGCGCGGCTGCGGGCGCTCGGGGCGACGGTGGAGACGGGCCGGTTCGGGGCGGACATGCGCGTCTCGCTCACGAATCACGGCCCGTTCACCGTCATCGTCGAGGTCTGAACCCCGGCCCGGCGGACAGGCCCTAAGGCTCGACGACCGTCTCCTGGGCCGCCGCCGTGTCCCCGGCCAGCAGCTCCGCGTCGACGGCCACGTTCCGCTTCACCAGGGCCAGGGCGATCGGGCCCAGTTCGTGGTGGCGGGCGGAGGTGGTGACGAAGCCCAGCTGGCGGCCCTCGGCGCCGTCGGCCGCCAGCCGGACGGGGGTGCCGTGGCCGGGCAGATGGACCTCGCTGCCGTCCAGGTGGAGGAAGACCAGGCGGCGGGGCGGCTTGCCCAGGTTGTGGACCCGGGCGACGGTCTCCTGGCCCCGGTAGCAGCCCTTCTGGAGGTGGACGGCGGTGCCGATCCAGCCCAGCTCGTGCGGGATGGTGCGGTGGTCGGTCTCGAAGCCGACCCTCGGCCGGTGGCCCTCCACGCGCAGCGCCTCATGGGCCAGGACCCCGGCGAGCGGGCCGTGCCCGGCCGCGTACGCCTCCAGGCCGGCGCGCGGGAGGAACAGGTCGCGGCCGTACGCCGTCTCGCGTACGACGGCCCCTTCGGGCACCTCGGCGATGGAGCCGGCCGGCAGGTACACCACCGCGTAGTCCTCGGTGCGGTCGGCGACCTCCACCCGGTAGAAGAACTTCATCGACTCCAGATAGGCGATCAGTTCGCCCTGCGTACCCGGCTCGACGTGCATCCACACCGTCTCGCCGTCGTCAACGAGGTACATGGCGTGCTCGATGTGGCCGTTCGCGCTGAGGATCAGGGCCTCGGTGGCCTGCCCGGGGGCGAGTTCGGTCACGTGCTGGGTGATCAGGAGGTGCAGCCAGGCCAGCCGGTCGCCGCCGGTGACGGTGACGACGCCGCGGTGCGACAGGTCGACCAGACCCGATCCGTCGGCGAGGGCGCGCTGCTCGCGGAACAGGTCGCCGTAGTGCGCGGCGACGCCTTCGTCGCGGCCCTCGGCGGGGACGGCGCCGGGCTGGGACAGCAGGGGGCTCTTCATGCGACCAGCGTACGACTGGTTCAGGCCCCGGCGGCCGGTGCGGGGTCTCCGGACGGCCCCGCGGTGCCCGGCCCGTCCGCCGCCTTCGCCGCGCAGCCGGCGCAGCGGCCGAAGATCGCGAAGTGCTTCATGTCCGTTTCGAACCCGAACGCCCCGCGCAGCTTCGCCGTGAACTCCTCGACCACACCGACGTCGGCCTCGATGACGTCGGCGCAGTCCCGGCAGACCAGGTGGATGTGGTGGTGCCGGTCGGCCAGGTGGTACGTCGGGGCGCCGTGGCCCAGATGGGCGTGGCTGACCAGCTCCAGCTCCTCCAGGAGCTCCAGGGTCCGGTAGACGGTGGAGATGTTCACGCCGGACGCGGTCCGGCGCACCTCGGAGAGGATGTCGTCGGGCGTCGCGTGTTCCAGCGTGTCGACGGCTTCCAGGACGAGCTGGCGCTGCGGCGTCAGCCGGTAGCCACGCCGGCGGAGGTCGGTCTTCCAGTCGGTGCTCACCACAGCCCCCAGTGTAGATCCGGGCGGAACGACTGCTCCGGGAAAGCGGGGACCACCGCTTCGGGCAGTGCCTGCTTGACGAAGGCGTGCCTGCTTGAACGTGCGGAAGGCGCGCCTACTTGAAGAAGGCGATGCCGTCGTCGGGCAGGTCGCCGAGGCTCTTGGCCATCGCCTCGACCTCCTCGGGCGTGACGGTCTTCTTCAGGTGCGCCGACATGTACGGCCGCAGCTCGACCTCGGGCGTCGCCTTCTCGCCGACCCACATGAGGTCGCTGTTCACATAGCCGTAGAGCCGCTTGCCACCGCTGTACGGGCCGGAGGCCGCGGTCCGGGCCACCGCGTCGGTGACCAGGTCGATCTGCGGCTTCTTGTCGGCCAGCTCGCCGTACCAGATCTCGATGACGCCCTGGTCGCGGGCCATGACGACCTCGACCTTGCGGTCCTTGTCGATGCGCCAGTACCCGGTCTCGGTCTCCAGGGGGCTGACCTTGCCGCCCTCGGCGTCGAGCACCCAGGACCGCGAGGTGTACTCCAGGAAGTCCCGGCCGTCGTGGCTGAAGGTGACCTCCTGGCCGAAGTTGCACTTCTCGGCACCGGGGAAGTCGGACACCCCCGCGCCCACCCAGTTGCCCAGGAGGAAGGCCAGCGGGACGAGGTCCGGGTGGAGGTCGGACGGGATCTCGATCATGAGCGGCTCAGTCGATCTGTGAGGCGGGAGGCGGGGACGCCGGGAACGGGGAGGTGGTCAGCGCTGACCCTGGTACAGCTTCTTCACGGTCACACCGGCGAAGGCGAGAACGCCGACGCAGACCAGGACCAGCAGGGCGGAGAAGAATGCCTCAAGCACGGGGGCTCCTCGAACGAGCGGTATGGCGGCAGTACAGGGCAGTACAGGACCGGGCCCCAGCCTAATGGGTGGGGCCCGGTGTCGCCGGTCCGGGGCGTCCCGCGGGGCGGCTCAGCCCAGGAGCTGGTTCTGGAGGATCACCGTCTGGTGGAACGGGATGCGGGCCGTGCCGCCGGCGCCCTTACGGGACTGGACGACCACGGCGACCGTGTCGCCCGCGACGACGTAGCCGATCCGCATCTGCTCGGCACCGAACGGCTTCGGCTCGTTGAAGACGTACGACGCGGTGTTCTCCACCTTGCCGCCGCCCCGCCAGCTCTCGTCGAGCTCCAGGAACTGCGCGCCGGGCACCCCGTCGCCCGGCGACGACGCCCCGATGTAGCGCTCGTCGCGGAACGCGTCGGCGTCCTCGGACGAGCTGAACCGGAGCAGGTAGATCCGGCTCGACGTGCCGTCCGGCATGGTCCAGCCGCGCGCCGCGATGTGCCGCAGGGTGCCTTCGCGCAGGGTGTCGACGAGTTCGGTACGCCGCTCCTTCACGTACTCGGACGCGAACTGCTCCGTGCTGACCCAGCCGCCCTTGAGCTTCTTGTCCACCGTGGCCCCGGCCGGTGCGGGGAGCAGCAGCTCGCGCAGGTCGGCGTGGTGGACCTCGGACGGGTTGCCCGCGCTGAAGGGGCGCGGCTCGCCGGCCGGGAGCGCGGGCAGGGTGAGCCGGGGGTAGTCCCAGCGCCCGTCGGCCTCGGTGGCCAGTCCCGGGACGTCCGTACGTTCCATCGAGGTGATGCCGTACGCCGTACCCGCCCCGACCGCCCCGAACACCAGCACGGCGACGGTCCAGCGCGCCACGGCCCGCAGCGCGCGGCGCGGAGGCCGGGGGGCGGCCGGAACGGGGAGCGGCGGCGTGAGCGGCATGGGCGGCGCGACGGGGGCCTGCGGCGGTACGGAGACGGGTTCCGCCGCGGCCTCGGGCTGCGGTGCGGCCGTCTGCTCGGTCATATGTACTCCCCCGGGGACGTGATGTGGTTGAGCTGGTCCTTCACCAGCTCGGCGACGGCCGCCTTGTCGAACGGCTTGGTCCCGGACGCCGAGAACGTGACCATCACCTCGCCCTCGTACGCCATGCAGAACATCCCCTCGATCCGCTGCTTGCTGTTCTTGGGATCGCGGAAGCACTTGGCGTTCTTCTTGTGGCCGTCGATCTTCGGCCCGTCGCGCAGGGCGTCGATGCTGTCGAAGAGTCCGGCCCGGAAGGAGTAGAGGTCCTTCAGGGCCTTCCTGTCCTTCATCCGCACCAGCTGGGTGGCGATGACCAGGTCGTTGTCGTCCGAGGTGTACGTGCGGACGGCCAGGCCCTGGACGCGCAGCTTGTCGACCCGCTTCTCGAAGTCGCGCCGCTGCCGGCCGGACAGGCCGCGCCCGCCCTCCTTCATCTCGGCGGCGGCCGCGCGGCCGCTGACCTCCGCGTCGTTGCCGTAGGTGCCGGAGTCCGGGCCGAGCCGGTAGCCGGGCGGGACGGGCAGCAGCAGCTTGCTCAGCTCGGTGGAGGCCCGGCCCCGGGCGACGTCACCGGCCGGGTCCTTGCCCGGCTCGTGCGCGGGCTCCTCCCACAGCTGGGTCGTGACGGTGCGGTCCGCGTCGTCGACCGTGGTCTTCGTGTACGCGGCGGCGCCGCCGACGGCGGCGAGCACCAGCACGACGGGCACGGCGGTGAGCACCACCCGCCGCGTCCGGCCCCCGCGCACGGGAGCGGGCGCGTCCGCAACGGCCGCGGGCTCGGGCTCGGGAGCGGGGTCGGGGACGAGCGCGGGCGCGGGCTCGGTTACGGGAGCGTGGTCGGCGGCCGGGGCGGGCTCGGGCGTGTGGTCGTCGTTCACAGGCGCTCCAGCTGTTTCTCGGCCAGCGTCCGGATGTCCTTCTCGCTGATCGGCGCGGTGTCGAAGACGTTGATGTCGACCATGACGTCGCCCCGCTGGAAGACCGCCCTGGCGTGGTGGACAGGCATGTATCCGGGCTTCCGGTCGGCCGGGAAGATGTAGTACCGGCCGTTGTCGCTGCCCTTGAGGGCGGTGCCCTCGTTGCCCGCGCCGTGGTCGGTCCTCGGCATGTACGAGCGCTGGTCCTCCGCGTGGTGGGCCGCCGCGGCGCCCGAGCGGAACTGCACCAGCCAGACGGTGGCCGTGCGGTACTCGCCCTTCTTCCAGGCCGCGCCCGCGACCCGGCGGATGCCCTGGTCGAGGAGGTTGCCGTACATGTAGTCCTCGTCCTCGAAGTCGAGCGCGTAGTCCTCGACCCCCAGCCACCCGTCCCAGCCGAGCGTGGTCAGCAGCTTGTCCTCCTCCCAGCCCTTCGGCCGGGGCGCGACGAGCTTGCGCAGATCGCCGTCCGTGCGGACCTGGCGGTCCTGCGACGCGGGCAGCGGGTCCGGCTTCCTCGCGGCGGGCAGCGCCTTCGCCGGGTACGCGAGATCCGGCTGCGAGAGCGCGGTGAGCGGTGTCGGCGCGCGTCCCGCCTGGACGTCGTAGCCGACCGCGACGCCGCCCGCGATGCCCAGCAGGGCCGCGGCGGCGATGATCAGCGTCGTACGCCCGCGCGGGCGCCGCCCACCGGCGACGGCGGGTGCCGGTGGCTCCTCGGGCGCCGGCATGTCCGCGGGCGCCGGTGGCCCCGGTGGCCCCGCGGGCGGCTCGGGCTGCCCGTCGGAAATGTTGTCGTCCCTGTACAAAATGGGTCCCCCCACGAGACCTTGAAGCGCGGATTCCGTTACCCGCGCACACAACTGACCCACAGGTTGCCGACGGGGTTGTGCAGCCGACGATTACAGTTCCGTATATGCCGAAGAAGCTCGTGATCAAGGTGACCGCAGGTGCCGACTCCGCCGAGCGCTGCTCGCAGGCCTTCACCGTGGCGGCCGTCGCCGTCGCCAGTGGGGTGGAGGTTTCGCTCTGGCTGACCGGGGAATCCGCGTGGTTCGCCCTGCCGGGGCGCGCCGCCGAGTTCGAACTGCCGCACGCCGCGCCACTGCCGGACCTGATCGAGTCGATCCAGGCGGGCGGCCGGATCACGCTGTGCACGCAGTGCGCGGCCCGGCGCGACATCACCGAGGAGGACGTCCTGGAGGGCGTACGGATCGCGGGCGCGCAGGTCTTCGTCAGCGAGATCATGGCCGACGGCGTGCAGGCACTCGTCTACTGAGCGGGCTCCGCCGCTGAGCAGGAGTACGCCGCTGCGCGGGGGTCCGCTGCCGAGCGGGCCCGGCCGCCGGGCAGGGGTCCGACGTCGCAGGCTCCGCGCCCGTCAGCCGCGCCGTTTCCGGCCGTCCAGCTCGTCCCACCACGCGTCGGACTCCGGATCGCCGGTGCGGCAGGCGGGCCCGCCGGGCCCGTTCTTGCGGGGCCGTGCGTCGGGGGACGGCGGTGCGTCACCGGGCTCGCGCGCGTCGGTGGACGGGGGCGGACGGGGCGCGGGGTCGTCCCACCAGCGGTCCTCCGGCCCTTTGCGGTTGCCGACCATCGCGGCGACGGGCGGGATCACCATCGCGACCACGCACATCGCGATGGCGGCGGGCATCGACCAGAGCCTCACAAAGGCCCAGGCCGAGACGAAGAGGACGAGGCATACGCCCATCAGTACGAAGTAGGCGCGCCGGCGTCGGCGGTACATGAGTCCAGCGTAGGACGGATTGGCCCGCTCGGCCGTTCCGGAGCGGGCGGCCGTTGCGGAGGCCCGGAATCCGCGTCCGGACAGCCCGAAGGGCCGTACCCGCGTCAAGGAAGCGTCCAACCCCCTGGGGCACGGCCCTTCGGCCGGTCTCCGGCTGTGCGCCGGCACCACTGCTAGACGGCGATGGCCACCTCGGCGAGGCCACCCGTCTGCGCCACGACCGTGCGGTCCGCGCTGCCGCCGGGGACGAGGGCGCGCACCGTCCAGGTGCCCTCGGCCGCGTAGAAGCGGAACTGTCCGGTGGCCGAGGTCGGGACCTCGGCGGTGAACTCGCCGGTCGAGTCCAGCAGGCGGACGTAGCCGGTGACGGGCTCGCCGTCGCGGGTCACGCTGCCCTGGATGGTGGTCTCACCGGGCTTGATGGTCGAAGCGTCGGGGCCGCCGGCCTTTGCTCCACACATGGTGTTGTGTCCTTCGGGTCTCAGTCGTGCTGGTCGGGAGTCCGCCCGCTCGCGCGGGCGGAGTGGCGCGGGGCCTTACTTGTTGGCGCCGAGCTCGATCGGCACGCCGACGAGGGAGCCGTACTCGGTCCACGAACCGTCGTAGTTCTTGACGTTGTCGACGCCGAGCAGCTCGTGCAGCACGAACCACGTCAGGGCCGAGCGCTCACCGATGCGGCACAGCGCGATGGTGTCCTTCGCCAGGTCGACCTGCTCGGCCTCGTAGAGGGCCTTGAGCTCTTCGTCCGACTTGAAGGTGCCGTCGTCGTTGGCGTTCTTCGACCACGGGATGTTGCGCGAGCTCGGCACGTGGCCGGGGCGCTGCGACTGCTCCTGCGGGAGGTGGGCCGGGGCGAGCAGCTTGCCGCTGAACTCGTCGGGCGAACGCACGTCGACGATGTTCTGGTTGCCGATCGCGGCGACGACGTCGTCGCGGTAGGCGCGGATCGACTCGTCCTGCGGCTTGGCCTTGTACTGCGTGGCCGGGCGGGACGGGACCTGGTCGCCGTCCACCAGGTCGCGGGAGTCGAGCTCCCACTTCTTGCGGCCGCCGTCGAGCAGGCGGACGTCCTGGTGGCCGTAGAGCTTGAAGTACCAGAACGCGTAGGACGCGAACCAGTTGTTGTTGCCGCCGTAGAGGACGACCGTGGTGTCGTTGCCGATGCCCTTCTTCGACAGCAGCTCCTCGAAGCCGGCCTGGTCGATGAAGTCACGGCGGACCGGGTCCTGGAGGTCCTTGGTCCAGTCGATCCGGACCGCGTTCTTGATGTGGTTCTTCTCGTACGCGGAGGTGTCCTCGTCGACCTCGACGATCGCGACCTGCGGGTCCTCGATGTGGGCCTCGACCCAGTCGGCGTCTACCAGGACGTCGCTACGGCTCATTGTGTTTCTCCTCCGGGGCAGTCTGCGGCGAGATGATGCGAATCGTGCGTGATGCGGATGTACGGGGCGCGGGCCGGGCCCGCGGGTACAGGCAACATGCGGGATGGCCCCGACGTGCGGTCGAAGGGCCTGGGGAATGCGGGAAACCGGACGTCCCGCTCAGACAGTGCGACAGAGCATGGCGGCGACGCGGCACAGGTCCACTGCCCGCCGCTTCGTGAGATCCGCCTGTCCCCGCTGCGGGAGACCGCTAATAGAGCACTGCATGGGACCGATCGTAGGGACGTACGGGCGGACATGTCACCGCCGTGTCGCATATTGAGACACGATCGTCCGTGATGTGGGATACGAGGCGGATGCACGCAGCTGCCGAGCCGCTCCCCGGGGCACGCCGAAGACCGGCCATCTGCGGACCGGACTCGGCCGTCTCACTATGTGGCGGGCCGCCGGGCGAGAGCCGCCGGCCGGCCCGGCGCGCCTGAGCCCTACCCGGCCACGGGCGGGATCATCCCGCGAGACGTACATCGGTACCCGTCACCGAGATCTCCAGGCCGTCGGAGGTCGGCTGGATCTTCTCCAGCTTCAGGCCGTTCGGCAGCCCGCCGACCTCGCGCTCGAAGTCGGTCTTCTCGCGGACGAGGCCCTCCAGGCCGGGTATGCCCTCGCCCGGCACCTTGTCCGCGCGGACGCGGACGGTGTGGCCGTCGACCAGGGTGACGGAGGACAGGACGCTGCGCGACATCGTGCGCCCCAGGATGTTGACCGCGCCGGTCACCTTCACCTTGCCCTTGCCGCCGTACTCGACGGCGACGCCGTCGCTGGCGGCCTTGGTCAGGTCCTCGTACGAGATGACGGCGGTGCCGGTCGCGTGGGCGGCGGTGGCGCCCGAGAAGCCGTCGGTCAGCCGCACCTCGTGCAGCTCGGCGTTCATCGTGGAGATCCGCAGGGTGCGGCCGGCGGCGGTCGTCTCGATCCCGGTGATCTTCACGTCCACCTCGTCGAGTTCCGATCCGGCGACCTGGGTCAGAAACGGGAAACCCTTGATGGAGATGTCGGTGGAGCCGATCCGCGCCCCGTCCACCTTCACCCGGTCCTCGGCCTGCGACTCGGCGACGTACACCGCCACCCGGTCCACGGCGACGAACACCCCCGCCAGAATCACCAGGACGACGAGTGTCGTTCGCAGTGCACGCATGCCTGTCCTTCCCCCCGCCTGCCCGTCCGTCCGGGCGCTCGGCGCCCGTGAGCCTCCTGCGACCGCACGGCACGTCTCCGCGTGATCGACGTGCGAAAGCCCCCCAACGGTTCCCCGTGGAGGGCTTCGCCATGCGGCTGGGACGGCACCGGTTCCGGTCGCGGCGGCCGCCGTACGGATTTACGCCAGCACCCGGCCGAGCAGATAGACGGCCGGGGCAGCCGCGGTGAGCGGCAGGGCCACACCCGCGGTCATGTGCACGAATCGTGACGGATAGTCATAGCTCGCCACCCGCAGCCCGATCAGCGCGCAGGCCCCGGCGGCGAGGCCGAGCAGCGCGCCCTTCGTGCCCAGGTCGGTGACGGCGCCGGCGGCCGCGCCCGCCCCCGCCGCGACGACCAGCGCCGCCACGACCGAGACCGGTCCGGGCAGCGGCAGCGCCCGGACGAGCACCGCCACGGCCACGGCGACCGCGCCCACCGTCACGGCGTCCGGGACGGCCGCGAGGTGCCCGGCCGCGAGGACCGCGAGCGCGGCGGACGCGACGGTGGCCATCAGCCCCTGCATCCGCTCGTCGGCCCCGGCCCGGCTGCGCAGCTGGAGGACGACGGTGAGCAGCACCCAGACGCCCAGCGTGCCGATGATCGCGGCCGGACCGTTCTCCCGGCCCGCCGCGAGCAGCGCCACATCGGCGACCAGCCCGCCCGCGAACGCGAGCGCGATGCCCTGCCGGGCCGGCCACATTCCGTTGAGCCGGAACCAGCCCGCCGCCGTCACCGCCTGGAGCAGCACCAGCGGTACGGCCAGGGCGTACGAGCCGATGGCCGCGCCGAGCGCGAGCAGCAGCCCGAGCGCGGCCGTGATCGCGGCCGGCTGGATTCCCGGCGCGATGATCGGGGAACGCCCCTCGGCCCGGGCGCGCTGCGCGTCGGTGATGCGCGCGTTGCCCAGCGTGGTGGGCGCGCTGTAGCCGTCGTCAGGGGCCGCCCCGGCGGGGGCGGGGGCGGGCGTGGCCCGCACCTCGGGGGGCAGCGGGTACGAGCCGGTCCCGCCGGGTGCGGAGGCGTGCCGCGGAGGCAGGGGGGCGGGGTCCACGGGCGGCACCGGGGCGGGCCGGTCCGGGGACGGGACGGCCGGCTGGTACTGGGTGTCCCAGGTCTGCCCCTCCCAGGTCTGCGCGGCACCGTGCTCCGGCGACCCGGCCGAGGCATCCGCGTACCCCTGGCCTGTGTGTCCCTGGTCGGCGTATCCCTGACCCGCGTATCCCTGACCCGCGTGCGACGGATCGCCGTACGCCTGCTGGTCGTAGGACTGCCGGCCATAGGGCTGTTGCGGGTGCTGAGGCTGCTGCGGGTGCTGCTGCTGTGCGTGGGAGTACTGCTGCGGCTCCTGCCCGTACGGGTACTGGGGCTGGGCCTGATGCGGGTACGGGTCCGGGTACTGGGGCGGCTGCTCCGGGCCCGGGTAGTACGGCTGCTGCTGATCGCTGTTGCTCATGTTCTGCGGTTCACCCTCCTGCGAACGGCGGGAGCACCTCGACCGTGCCGCCCTCGGCAAGGCGTACGGTCTCATGGCTCCGGGTCCCGACGGGGTCGCCGTCGATGAGGAACGAGCACCTGCGCAGCACGCTGCTCAGCTCGCCGGGGTGCCGCGCGCGCACCGCGTCGAGCGCCTCCTTGAGGGTCGCGGCGGCATACGGCTCCTCCGCGGTCCCGGCCGCGGCCTTGGCTGCTGCCCAGTAGCGGATCGTTCCCGCAGGCATGGCGGCGCTCCTTTCGTTCCGTTCGTCGTGTGCCGGTCGGGGCATCGGCTGCCCATCATGGTTCACCGCCGCACCGCCCATTCGGCGATGCGGGTGAGCAAGGTCTCGTCCGCCGCGTTCTCCGCGTGCCCCATGCCGCGCTCCAGCCACAGGTCCGCCGCCTCGCCCGCGGCGGCGGCGAGCATGCGCGGGTGGTCGAGCGGGAAGTACGGGTCCCGGTCGCCGTGCACGATCAGCAGGGGTGCCGGGGCGATCAGGGCCGCCGCGGCGACCGGGGAGAGCGGGACCGGGTCCCACTCGTCGTGGTGGATGCGCGTACGGAAGCCGTAGCGCCCGACCAGCCGGCCGGTGGGGCGGGTGACCATCCAGTGCAGGCGGCGCATCGGGGCCGTCCCCCGGTAGTACCAACGCGCCGGGGCGCTCACGGACACCACCGCGTCGGCGTACGCCCCCGTACACGCCTCTGTGCGCCCCTCGCGCTCCGCGACGGGCCGGCCGCCCTCGCCGTCCGCCGCCGGGTCCGCGTACAGCGCGCCGTGCCGCAGCACCACCGAGCCGCCCATCGAGAAGCCGACCGTCACCACCCGCCCGTACCCGAGCGAGCGCGCCCAGGACACCGCCGCCGCCAGGTCCAGCACCTCGCGGTCGCCGACCGTGGAAAGGCCGCCGGACCCGCCGTGGCCACGGAAGGAGAAGCTGACCACGGCCGCGTACCGGGAGAACGTCCGCACGGCCCGCCGGACCGCCGGACGGTCGGCCGAACCGGTGAACCCGTGCGCGACGACGATCACCGTGCCCGGGTCCCCGGCCCCGGCGTCATCCGCCGTACACGGGTCGTACACCGCCTCGATCCCGACCCCGTCATCCGCCCGCAACGCGGCTCTCAGCGGGCCGCGCGTGATCGAGCGAACAGAGGAATCCGGAATTCTCCCCTCGGACACAGAACTCATGTGGGTTATTCTCCTGTGAAGAGGATCCGGGCAAAGCAGCCCCCGGGTCCTTTTGTGCTTTCCGGACGTTGTTACGACGACGTTTCGACAAGCTCAGCGGAACACCAGCGTACGAAGCAGAGCCGCATACTCCCCCGGGTCCCACCCGGGAGTGCCCCTCTCGCAGGGAACTGAGGAGGACCGACGTCATGGGCGAGCCAACCGTGCACGATCAGCGACCGATGAACCGAGCAGGTGGGCGGCGATGAGTTCCCTTCTGCTCCTGACGAATGCCCTCCAGCCGTCGACGGAGGTGCTCCCCGCCCTCGGCCTCCTGCTGCACAGCGTGCGGGTGGCCCCCGCCGAGGGCCCCGCCCTCGTGGACACCCCCGGGGCCGACGTCATCCTCGTGGACGGACGCCGTGACCTGCCCCAGGTCCGCTCGCTCTGTCAGCTGCTGCGGTCCACCGGACCCGGCTGTCCGCTGATCCTCGTCGTCACGGAGGGCGGGCTCGCGGCCGTCACCGCGGACTGGGGCGTCGACGACGTCCTGCTGGACACGGCGGGCCCCGCCGAGGTCGAGGCACGGCTGCGGCTGGCCACCGGCCGGCAGCAGATCACTTCCGACGACTCCCCGATGGAGATCCGCAACGGTGATCTCTCGGTGGACGAGGCGACGTACAGCGCGAAACTCAAGGGCCGGGTCCTGGACCTGACCTTCAAGGAATTCGAACTGCTCAAATATCTGGCCCAGCACCCGGGCCGGGTCTTCACCCGCGCACAACTGCTCCAGGAGGTCTGGGGCTACGACTACTTCGGCGGTACGCGCACGGTCGACGTCCACGTACGGCGGCTGCGCGCCAAGCTCGGCCCCGAGCACGAGTCGCTCATCGGCACCGTCCGCAACGTGGGCTACCGGTTCGTCGCGCCCGAGAAGGTGGAGCGGGCGGCCGAGGAGGCCAAGGCGGCCGCGCGCGCCGTCACCCACTCGGAGCAGCCCGGCGTTGCCGAGGTCACGGAAGAACCCCCGGTCCGGCCTGCCAAGAGGTAGGTCCATCCGCGTAGACTGCCGCGCGTGGCCAAGGTGACGCGGGACGATGTGGCGAGACTGGCGGGTACGTCGACCGCCGTGGTCAGTTACGTCATCAACAACGGACCCCGGCCGGTCGCCCCGGCCACGCGCGAGCGGGTGCTCGCCGCGATCAAAGAGCTGGGTTACCGGCCGGACCGGGTCGCCCAGGCGATGGCCTCGCGGCGGACCGACCTCATAGGCATGATCGTGCCGGACGCCCGGCAGCCCTTCTTCGCCGAAATGGCGCACGCGGTCGAACAGGCCGCCGCCGAGCGCGGGAAAATGGTGCTCGTCGGCAACTCCGACTACCGCGACGAGCGCGAGGTCCACTATCTGCGGGCCTTCCTCGGCATGCGGGTCTCCGGCCTGATCCTGGTCAGCCAGGGCCCCAGCGAGCGCGCGGCGGCGGAGATCGAGGCCTGGGACGCCCGGGTCGTCCTGCTGCACGAGCGGCCCGAGGCCATCGACGACGTCGCGGTCGTCACCGACGACGTCGGCGGCGCCCAGCTCGCCACCCGCCACCTCCTCGAACACGGCAACGCGTACGTGGCGTGCCTCGGCGGCGTGGACTCCACCCCGGCGGTCGGCGACCCGGTCGCCGACCACATCGAGGGCTGGCGCCGGGCCATGCACGAGTCGGGCCGCTCCACGGAGGGCCGCCTCTTCCAGGCTCCGTACAACCGCTACGACGCCTACCAGGTGGCGCTGGAGCTGCTCGCGGGCCCCGACCGGCCCCCGGCCATCTTCTGCGCGACGGACGACCAGGCCATCGGCGTACTGCGGGCGGCGCGCGAGCTGCGCATCGACGTGCCGGGCGAGCTGGCGGTCGCGGGCTTCGACGACGTGAAGGAAGCCGGGCTGACCGATCCGCCGCTGACGACGGTCTTCTCGGACCGCCCCGCGATGGCGCGGGCCGCCGTGGACCTGGTGCTCGACGACTCGTTGCGGGTGTCGGGGTCGCGGCGGGAGCGGCTGAAGCAGTTCCCCTCCGCACTGGTGGTCCGCCGCTCCTGCGGCTGCGGGGAGCCCCCGGCGGCGGACCGGCCGCCCCGGTCCTGAGGCTCGCGCCGACGAGCACCGGGCGGCCTCGACCGGGCGGCCTTTATATCGGGCATACGCGGTTCTGCCGGGCTTCTCAGGGCGTACTCACGGTCCTCTCATCTTGGCCGGACAGTCTCATAGACATGACAGAGAGCCAGCGCCCGAGCGGCGAGTACCCGACGTACCCCTCGTACGGCAACGGCGACGCGGCCTACCCGCCGCCGCCGTCATACCAGCCCGTCCAGCCGGTCCCGATGGGCCCCGGAACCACCGTGTGGCCCGCGCCGGCCCCGGCCGACGGGCACTCGGGCGGCGGTGACCAGGGCGGCGGCCTGTACGGTCACGGCCTGCCGCAGCCCGCCCCCGAGCCCCCGGCCCGGCGCCGGGTCCGCAAGCCGGTCGCGCTCCTCGCGGCCGTGGCCATCGCGGCGGCGATCGTGGGCGGCGGCACGGCGACAGTGATCGGCAAGCTCACCGACAACGGCACCGTCACCGCCGCCGGGAGCGGCGTCGTCCCCGGCACCACCGTCTCGCAGAGCAGCAAGGGCACGGTCGCCGGAGTGGCCGCGGCCCTCTCGCCGACGATCGTGGAGATCGGCGCGACGTCGACGGCCGGCCAGTCGACCGGTTCCGGCGTGGTCATCACCGCCGACGGCGAGATCGTCACCAACAACCACGTCGTCGCGGGCGCCTCGGCCATCAAGGTCACGCTGAGCACCGGCAGGACGTACACCGCCGACGTCGTCGGCACCGACGCCGACAAGGACCTCGCGCTGATCAAGCTCCAGGGCGCGAGCGGGCTGAAGACCGCCACGCTCGGCGACTCCTCCCAGGTCGCCGTCGGCGACGAGGTCGTCGCGATCGGCTCGCCCGAGGGCCTGACCGGCACGGTCACCAGCGGCATCGTCTCCGCGCTCGACCGTGACGTCACGGTCGCCAAGGACGGCGACAGCGGCCAGGACCAGAGCCAGGGGCAGGAACAGCAGGGCGGCGGCCGCCAGTGGCCGTTCCAGTTCGGCGGACAGCAGTTCAACGGCGACACCGGCGAGTCCACCACCACGTACAAGGCCATCCAGACCGACGCCTCGCTCAACCCGGGCAACTCCGGCGGCGCGCTGATCAACATGAACGGCGAGATCATCGGCATCAACTCCGCCATGTACTCGGCGAGCTCCGCCGCCGGCTCGGGCAGCTCCGCCGCGGGCAGCGTCGGCCTCGGCTTCGCGATCCCGGTGAACACCCTGAAGGCCGACCTCGACACCCTGCGGGCGGGCAACGGCTCCTGACCGGTCCGGCGCCGGCGGCCGTGCGAGGCTGAGAAGCTGGTGCACGCGCCCCGGCCCGTACCGAACGAGAAGAGGACGAAGCAGCGATGAGCCCCGCCGATGACGATCCGCAGCGCATCCTGATCGTCGACGACGAGCCCGCCGTGCGCGAGGCCCTGCAACGCAGCCTCGCCTTCGAGGGATACGGCACCGAGGTCGCCGTGGACGGCCTCGACGCGCTCGCCAAGGCGGAGTCGTACGCCCCCGACCTCATCGTCCTGGACATCCAGATGCCGCGCATGGACGGCCTGACCGCCGCCCGCCGCATCCGCTCCACCGGCACCACCACGCCCATCCTGATGCTCACGGCCCGGGACACCGTCGGCGACCGCGTCACCGGACTCGACGCGGGCGCCGACGACTACCTCGTCAAGCCCTTCGAGCTGGACGAACTCTTCGCCCGCATCCGCGCCCTGCTGCGCCGCAGCTCGTACGCGGTCGCGGCGGGCGGCCCCGTCCCCGACGACAACGTGCTGTCCTTCGCCGACCTGAAGATGGACCTCGCCACCCGCGAGGTCACCCGCGGCACCCGGCGCGTGGAGCTGACCCGTACCGAATTCACCCTCCTGGAGATGTTCCTCGCGCACCCGCGCCAGGTGCTGACCCGCGAGCAGATCCTCAAGGCGGTCTGGGGCTTCGACTTCGAGCCCAGCTCCAACTCCCTGGACGTGTACGTGATGTACCTGCGCCGCAAGACCGAGGCCGGCGGCGAACCGCGCCTGGTCCACACGGTCCGGGGCGTGGGCTACGCGCTGCGCTCCGGCGGGGGCGAGGGGTGACGGGGCCCCTGCACCGCTTCCGCGCCCTGCCGCTGCGCTCCCGGCTGGCCCTGCTGGTCGCGACGGCGGTCGCGGTGGCCGTCGCGGCGGTGGCGGTGGCCTGCTGGTTCGTCACGCGGGCGCAGCTGGAGGAGCGGCAGGACGAGACGCTGCGGGGGACGCGGGTCGACCAGGACTACCTGGTCGACCTGTACCGGTACTGCAAGCAAGCCACCAAACTGCCGCCCACGCCGTACAGCGGCTTCACCGTCCAGCTCATCGACGGCCAGGGGAACGCTTGCGTGGCCCCCGGCTCACCCGAACTCCCGGTGACCGGTTCGGACCTCTCGGTGATCGGCAGCGACCGCACCGGTCCCCTGCACACGGAGACCGCCTCCGACGGTACGAAGATGCGCGTCTTCACCTACCCGGTGACGGCGACGCGCGTACCGGGACCCGACCAGCCACGCATCGACCTGGGCGTCTCCATCGCCCGCCCCCTGAGCGAGATCGACAAACCCCTCTCCACCCTCGCCTGGGTCCTCCTCCTCGTCTCCGGTATCGGCGTGGTCGGCGCCGGCGCCGCCGGGCTCTGGGTGGCCCGTTCCGGGCTGCGCCCCGTCGACGAGCTGACCGAGGCCGTCGAGCACGTCGCCCGTACCGAGGACCTGACCGTCCGCATCCCGGTCGATGGCGAGGACGAGATCGCCCGCCTGTCCCGGTCGTTCAACTCGATGACCGCCTCGCTGGCCACCTCCCGGGACCGGCAGGCCCAGCTCATCGCGGACGCCGGTCACGAGCTGCGCACCCCGCTGACCTCGCTCCGCACCAACGTCGAACTCCTCGCCCGCAGCGACGAGACGGGCCGCGCGATCCCGCCGGACGACCGCAAGGCGCTGATGTCCTCGGTGAAGGCGCAGATGACGGAGCTGGCCTCGCTCATCGGCGACCTCCAGGAACTGGCCCGCCCGGACGCCGCCAGGACCGGCCCGCTCCAGGTGGTGGCCCTGCACGACATCACCCGTACCGCCCTGCAACGGGCCCGGCTGCGCGGCCCCGAGCTGACGATCACGGCCGAACTGGCCCCCTGGTACGTGCGCGCCGAACCCGCGGCGCTGGAGCGGGCGATCGTCAACGTCCTGGACAACGCCGTGAAGTTCAGCCCGCCCGGCTCCACGATCGACGTGGAGCTGCACCGGGGCCGGCTGACGGTACGGGACCACGGCCCCGGCATCCCCGCCGACGAACTCCCCCACGTCTTCGAACGCTTCTGGCGCTCCCCGTCCGCCCGCCAGCTCCCGGGCTCGGGCCTCGGCCTGTCGATCGTGGCCCGTACGGTCCAGCAGTCGGGCGGCGACATCGCCCTGAGCCCGGCCCCGGGCGGGGGCACGGAAGCCGTGATCAGCCTCCCGGGGGCGCCGACGCCGCCGCCGGACGGGGTGCCGGAGTAGCGCCACCCTCCACGTGACGTTCCACACAGGGAAAGCGTACGGACCGAGAGCAACTGCACTCTTTGCCGATATCTGTCCGCACCCACCGGTCGCGCTTCGTCCGGGATCTGCGGAAAACGCTTTCGTCCGGCTCCCAGGAGCCTCATACGATCTTCACAGCCGCCCGCGTGAGCGAACCGCTGTGGCCGGCGTTCTTTCAGAATTTCTCCGCTTTCCCCCATTTCCGATCCGGACCCCAAGGGCACATGTGAAGATTCGTCGCACTCTCGCCACCGCCGTGGCCGTCGCCATCACCACCCCCGCCGTTCTCCTCTCCGTCACCCCGGCCTTCGCCGACTCCAAGCCGGCCGCGGAATCGCGGGCCAAGCCGACGATCGAGGAACTCGAAAAGGCCGCGGCCGAGGCCCAGAAGGCCTACGACAAGGCCCTCGCCGCGAAGGACGCCGGCTACGAGGAGCTGAAGACCGCCCTCTCCGACAAGGCGCCCCTCGCCGTGGCGGCCGCTGCCGCCCGTAAGGCAGCCACCGAGGCCGCTGCCGCCAAGACCGCCGCCGACCAGGCTGTCACCGACGCCCGGGCGGCCCTCGCCGACCTGCCCGACACCGCGACCGACGCCGAGCGGACCGCCGCCGAGAAGGCCGTCACCGACGCCGAGACCGCCGCCGCCACCGCGGCCACCGCCAAGACCGAGGCCGACACCGAGGCCACCGAGGCCGGCACCGCGTCCGACGACGCCCGGGTCGCCGCCGCCCGCGCCTACTCCGTCCTGCAGAACGCCCTGGCCGACGCCCTCGCCGCCAAGACCGCGGCGGACGAGGCGCTGACCAAGGCCCGGGACGAGGAGAAGGGCGGCCAGGACTGCGTGGGCGCCGACCTGAGGGCCGCCGTGACCGGCATGCCCGCCTCGGTCACCGCCGGCACGACCACCACCTTCTCGCTCCGCGTCGGCAACGGCACGAAGCAGACCCTCGACGCGGTCACCACGTACGCCAACGTGCACACCACCGACACGACCGGCCTCAAGACCACCGACGGGTCCATGCACCTCCAGTGGTCCACCGCCGCCTCCCCGAAATGGCGCGCCGTCCCCGCCGACCACCTCATCAGCGGCCTCGGTCCGCTGAAGGCCGGCGCGCACACCGACGTCAAGCTCCGCCTCACGGCTGACGCCAAGGCCCCGGCCGGCAACGGCGTCGTCCTCACCTCGGCCGACTACGTCAACAAGGACGGCTCCTGCGGCGGCGGCGCCGGCATGGACACGTACGCCTTCACGGTCAAGGCGGCGGGGTCCAAGACCGGGACGACCGGCGGCACGGGCGACGGTGCCGGCACCGGCACCGGTTCCGGCACCGCGGGCACGACCGGCTCCACCGGCGGGTCCGGGCAGCAGGCCCAGGGCTCGGCGTCCGACGACTCGGTGACCGCCGGGGGCGGCCTCGCCTCCACGGGTGCCTCCGACGCCACCGTCCCGCTCGGGCTCGCCGGCGGCGCGGCCGTGGTCCTCGGCGGGGCGGCCGTGCTCGTCGTCCGCCGCCGCCGGGCCGGCGCGGAAGCCTGAGCAGGGCCCATAAAAAAGAGGGAGGGGCTGCGGGCCGGGTGACCGGTCCGCAGCCCCTCCCCCGTTTCGGGTGCTACTGGATGACCGTGATCCGGTCCGTCGCCGGCGGGGCCAGCGGGGCCGAGGCCGTGGAGTGCGCGGCCAGGTAGTCGTTGAACAGGTCCAGGTCGGAGGCACCGACGAGCTTGTTGGTGCCCTCGCCGAGCGCCGCGAAGCCGTCACCGCCGCCCGCGAGGAACTCGTTCATCGCGACGCGGTACGTCTTGCCCGCGTCGATCGCCTCGCCGTTCAGCTTGATGGTGTCGGTGACCACGCGGTCCGCGCCGGACTTCGTCATGTCCAGCGTGTAGGTGAGGCCCTCGGACACCTGGAGGATCTTCGGGCTGGCCTCGTTCGAGCCGCTGACCTGCTGCTGGAGGGCGCTGACGAGCTGCGCACCGGTCAGGTCGACGACGTTCATCATGTTGGTGAAGGGCTGCACGGTGAACGACTCCCCGTACGTGACGACCCCGTCGCCCTCACTGCCCGACGCCTTGTGGACCAGGTCGGCGCGGATGCCGCCCGGGTTCATGAAGGCGACGACCGCACCACCCTTGTCCGCCGGGGCCAGGCCCTCCAGCTGCGCGTCCGCGATCAGGTTGCCGAGCGGCTTCTCCGGGGCCGTGGAGCCGCGGCCGTTGATGTCGGCCGAGATGTAGCCCTGCGGCCGGTTCGAGATCGGCGCCGCGAGGGTGTTCCAGCGGGCGATCAGGTCCGTCATGTCCTTGGCCGGCGTCTGGTCCCGGCTGACGATGTGGTTCGCCGAGACCGGGTTCGACGGGGCGGGGGTGTGGTGCTTGGAACCCTTCTTGGCCGAGCCCTTCACCGCCGTGCGCACGATGTCGTTGGTGCGGCGGTCGTAGGTCAGCGTCGTGTCCGTGTACAGCTTGCCGAACGACGCGGCCGACGTGACCAGGCGCGGGTTGCCCGCCGGGTCCGGGATCGTGCACACGTACGCCTGGTGCGTGTGGCCCGTCACCAGCGCGTCGACCTTCGGCGTGATGCCCTTGGCGATGTCGGTGATCGGCCCGGAGATGCCGTCACCCGCGCCGGGGCTGTCGCAGTCGTAGTCGTACGCCGCGGAGGCGGGCGCGCCGCCCTCGTGGATCAGGGCGACGATGGACTTGACGCCCTGCCGGTCCAGCTCCTTGGCGTACTTGTTGATCGTCTCGATCTCGTCGTGGAACTTCAGGCCCTTGACGCCGTTGGCCGTCACGATGTCCGGCGTGCCCTCCAGGGTCACCCCGATGAAGCCGATCTTGACGCCGTTCTTCTTCCACACGGTGTACGGGCGGAGGATCGGCTTGCCCGTCTTCTCGTCCGTCACATTGGCGGCCAGGTACGGGAAGTCGGCCCCCTTGAACTTCTTGCCCTTCTCGTAGCAGCCCTCGACCGGGTGGCAGCCGCCGTTCTGGAGACGGGCCAGCTCGGTGGCGCCCTCGTCGAACTCGTGGTTGCCGACGCTCGTCACATCGAGGTCGATCTTGTTGAGCGCCTCGATGGTCGGCTCGTCGTGGAACAGCCCCGAGAGCAGCGGGCTCGCCCCGACCATGTCGCCGCCGGCCGCGGTGATGGAGTACGGGTGGCCCTTGCGGGCGGTGCGCAGCGAGGAGGCGAGGTACTCCACGCCGCCGGCCGGGACGGCCTCCGTCGTGCCGTCGGCCTTCGTCTCGGTGACCGTACCGGCGGAGCCCTCCGGGGGCTCCAGGTTGCCGTGCAGGTCGTTGAAGGACAGCAACTGCACGTCGACGGTCCGGGCCGGCGTCTGGTGGCCGTGGCCCTTGCCGTGCCCGTTGCCGTGGCCGTGCCCATTGCCGTGCCCATTGCCGTGCCCGTGACCGTGGGCGCCGGCCGGCGTGGCGGCGACGAGGACGCCCACGGTGACCAGACCGGCCGCGGCGGCGAGCACCCGCCGGGACGCACGTTTCTTCTGCGGTGTCGCTGACATCGGTCCCCTTGTGAGTTCAGCGGGTGGTTCGAGTACGCGTCCGAGGACGCGAGCCGCAGCCTAGAGTCAACGCGCGTAGCGCGACAGATGTTTGCGGTTACGAACTGGTTGCCGCCCGATCGGAACGGGGCCATCCACCCATATGGGTGCGGGGGTGCGCCTCCACCCGGTGGGTGGGGGCGGGGTCCCTCCGGGCAGACTCCTCAAAAATGGCGTGTTCACCCGACGACGCGATGAACCCCGGTCGTACGCCATTTTCTGCGGGGACTCCCCTGCACGCCCCCACCCACGTCCACCTGCGTCTGCACGCCGGTGGTACGTCTGCCGCAGACGCATGACGGCCGGTCCGGGGGCGTGCAGGGGAGTCCCCGCAGGACGACGAACGGATACCCGGGCACGGCTGCGTACCCGCCGAACGTTCGTCGTCTGAGGAGACGCCCCGGAGGGACCCCGGACCCCACCCAGGGCGCACAGGCGTGCTTTCAAGCCCGTCCGGCGATTGAGGACGGAACCCTCCGCCCCGGGACGGGGCAACCGACACCCCCACCCCCGGGCCGGAGGCCCTTACGCTCGTACGCATGACGACTGACGTACCCCTCCCCGCCCCCGGCCGCGAGATCCAGACGCTCGACACCCTCTCCCCCGACCAGTCCGCAGCCGTCCTGGACCTGCTCGCCGAGGCCGCGCGGGCCGACGGCAGGCAGGCCGTCTCCGAGCAGGGGCGGCTGCAACTGCGCGGCGGGGAGCGGGAAGGCGTACGGCACTTCCTGCTGTCCGCCGGGGGCGTGCTCGCCGGGTACGCGCAGCTGGAGGACACCGACCCCGTCGAGGCGCCCGCCGCCGAGCTCGTCGTCCACCCCTCGCACCGGGGACACGGGCACGGGCGGGCCCTCGGGGCCGCACTGCTCGCCGCCACCGGCAAGCGGCTGCGGGTGTGGGCACACGGCGGCAAGGCCTCGGCCCGCCACCTCGCCCAGGTCCTCGGCCTCTCCCTGTTCCGGGAACTGCGCCAGCTGCGCCGCCCGTTGAGCCCACTGAACCTCGCCGAGCCGGCCCTGCCCCCGGGTGTCACCGTCCGCACCTTCGTCCCGGGCGAGGACGACGCAGCCTGGCTCGCCGTGAACAGCGCGGCGTTCGCCCACCACCCCGAGCAGGGCTCCCTGACGCAGCGCGATCTGGACGACCGCAAGGCCGAGCCCTGGTTCGACCCGAAGGGCTTCTTCCTGGCCGAGCGCGAGGACGGCACCGGCGGCACCGAGCTGATCGGCTTCCACTGGACGAAGGTGCACGCCGACGATCGGCTCGGCGAGGTGTATGTGGTCGGCATCCGGCCCGACGCCCAGGGCGGCGGCCTCGGCAAGGCGCTCACCGCGATCGGGCTGCGCCACCTGGCCGCCGAGGGGCTGCCGACGGCGATGCTCTACGTGGACGCGGACAACCCGGCGGCCCTCGCCGTGTACGAGCGGATGGGCTTCGTCACGCACGAGGTCGACCTGATGTACCGCACGGAGTCCTGAGGTCCACGACTCCCCCGGGGGCGGCGTCGCTTGACGCCGCCCCCTTCTTACGCCACCCTTTCACTACTCAATTAGTGAAAGGGTGAAGATGCCCGGGTCCGCAGCAGTCGAGTTCCGCATCGACCGGCGCAGCGGCGTCGCCACGTACCTCCAGATCGTCCAGCAGACCAAGCAGGCCCTGCGCCTGGGACTGCTGGAGCCGGGCGACCGGCTGCCGACCGCGCGGGAGGTGGTCGAGGCGACCGCGATCAACCCGAACACCGTGCTGAAGGCGTACCGGGAGCTGGAACGCGAGGGGCTCGTCGAGGCCCGCCGCGGCCTCGGCACCTTCGTCACCCGCACGCTCGGCAGCGCGGCGGCGGCCGACGACGACTCCCCGCTGCGCGCCGAACTCGCCGGCTGGGCCGGCCGCGCGCGGGCCGCCGGTCTCGACCGGGACGACGTGAGCGCGCTCTTCACCGCCGTACTGGACAGCACATTCGAGGGGGACCAGGACCGATGACAGGTACAGCGCTGGAGGCCGACGGCCTCGGCATGAGGTATCGCGGCAGGGGAGGCGGCTGGGCGCTGCGGAACTGCGGTTTCCGGCTCCCGGCCGGTTCCGTCTGCGCGCTCGTCGGGCCCAACGGTGCCGGAAAGTCGACCCTGCTCGCCCTCGCGGCGGGCTTCCTGCGGCCGCCCGAGGGAACGGTACGGGTGCTGGGCTCGGCGCCCGGCGAGGCCCGGAGCCGGATGGGCTATGTGGCCCAGGACAAGCCGCTGTACCCGCAGTTGACGGTCACCGAGACCCTGTGGGCGGGCGCCGAGCTGAACCCCGCGACCTGGGACCAGGACACCGCACAGCGCATCGCCGAACCGCTCCCGGCCGACGCGAAGGTCCGCACCCTGTCCGGCGGGCAGCGCACCCGCCTCGCCCTGGCCCTGGTACTGGGCAAACGGCCCGAGATCCTGCTGCTGGACGAGCCGATGGCCGACCTCGACCCGCTCGCCCGGCACCAGCTGATGGGAGCCCTGATGGCGGAGGCCGCCGAGCACGGCACCACCATCGTGATGTCGTCGCACATCCTCAGCGAGCTGGAGGGCGCCTGCGACTACCTGCTCCTGGTCGACGGCGGCCGCATCCGCCTCGGCGGCGAGACGGACGACCTGATCAACGCACACGCCCTGCTCACCGGCCCCGTACAGGACCTCGCGCCGCACACGGTGGTCGAGTCCCGCACCACGGGGCGGGTCCGGACCGCGCTGGTCCGAAGGGAGGGCCCCGTGGACCCCGCCGTCTGGCAGACCGCCGAACCGTCCCTGGAGGAACTGTTGCTGGCCCACCTGCGCTCCCCCGAGGCCCCCGCGCTGCTCACCCCGAGCGCGACGGCCCGTCAGGCGGTGGCCGCGTGAGCACGCTCCAGCTGCGCGGCCCGGCACGCGTCGTCGTACGGCAGCAGCGCGGCGCCCTGTGGGCGGCCTGCGCGCTGGTGGTCCTGGGCATCGCCTTCGTGATCGGGCTCCGGATCTGGGTCGCCACCACGCCCGAGAACTGCGCCGACGGCGACACCACGCGCTGCGGCGACAGTACCTACCTGCCCACCTACGCCCGCAGCGCGTCCCAGACCTACCTGGCGGGCGGTGGCACCGCCCTCCTGGTGCTCTCCGTGCTGATCGGGGTCTTCGTCGCGGGCCCGCTGATCGCCCGCGAGCTGGAGAACGGAACGTTCCGCTTCGCCTGGGCCCAGTCGGTCCCGCCCGCCCGGTGGCTGGCGGCCCGGCTCGCCCTGCCCGCTGTCCTGTCGACCGCTGCCATGACCGTGCTGCTGCTCGTCTACCGGTGGGGCCGGACGGGTGTCCAGGGCGACTCGCCCCACGAGCTGCACTGGTCCCAACGCGGGGTCTTCCCCGCCCTCGGCCCGGTCGTCGTCGCCTACGCCCTGTTCGCCGTGGCCGTCGGCGCCCTGTGCGCCGTGCTCGTACGCCGCACCCTGCCGGCCATGGGCCTCACCGCGGTAGTCCTGACCGTGGTCATGTACGGCTTCGGCAAGCGCCGCTACGAGCTCTGGCCCACGGTCCGCGGCCTCGACGAAAAGGGCTGGAGCGACAGTTCCTGGCCCATCGAATCCGGCATGCTCACCCCGTCCGGCAAGGAGCTCTACTGGAAGGACTGCTTCACGCGGGGCAACCCCGGCCCGGACTGCCTGAGGGACCAGGGCGGGGTCACCAACTTCGTCGACCACCATCCCCTCTCCCATTTCTGGCCCCTCCAGCTCGTGGAGACCGGCATCCTGCTCGCCCTCGCGGCCGGAGCCGTCGCGCTCGCCTTCCGTATCCTGCGCCGCCACCACGCCTGAGGCGCGCCCGGACCCGCCCGGGGCCTCCCGCCCCGGGCGGACCGCCACACACGGCCACCCACCGCTTCCTGCATGTCATGTCGTCGTTACCGGGCATTCAGACGCCCTTGCGACCCTCTCAGGATGCAGCCAGCCCTGCCGACCCCCCGCAGCGGGCGGAATCCCGGCGGAATGCGCCCCGCCCGCGCCTCCTCCGCGATCTCGTCCTCCTCCGACGCGCCCCCGGAGCGCTCCGCGCGGAACAATGGGCTCATGAGCCAGCAGCCCAGCTCCGAGGTTCCGGTCCAGCCCGCCGCCCAACCCTCCGTCGGCTCGCTCGCCGCGCACCGGCCGCATGCCGTCGCCTCCTCCTCGTCCCGGGAGAGCCTGTCCACCGCTGCGGATCTCGATCCCGACATCGACGCGGACGCCGACGCGTACGAGCCCGACGCGGACGGGGACGAGCTGCCCCAGGGGCGGTTCCTGGACCGCGAACGCAGTTGGCTCGCATTCAACGAACGTGTTCTGGAACTCGCCGAGGACCCCGCCACACCCCTACTCGAACGGGCTAATTTCCTCGCCATCTTCGCGTCGAATCTGGACGAGTTCTTCATGGTCCGGGTGGCCGGCCTCAAGCGCCGTATCGCGACCGGGGTCGCCACGCGCTCCGCGTCCGGCCTCCAGCCCCGCGAGGTCCTGGACCTGATCTGGACCCGCTCGCGCGAACTCATGGCCCGGCACGCCGCCTGCTACCAGCAGGACGTCGCCCCCGCCCTGACCGACGAGGGCATCCAGCTGATCCGCTGGCCGGAGCTGACCGAGAAGGAGCAGGCCCGCCTGTTCACCTTCTTCCGCCAGCGCGTCTTCCCCGTCCTCACCCCCCTCGCCGTGGACCCGGCGCACCCCTTCCCGTACATCTCCGGCCTCTCGCTCAACCTCGCCGTCGTCGTACGCAACCCGGTCAGCGGCCACCGCCACTTCGCCCGGGTCAAGGTGCCGCCGCTGCTGACCCGCTTCCTGGAGGCGTCGCCGCAGCGCTACGTGCCCATAGAGGACGTCATCGCGGCCCACCTGGAGGAGCTGTTCCCGGGCATGGAGGTGCTGGCGCACCACATGTTCCGGGTCACCAGGAACGAGGACCTGGAGGTCGAGGAGGACGACGCGGAGAACCTCCTCAAGGCCCTGGAGAAGGAGCTGATGCGGCGCCGCTTCGGCCCGCCGGTCCGGCTGGAGGTCGAGGAGTCCATCGACCCGTACGTGCTGGACCTGCTGGTCCGCGAGCTGAAGGTGTCCGACGCCGAGGTCTACCCGCTGCCCGGACCGCTCGACCTGACCGGACTGTTCGGCATAGCGTCGCTGGACCGGCCCGAGCTGAAGTTCCCCAAGTTCATCGCCGGCACCCACCGCGACCTCGCCGAGGTGGAGTCCGCGTCCGCCCCCGACATCTTCGCCGCCCTGCGCGAGCGCGACGTGCTGCTGCACCACCCGTACGACTCCTTCTCCACCTCCGTCCAGGCCTTCCTGGAACAGGCGGCGGGCGACCCGGACGTCCTCGCGATCAAGCAGACCCTGTACCGGACCTCGGGCGACTCCCCGATAGTGGACGCCCTCATCGACGCCGCCGAGTCCGGCAAGCAGGTCCTCGTCCTCGTCGAGATCAAGGCCCGCTTCGACGAGCAGGCCAACATCAAGTGGGCGCGCAAGCTGGAGGAGGCGGGCTGCCATGTCGTCTACGGTCTCGTCGGCCTGAAGACCCACTGCAAGCTGTCCCTCGTCGTCCGGCAGGAGGGCGACACCCTGCGCCGCTACTCGCACGTCGGCACCGGCAACTACCACCCCAAGACGGCCCGGCTGTACGAGGACCTCGGCCTGCTCACCGCCGACCCGCAGGTCGGCGCGGACCTCTCCGACCTCTTCAACCGGCTCTCCGGCTACTCCCGCCGCGAGACCTACCGCCGCCTCCTCGTCGCCCCCAAGTCGCTGCGCGACGGCCTGATCGCCCGGATCGCCAAGGAGGTGACGCACCATCGGGCCGGACTGCCCGCCTACGTACGGATCAAGGTCAACTCGATGGTCGACGAAGCGGTCATAGACGCCTGCTACCGGGCCGCGCAGGCCGGTGTCCCGGTCGACATCTGGGTGCGCGGCATCTGCGCCATCCGCCCCGGCGTCGCCGGCCTGTCCGAGAACATCCGGGTCCGCTCGGTCCTCGGCCGCTTCCTCGAACACTCCCGGGTCTTCTCGTTCGGCAACGGCGGCGAGCCCGAAGTCTGGTTCGGCAGCGCCGACATGATGCACCGCAACCTCGACCGCCGCATCGAGGCCCTGGTCCGGGTCACCGACCCCGCCCACCGGGCCGCGCTCAGCCGCCTCCTGGAGACCGGCATGTCCGACACCACCTCGTCCTGGCACCTGGGCCCCGACGGGAACTGGACCCGGCACTCCGTGGACGCGGACGGCAGGCCCCTGCGGCACGTACAGGAAATGCTCATTGACGCCCGGAGGCGCCGGCGTGCGACGCCCTGACCACCAGACCCAGGCCGGCCCGACCGGCGCGGCCGGTACCACCGGCGTGAGCGCCGGCGCGGTGCTCGGCCCGTATCTGCGCACCCAGGCCGCGGACTTTCTGCGCAGCCTGCGCCTGCACCGCGAGAACACCGCCCCCGCGGACACCGGTTCGCGCTCCGCCGAGCAGGCCGCGGCGGCGCTGCGCCGCTCCTCCCGCCGGATCGGCTCCGCCCTGCGCACCTTCCGCACGGCGCTCGACCCCCTCTGGGCCGAGCAACTCCGTACCGAACTGGCCTGGCTGTCCGGCACGCTGGCCCGCGAGCACGCCTACGCGGACCGGCTGACCCGGCTCCTCGAAGCGCTGCACGGGCTGTCCGGCGCCCCCGCCCTCCCCGCCGCCCGCACCTCGGGGGAGCCCGCGGACAAGGGGCGCCCCGTCCTCGGCGTCGGGGCGGCGCGCGCCGGCGCACTCCTGGAACGGCAGCTGACCCTCGCCCGGACCCGCGCCCACTCCGCCGCCCTCCAGGCCCTCGGCTCCTCCCGCTTCCACGCGGTGGCCGACGCCGTCGCCCTGCTCGCCTCCGACGTCCCGTTCGCCGCCGCCGCGGCCGGCCCCGCCGGCGAGCTGCTGAGCGGCCCCGCGGACCTGGCGGAGCAGCGGCTGCTCGGCGCGGTGGCGGCGCTGCCCCCGGACGAGCCGGCGAAGCCGTACAACGAGGCGCACGACGCGCCCTGGCACCAGACCCGGCTGCTGCTGCGGCTGCACCGGTACGCCCACGAGGTGGTGAGCGGCGCCCCCGATCCGGTCCTGGCCGCCGCCGGGCACGCGCTCGATCTGCACCGGGACGCGGTGGAGGCGGCCGGAGCGGCCGCCGCTGCCGCCCGTACGCCGAGGATCGCCCCCGCGACCGCGTACGCCCTCGGTGTCCTGCACGCCGACCAGCGCCACGAGGTGGAGGCGGCGCGCACGGTGTTCCGCGCGAGCTGGCCGTACGCGGCGACGGGCGCGGCGCGGTCGTGAACGGCACGGTGCGGGCGGCGGGCTGCGTGCTGTGGCGCCGCCCGCCCGCACCCGCTACGGGCGTGGAGCTGTGCCTCGTGCACCGGCCGCGTTACGACGACTGGTCGTTCCCCAAGGGCAAGCTGAAGCGCGGCGAGTCCCTGCGGGACGCGGCGGTCCGCGAGGTCCTGGAGGAGACGGGCCACCACTGTGTGCCGGGGGCCGTGCTGCCCATGGTCCGGTACGTCGCGAACGGCCGCCCGAAGGAGGTCACGTACTGGTCCGCCCAGGCCACGGCGGGCTCCTTCGTCCCGAACCGCGAGGTGGACGGCGTGCTGTGGCTCCCGCCCGCCGCCGCCCGCACCCGCCTGACGCAGCCCCGCGACCGCGACGTGCTGGACGCGGCGCTCAGGACGCTGCCGGGCGCGTAGCGCCGCCGCGCGGTCCCGTCCGGCCCGTGCGTACGGGGCCGGACGGGCCCGGAACCAGGCCGCCCGCCACGGTTCACCCTCCGTTCACCCACCCCCGCAAACCGCTTCACCTGTTCTGCCTAATTTCGGCAGTGCACGGTGCGAGGCACACACCGCACCGGCCCCGACTTCCGCAGTACCCATCCACCACATCGCACGCCGTCGTCGGACGAGAGAACACCTCGGCGGCTTCTGGAAGGAACACCCGAAAGTGAAGCTTCAGCGCATGAACCGGCTTCGTGCCACCGCGCTCGGTGCCCTCGCCGTCTCCGGCGCCCTGGTCCTCACGGCGTGCGGTTCGGACGACAACAGCGGCGACACCTCCACCACCGGCGGCGCCCAGACGAAGGCCGCGTCCAACGTCTCGTGCGACGGCGCCAAGGGGCAGCTGCGCGCCTCCGGCTCCAGCGCGCAGAAGAACGCCATGGACCTCTGGGTCAAGGAGTACATGGCGGCCTGCTCCGGCGTGGAGATCAACTACAACTCCTCCTCGTCCGGCGAGGGCATCGTCGCCTTCAACCAGGGCACCGTCGGCTTCGCCGGCTCCGACTCGGCGCTGAAGCCCGAGGAGGTCGCCGACTCCAAGAAGATCTGCAAGACCGGCCAGGGCATCAACCTGCCGATGGTCGGCGGCCCGATCGCGGTCGGCTTCCACCTCGAGGGCGTCGACAGCCTGACGCTGGACGCCCCCACCCTCGCCAAGATCTTCGACACGAAGATCAAGAAGTGGAACGACGAGGCGATCGCCAAGCTCAACCCCGACGCCAAGCTGCCGGACAAGGCGATCCAGCCCTTCCACCGCTCCGAGGACTCCGGCACCACGCAGAACCTCGGCAAGTACCTGGGCGCCGCGGCCCCGTCCGACTGGAAGTACGAGGCCGAGAAGAAGTGGCCGGCCCCCGGTGGCCAGGCCGCGTCCGGCTCCTCCGGCGTCGCCACCCAGGTCAAGCAGGTCGACGGCTCGATCGGCTACTTCGAGCTGTCCTACGCCACCTCGCAGCAGATCAGCACGGTCGACATCGAGACCGGCGGCTCCGCCCCGGTCAAGGCGTCCTCCGAGAACGCCTCGAAGGCCATCGCCGCCGCCAAGGTCAAGGGCACCGGCAAGGACCTGGCGCTCGACCTCGACTACACCACCAAGGCCGAGGGCGCCTACCCGCTGGTCCTGGTCACCTACGAGGTCGTCTGCGACACCGGCAACAAGGCCGACACCCTCGGCACGGTCAAGTCCTTCCTGACCTACACCGCCTCCGCGGACGGCCAGAAGCTCCTCACCGAGGCCGGCTACGCCCCGATCCCCGAGGAGATCAACGCCAAGGTCCGCGAGACCGTCGCCGGCCTCTCGTAACGAGAACACCCGCGCCACCCGTACGAAGCGACCGGCGGCCGGTCCGGAACACCCCTCCGGACCGGCCCGCCACCCCCAGCCCCATCCGGTGCACCGCCGCACGGGGAGCCCCCCGCTCCCCCACACAGACCGGAAAGACCATGGCTTCCACCACACAGACAGAAACCCCACCGGCCCCGCCGGCCGGGCGGTCCCGCCCCCGGTCCACGGGCCGCGCCGGGGACCGGATCTTCCTCGGCCTCTCCCGCGGCTCCGGCATCCTGCTCCTGGTGATCATGGCGTCGATCGCCGTGTTCCTCAGCTACCGCGCCGCGGTCGCCATCTCCAAGGACGAGGGCAACTTCCTCACCACCTTCGACTGGAACCCGGCCGGTGACCCGCCCGTCTTCGGCATCGCCGTCCTGCTCTTCGGGACCGTCGTCAGCTCCGTCATCGCGATGCTCATCGCGGTCCCGGTCGCCGTCGGCATCGCCCTGTTCATCTCGCACTACGCCCCGCGCAAGCTGGCCGGCGTGATCGCGTACGTCATCGACCTGCTCGCCGCGGTGCCCAGCATCGTCTACGGCATCTGGGGCGCCCTCGTCCTCGTGCCGTACCTGGAGGGGCTGAACCTCTGGCTCGACCAGTTCTTCGGCTGGACGTACGTCTTCGAGAAGACCGAGATCGGCGTCGCCCGCTCGCTGTTCACCGTCGGCATCCTGCTCGCGGTCATGATCCTGCCGATCGTGACGAGCGTCAGCCGCGAGGTCTTCCTCCAGGTCCCGCGCATGAACGAGGAGGCCGCGCTCGCCCTCGGCGCGACGCGCTGGGAGGTCATCCGCCTCTCGGTGCTGCCGTTCGGCCGCTCCGGCGTGATCTCCGCCTCGATGCTGGGCCTGGGCCGCGCGCTCGGCGAGACGATGGCCGTCGCCACGGTCCTGTCGCCGAGCTTCCTCATCTCGCTGCACGTGCTCAACCCGGGCGGCGGGACGTTCGCCCAGAACATCGCCGCGAAGTTCGGCGAGGCCGACGCGTTCGGGCGGGACGCCCTGATCGCCTCCGGCCTGGTCCTCTTCGTCCTCACCCTGCTGGTCAACGGCGCCGCGCGGCTCATCATCGCCCGCCGCAAGGAGTACTCGGGGGCCAACGCATGAGCCACGCCACCACCACCGGCGTCCAGGAACGCCCGACGCCCACACCGCCCGCGCCGGCCGGCACCCTCAGCAGCCGGACCCTGCCCCGCCTCGCCCCGCTCGGCTTCGCCGCCGTCGCCATCGCCCTGGGCGTCGGCGTCAGCCTCGCCGCCGGCTGGCAGAGCCGCGTGCAGTGGGGCCTGATCTCCGCGCTGCTCTTCCTGGTGATCTCGTACGTCACCACCAGCGTCGTCGAGAACCAGCGCCAGGCCAGGGACCGCCTCGCCACCAGCCTGGTCTGGGTGTGCTTCCTGCTCGCCGTCGTCCCGCTCGCCTCGCTGCTCTGGACCACCATCAGCCGCGGCTCGGAGCGCCTGGACCTCTACTTCCTGACCCACTCCATGGCCGGTGTCCTCGGCCCCGAGGCCAGCGGCGGTGTCTACCACGCCCTGATCGGCACCCTGGAGCAGGTCGGCATCGCCACCCTGATCTCCGCCCCGCTCGGCCTGCTCACCGCGGTGTACCTGGTGGAGTACGGCAAGGGCGCGCTGGCCCGCGCCGTCACCTTCTTCGTGGACGTGATGACCGGCATCCCGTCCATCGTGGCCGGCCTGTTCATCCTGTCGATCATGCTGATCGCGGGCCTGGAACCGTCCGGTCTGATGGGCGCGCTCGCCCTGACGATCCTGATGATCCCGGTCGTGGTCCGCTCCACCGAGGAGATGCTCAAGCTCGTACCGAACGAGCTCCGCGAGGCGTCCCTCGCCCTCGGCATCCCGAAGTGGCGCACGATCCTGAAGGTGGTCCTGCCGACCGCGATCGGCGGCATCGCGACGGGCGTCATGCTCGCGGTCGCCCGTATCGCCGGCGAGACCGCCCCGATCATCCTGCTGGTCTTCGGCAGTCAGCTGATCAACACCAACCCCTTCGAAGGCGCCCAGTCGTCCCTGCCGTTCTACATCTACGAGCAGTACAAGATCGGTGAGGCCGCGTCCTACGACCGCGCCTGGGCAGCGGCCCTGGTCCTGATCGCCTTCGTCATGATCCTCAATCTGGTGGCCCGCGGCATAGCCCGCTGGAAGGCCCCGAAGACCGGCCGCTAGGCCCGGCGGAAAGCAGCAGTGATTCAGATGGCCAAGCGCATAGACGTCAGCGGACTGTCGGCCTACTACGGCAGCCACAAGGCGATCGACGACATCTCCATGACCGTGGAACCCCGCTCGGTGACCGCCTTCATCGGCCCCTCCGGCTGCGGCAAGTCCACCTTCCTGCGCACCCTGAACCGGATGCACGAGGTCACCCCCGGCGGCCGCGTCGAGGGCAAGGTGATGCTGGACGACGAGAACCTGTACGGGACGAACGTCGACCCGGTCACCGTGCGCCGCACGGTCGGCATGGTCTTCCAGCGCCCGAACCCCTTCCCCACCATGTCGATCTTCGACAACGTCGCGGCGGGCCTGCGGCTCAACGGCTCGTACCGCAAGAGCGCCCTCAACGACATCGTGGAGAAGTCGCTGCGCGGCGCGAACCTGTGGAACGAGGTCAAGGACCGGCTGAACAAGCCCGGCTCCGGTCTCTCCGGCGGTCAGCAGCAGCGCCTGTGCATCGCCCGCGCCATCGCGGTCGAGCCGGACGTCCTGCTGATGGACGAGCCGTGCTCCGCGCTCGACCCGATCTCCACCCTCGCCATCGAGGACCTGGTCGGGGAGTTGAAGGAACGGTTCACGATCGTCATCGTGACGCACAACATGCAGCAGGCGGCCCGGGTGTCGGACCGCACGGCGTTCTTCAACCTCGCGGCGGTCGGCAAGCCCGGCAAGCTCATCGAGATCGACGAGACGGAACGCATCTTCTCCAACCCGTCGGTCCAGGCCACGGAGGACTACATCTCCGGCCGCTTCGGCTGAGCCCGGACCGCCTCCCATGAACGGCCTTGAGGTGCTGCATGGCGGTGTCACCACAAGGCGAAGGGTCCGCCCCGCTCTCCGTGAGGAGCGCGGGGCGGACCCACACGATCAGGCACGTGTCCGGCTCAGCCGAACAGCAGGAAGACGACCCCGTAGCTCGCCGCGGCGACCAGCGCGGCCGCCGGCATCGTGATGAACCACCCGAGGATGATGTTCTTCGCGACGCCCCACCGCACCGCGTTCACCCGCTTCGTGGCGCCCACACCCATGATCGCCGAGGTGATCACATGCGTGGTCGAGATCGGGGCGTGGAAGAGAAACGCCGAACCGAACATGATCGACGCGCCCGTCGTCTCGGCGGCGAAGCCCTGCGGCGGGTCCAGCTCGATGATCTTCCGGCCGAGCGTACGCATGATGCGCCAGCCACCCGCGTACGTACCGAGCGACAGCATCAGCGCGCAGACGAGCTTCACCCAGACCGGGATCGGGTCGCTCGGGGACTCCACATCGGCGATGACCAGGGCCATCACCACGATGCCCATCGTCTTCTGCGCGTCCTGGAGACCGTGCCCGAGCGCCATGCCGGCCGCCGAGACCGTCTGCGCGATACGGAAACCGCGCTTGGCCTTGTGCGGGTTGGACTTCCGGAACATCCACATGATGGCGACCATCACCAGATAACCGACCACCAGGCCGATCACCGGGGACACGAACATGGGGATGACGACCTTGTCGAGCACCCCGTCCCAGTGCACCATCGTCCCGCCGGCCAGCGCCGCGCCGACCATGCCGCCGAACAGGGCGTGCGAGGACGACGAGGGCAGCCCGAAGTACCAGGTGATGAGGTTCCAGATGACGGCGCCGACGAGCGCGGCGAAGAGGATGCCCATCCCCTTGTGGCCCTCGGGCGTCGCGATCAGGCCCTCGCTGACGGTCTTGGCGACCCCGCTGCCCAGGAACGCGCCTGCGAGGTTCATCACGGCCGCCATCGCCAGGGCCGCACGCGGGGTCAGGGCCCGGGTGGAGACCGAGGTCGCGATGGCGTTCGCGGAGTCGTGGAAGCCGTTGGTGTACGTGAAGCCGAGCGCGACGCCGATGGTCACGATCAGTACAAAGGTGTCCACGTGGTTCAGGACTCCTTGACCGCGATGGTCTCCACCGTGTTCGCGACGTGCTCGAACGCGTCGGCAGCCTCTTCCAGCACATCCACGATCTGCTTCAGCTTCAGCACCTCTATGGCGTCGTACTTGCCGTTGAAGAGGTGGGCGAGCAGCTTGCGGTGGATCTGGTCGGCCTGGTTCTCCAGACGGTTGACCTCGATCCAGTACTCGGTGAGGTTGTCCATCGTGCGCAGACCAGGCATGGCCTCGGCGGTCAGTTCGGCCGCCCGCGCCAGCACCTCGATCTGCTGCTCCACACCCTTGGGAAGCTCATCGATCTGGTAGAGCACAACCAGATCGACGGCCTCCTCCATGAAGTCCATGATGTCGTCGAGCGACGACGCGAGGTTGTAAATGTCCTCACGGTCGAAGGGCGTAATGAAGGAGGAGTTCAGCTGGTGGAAGATCGCGTGGGTCGCGTCGTCCCCCGCGTGCTCCGCTGCCCGCATACGCTCCGCGATCTCGACTCGGGAGGCAGAATCCGCCCCGAGCAGTTCCATCAGGAGTTTCGAGCCCGTGACGATGTTGTCCGCGGATGCGGAGAACATGTCGTAGAAGCTCGTCTCCCTGGGGGTCAGACGAAAGCGCACGTGGGGTCCTCGGGGTGCTTTGGATTCGGTCAGGCTGATGCTAGGCGCATCATCCGGCCACGGCTAACCGGCATTCTTCAGTGTCGCGCATCGGGCACAGTGATCAGCACGGGGCCCCGGTCACGTTTCAGCTGAATTCGTTAAGATATACCCACCAGGGGTATATAAACGGCAGGGTAAAGGGAAACGGGAGGCAGCAATGACGACCACCGAGGCCACAGGGACACACCCCTCACGGGACGCGGCGTCCGGCACCGACCCGGCGGACACCACGGCCCCCGTGGAAGCGATCGTGACCGACCACGACCGCGGGATACACGGCTACCACCACCAGAAGACCGAACACCTCAAACGCCTGCGCCGCATCGAGGGCCAGATCCGCGGCCTCCAGCGCATGGTCGACGAGGACGTCTACTGCATCGACATACTCACCCAGGTCTCGGCGTCCACCAAGGCGCTCCAGTCCTTCGCGCTCCAGCTCCTCGAAGAGCACCTGCGCCACTGCGTGGCCGACGCGGCGGTCAAGGGCGGCGAGGAGATCGACGCGAAGGTCGAGGAGGCCACCAAGGCCATCGCCCGCCTGCTGCGCACCTGATCCCGGGGGCCGCCGCTCCTGATCCCGGGGGCCGCCGCCCGCTCTCCGCGAAAGCCCCGTCAGCCCCGGTGCTCGCCCTGCCGGGGGACGGTGGTGCGGTCGGTGCTCACCTTCACGTCGAGCACCTCATCGATACGATCCGCGCTGAGCCGTTCCCCGATCGCCGCCGAGGCCGCGATCATCAGTTCCCCGCACAGCTCGATCTCGGCGAGCGCCACATGGTCGGATACGGTCGGGGCGCTGAGCGTCACCACGTCACTCACCTCTCACTGCCGTCACCGGCTTCCTAGGGTAGAGAGCCCGATACGCGCCGCGCATGGCACGGACGGACCATTTCGATGCCACCGGATGGCTAGGGGCCCTCGTCCGGATCGGGCCGGGCCCGCCCCGGCTCGATCTCGCCGGTGTAGATGTCCCGCTCGTCCGGCAGCGTCACGGTGACCGGCACGCCGAACCCGTACAGCAGCGTGGTCGACACGACCTCCGCCGCCGGGCCCTCGCCGGTCAGGCTGAAGCGGTGGCGCACCTTGCGCAGCCGCCCCTGTCCGTCGAGATAGGCGTCGAACGGAACCTCGACCGTGCGGAACCCTTTCGCCGCCGCCACCAGCGACGCCCGCGACGGGGCCGCCGCCAGCCGTGCGGCCCGGCCGATGTCGGCGGTCCCCCGGTAGTGCCGTACGGTCACCCCGGCCAGGTCCGTCTCGCCGACGTACGTCACGGTCCCCGCGCCGCGCAGCAGTTCGGCGGCGGCCATCGGGTCGGTGACCCCGCCGGTGACCAGGTTGCCGTCCTCCAGCGCCGTCGTGTCGATCCGCACCCATTTGTCCGCGGGCACCCCGGCACCCCGGTTCATCATGTAAAGGGCGCCCGGGGCCAGCAGCTCCGTGATGGGGCGGTGCTCCTCCTCGCCCGCGGCGTCCGGCGGCAGCACGACCGTGAGCCGGCCGGACCCGGCACGGAAGTCGTACGCCCCCTTGCCCCTGATCGTGACCCGGGTACCGCCGGAGGCCGTCTCCATCGACGTACTCACCTCGGCGCTCACGACGCCCTCCCCGGCGAGGACCGCGGCCGCCCGCCGCACCACCTCGACCGCCCCGTCCCGGGCGTCGGCGGCCGTGGCCCGGTCCCCGCCGCCGTCACCGGTGCACCCGGCGGCCGCCGCCATCACGACCGCCACGGCAAGGGCGCGCACACCGCGCACCCCGCCTCCGGACCTGTGCCGCTGCACCACCATCGCCCGCCAACCCTCAACGACATACCGCTTGCCCGAGGCTCTGCCCGCCTCGCATAACGACAGCCCCTGTCGCATGTAACGTCTTCGGCCCCGATTGGCGCCACATGGTGGGCCTCGCGGCCCGTACCCCCGCCGGCACACCCCTCCCGACCGGGCCACCCCGCCCAGTACCGTGGTCGCGTGTACGACCAACACGCCGCCGAGGTCTCCCGGGACCGGCCCGTCCATGAGCCCACCACCGTCGAACGCGGGTCCTTCTGCACCGCCCGCTGCACCTGCGGCTGGTCGGGGCCGGCCCGCCGGTCCCGCGACCGGGCCCGCACGGACGCCGAGGAACACCGCACCACGGCCTGAGCACCGGCCCTCCCCCCACCTCTCCCCCCACTCCGGAGGTCCGATGACCCAGCCGAACCGGCGCACCCTCCTCGCCGCGGGCGCCGCCGCCGTCCTCACCGGCGCCACCGCCACCGCGTGCGAGGGCACGGAGCCCTCCGCCCCCGCCGCCGGCCCCACCCCGGCCTCGTCCGGCGCCCCTTCCCCCACGAAGTCCGCCTCCCCCTCCCCCTCCTCCGTACCGGCGGACTGGTCCGCGCTGGCCAAGAGCCTGGAGGGACCGCTGATCCGGCCCGGTGACACGGCGTACCCGACCGCCCGTCAGCTCTACAACACCCGCTTCGACGACCAGAAACCGGCCGCCGTCGCGTACGTCTCCCACGAGGACGACATCCGCGAGTGCCTGGCCTTCGCCCGCCGCACCTCCGTGCCCGTCGCGATCCGCAGCGGCGGCCACTCGTACGCGGGCTGGTCGAGCGGCAACGGACGTCTCGTCGTTGACGTCTCGTCACTCTCCCGCGTCGACCGGGACGGCACGATCGGCGCGGGCGCCAAGCTCCTCGACGTCTACCAGGGGCTCGCCGCGCACGGCCTGACGATCCCCGGCGGGTCCTGCCCCACGGTCGGCATCTCCGGCCTGACCCTCGGCGGCGGCCACGGCGTCGCCGCCCGCGCCTACGGCCTGACCTGCGACAACCTCACCGCGGCGACACTCGTCACCGCCGACGGCACCACGGTCACCGCCGACGCCAAACGCAACCCGAACCTCTTCTGGGCGCTGCGCGGCGCGGGCAACGGCAACTTCGGCGTCGTCACCGAACTCCGCTTCCGCACCCGGCCGGCCCCGCAGACCGTCACCGCGTACATGTCCTGGCCCTGGTCACGCGCCCGCGCCGTCGTCACGGCCTGGCAGGAGTGGGGCCCCGACCAGCCGGACGAGATCTGGTCCGCCGCCCACCTCGCGGCCGGCCCCGGCGGCATCAACCCGACGGTCACGGTCTCGGCGTTCAGCCTCGGTACGTACGGGGACCTGCAGAACGCCGTCGACCGCCTCGCCGACCGCATCGGCGCCTCCGCCACCTCCGTATCGCTGCGCCGCCGCAGTTACCAGGAGGCGATGCTCGTGTACGCGGGCTGCTCGGGCATCACGGACGCGCAGTGCCACCTGCCGGGCACCACACCCGGCCGCACCACGCAGGGCACCCTCCAGCGCGAGACGTACGCCGCGGCCTCCGACTTCTACGACCGCTCGCTGCCCCCGGCGGGCGTATCGGCCCTGCTCACCGCGGTCGAGGCGTTCACCCGGCTCGACACGGGCCAGGGCGGCGGCGGTTCGGTCGCGCTGACCGCGCTGGGTGGCGCGGTGAACCGCGTCGACCCGCAGGCCACGGCGTTCGTCCACCGCCGCTCCCGGATGCTCGCCCAGTACATCGGCGCCTGGCGCCCCGGCACGGCGGGCACCGCCCAGCAGAACTGGCTGAAAGACACCCACACGGCGATGCGCCCGTACGCCTCGGGCGCGGCGTACCAGAACTACTCGGACCCGGCCCTGACGGACTGGCGACAGGCGTACTACGGCACGGCGACGAAGCGTCTGGCAGAGGTGAAGAAGCAGTACGACCCGGAGGGGCTGTTCTCGTACCCGCAGGGGGTCTGACCTCGTACCCGCGGGGGGTCTGACCTCGTACCCGCGGGGGGTCTGACCTCGTACCCGCGGGGGGTCTGACCTCGTACCCGCGGGGGGTCTGACCTCGTACCCGCAGAGGGTCTGTTCTCGTACCCACAGGGGGTCCGAGGGAGTCCGACGACGGGGTTCGGGGGTCGCGGTGGCGGGTTCTACTGATCCCCGCCCCGCCCTGCCCCGCCCTGCCCCGCCTCAGGCGGCGAGGCCCTTCTCTCCCTCGGAGCCGCCGCCCGATCCGGGCCGGGGCTCGGGGATCCCGAGCGACTCGTCGTCCCGGCCGTCGGACTCCGCCGCCCGGGGCCGGCGCGACCGGACGAGCGGGCCGAGGCGGGCGGAGCGGGAGACCGCAGCCACCAGGGGCGTCAACAGCATCATGGCGAGGGGCGCGAGGAGCAGCGCGACGGCCGTACCGAGGGCGAATCCGCCGATGACGTCGGTGGGGTAGTGGACGCCCATGTAGATCCGGCAGAAGCCCTCCAGCAGGGCGAGCCCGATGGCGGCGATGCCGAACTTGCGGTGGGCGACGAAGAGGCCGACGCCGAGGGCCATCGCCATGGTGGCGTGGTCGCTGACGAAGGAGAAGTCGTTCTTGCCGTCGACCAGGACGTCGAGCCCCTGATGGTCCTTGAACGGCCGGGGCCGTTCGACGAATCCACGGATCGGGATGTTGATGAGCAACGCGATCCCGGCGGCGAGCGGCGCCCAGACGAGCCCGGCCACCGAGGACACCGATTCCTCGGCCGTGCCGCGCCGGCGGACGCTCCACCAGCACCACAGGACCACGAGGACCATGCCGAGCATGATCCCGTACTCACCGACGAACTCCATGACCCGGTCGAACCAGGTGGGAGCGGCCTTGGCGAGCCCGTTGATGTCGTAGAGCAGGCTGACGTCGGGGTTCGACCCATCCAGTGCGAGTCCAGCCATCTGCCGCGGCCCCTTGCCTTGTCTGCTGCTGCGGCGCACGTCCCTGTGCGCCGCGCTTACGAACCCCCGTATTCGGTTCGTCCACATCGGTCGATCACACGCCCAGCCAGAGAACGACGCGCTCCGCGCGTACGTTCCACTCTCCACCGAATGATCACCATGACGTTATCGAAGAGTGACACATCGTCGCTGCTCAGGGGCTGGGCTTCACGGAGAGTTCCGGCCACCGGCCCGCGGCGGTCAGGCCGCGGGCTCCGTGCTCGGCAGGGCCGCGGCGCCGTCCTTGGTCACGCGGGTGGCGCCGAAGTAGTCGGGTGTGTCGATCTTGTCGAACCGGATGACCGCCCCAGTGTACGGAGCGTTGATCATGTATCCGCCCCCGACGTACAGGCCGACATGGTGAATGGCGCGCGAATTGGTCAGATCGTCGGAGAAGAACACGAGGTCGCCGGGGAGCAGTTCGTCACGGGCCGGGTGCGGCCCGGCGTTGTACTGGTCGTTCGCCACGCGGGGCAGCTCGATGTCCACGGTGCGGTACGCGGCCTGGGTCAGCCCGGAACAGTCGAACCGCCCGCCCTGCTCGGGCGTGCCGTTGCCGCCCCACAGGTACTTCGTGCCGAGCTTCTTCTGCGCGAAGTAGATGGCACCGGCCGCCTGCTGGGAGGGCTGGACGCGGCCGACGGGCTTGGCGAAGCTCTTCTCCAGGGAGCGGATGATCTTGACGTAGTTCCGCGTCTCGGAGATGTCCGGTACGCCGCCGGCCTTGATCACGCGGTAGGCGCCGGCGTTGTAGGCGGCGAGCATGTTGTCGGTGGCGTCGCCCGGGACCTTCTTCACGTACCCGGCGAGCTCGCAGTCGTAGGAGGCGGCGGAGGGGATGGCGTCGGCGGGATCCCACACGTCCCGGTCCCCGTCCCCGTCCCCGTCGATACCGTGCCCGGCCCAGGTCCCGGGGATGAACTGCGCGATGCCCTGCGCGGCGGCGGGACTCTCGGCGCGCGGATTCCAGCCGCTCTCCTGGTAGAGCTGGGCGGCGAGGAGGGCGGGGTTGATGGCCGGGCAGAGATCACCCCACTTCTGCACGAGCCCCTGATACTTGGCCGGCACGGCCCCCTTGGCCAGCGCAACGGCACCCCCGCCGCCACCCCCGAGACCGGCGGCGGCGGAGTAGGTACCGACGACGAGCAACGCCACGAAGCACATGGCGGCACCGACGCCGATCCCTGCCGCCAACCAGAATTTACGCACCCCTCAACCATCCCCCATCGGGGGCGGGTTCGCGGGCGTTTTCGACGGTGTGTACGAGTCACGGGGGCGCACGAACCGGCGTTCAGGAGGCGCCGGCGGACCAGAAGTCGGAGTGGATGTTGGGAGCAGGCACTGGCTCCCCCACGTGCTCCGCCCCGCCCGGGGGCGGGGCGGGCTTCGAGACCGAGGACCTTTCCACACAGGGCGTAGCCACCTCAAAGAAGGCCTGCCCTCGGCCCCCGATGAGCAGTCTCACCCGGAATCCATCCGGTGTCTCGAAGTAGGTCGCCGGGCTTCCCTCGCTGGCATTCACTCCGATCTGGCGATATCCAGCCTTTTGCCACTCGCGTTCAACTACACCTAGAAAACTACCTCTGCGCTTATCAGAGATCACAGTAATAACCGCCCTCCTACGCGAGACATCACAGCCTCCCTCCGTCGATTCACCATGCACCCACTCCACCGACGGCTTGATCCCGGAAAATGTTTCATCAAGGATCCCGTCCGCACGATCGGCAGCCTCTTGCATATTCACTCCGGTTCCCTCGCCCTCATTGACCGAACCTGCCACGCCACCCATCGAAGCACATCCCGAAATCAGCAGAGTGACGACAGCTACAGCAGTCAACTTAATCTTCACCTGGGCTGCCCTCTTTCGATGCCCCCCGACCTGTCGGCGACAATTCTCGCGATATTATCAGCGGACAATTGGTCCTTCGCCGGGTCAAAATAATTTGAGTGCGCCTCAGCGGGTCGGTGTCCTCGCTCCAACAGTCGAGGCCCATCGTCTACAGCAAAACGATTCGCACCGAAGTCCCGGTGCGCCGGGTCGGTTCCAAACCAGACGTCACTCTCCTCGGTTTGAGCATCTTGAGCCGCGTACCCCATCGAGCCACCTGCAATACCACCCACTGCACCGCCAATCACGGCCCCAACAGGCCCTCCAGTCATCCCCAGCGAAAACCCCATCGACGCACCGCCCACGATTCCCGTACCCAAGCCACTCGCTTCACGGCTGTTGGGCAACTTGGTCACGGGGTCATTCTCGGCAGCTCCCACAAAGACGTGATCCCTTCCAACCCCAAGCTCCTCTGCCGAGTGGGCACCCACCCCGGGGCTGCCCACCAGAACCACGTCATCAGCCCCTGGGATTCCGCCTCCCTGCTGAGCAGCGATCCCAACCGTCAACGAACCGTACGAATGACCGATCGCTGTTACATGCGGGTCGGCATTCTCATTCGTAGCAGAGATGCCGGCCATGAATTCGTTGTAGGCCGCAGCACCTTTCCTGGCACTCGACTCTCCCGCTACCTCCAAATCCCCCGCCAGGTCGTCAAGTGACGCTTGCGGCGCGTCGTAGCCGAGCCAAACAATTGAAGCGACAGTCGCATCGGGATTCATCTCTTTCGCACCGATAGCCGTATCCCTGGCCCGCTTGAGATCCCCCGTAGCAAACTCCTCATCCAACGCCGTATTCAACCCCGGCACATAAGCCGCAACATTCCGCGCCGTATCCGGGTTCCCGAACGACACGATCGCTCGCCCGTTCCCCTCATCGCCGATGCCGAGCAGGTACATCGGCGGCCGGCCGTCGCTCCTCAATTGGCGGTCGATCTCCCGCAGCCCCGCCAGCCGCACGTGTGACGTCTCGTCGTCCCGGCCCTCCAGCTTGCCGATCAGGAGTTGGAGGTTGTCGCGGTTCGCCGTGTCGCGGACGGTCGCCGGGATGCCGTCCAGGTTGCCGATCTGGTCCGGGTACACCGCGAGGTACTCCTCGCGTTGTTCGTCCGTCAGGTGGGCCCACCACTCGCCGCGGGCCGCGGGCGGCGCGTCGTGGGGGATGCGGGACTTCAGGTAGCCACGCGCCGCATCCCGTACCGCTGCCGCGTCGCCCGCCGCGTCGGTCCACGTACGGTCGGGGACCTTCAGGCCCTCCTCCGCCTTCAGGCGCCGCAGAACGCGGGTGAACCGCCAGTCGATCTCGGCGGCCGTGCGCACCGCCTTCGTCACCCGGTCCGCGATGTCCTGCGCCTTCGCGGCGTTCGGGTTCGGGGCGACCAGCCCCGACGGAGGGAGCAGGCCGGGCATGGTGTTCACCCGCGCCGTCCCGCCCGGCAACGGCTTGCCGTCGATCAGGCCCTCGCCCCCCTCCGGGTACGTCACCGAGCCGTCCGCGTGGACGGTGAACTTCAGTGACTCCGCGTCGTCCAGCGCGTTCCGCAGAACCTTCTGCTGGGCCCGCATCTCGTGCGCGAGGCTGTTCAGCGCGGTACGGACGAGGCCGCACTCCGTATAGACGTACTGCAGGTTCCGCCCCATCTGCCGCAGCCTGCTCACCGCCGCATCCGCCGCCGCGCCCTGCTGGGTCTCACGCAGGCCCGTCAGGAGCTGCTTCTCGATGCGGTCCCGCCCTGCGTCGGCGCGGTTGCTCGCCTTGCCCCAGCCGTCCGCCGCCTCCTCCAGCTCGGCGCACTTCAGGTCGCGCAACTGCGCCCACGTCAGCGTGGAGGACGGCACCGTCATCGCTCGACCCCGTGTGTCACCCGGGCCACGGGTGCGAAGGACGACCGCACGGACTCGTTCGTCTCGCCCTGCGCCCGCGCCACGGCCCGCAGGTTCCCCGCCAGTGCCCCGCACTCGTAGCGCGCGCACTCGATACGGCGTACCCAGGACTCCCGTACCGCTCCCAGCTCGGCCAGCGCGCTCAGGCCGACGGTGCCCGCGAGGACGCCCTCGTGCGCCGTCGCCAGTTCCGTACGCACCGGGCCGAGGTGCGCACCCATACCCTCCGCGCCCCCGGCGGCCCGCAGCCACGCCCCGTCGCTGTGGCGCAACCGGTCCCCAGCGGAGAATCCGCCACCGGCCCCGCCCCCGGCCCCGTCGGCAGCCCCGTCGCCGGCCGAATCGCTCAGCCTCAGCCGCGTACCGCGCACGCCGCTCACACCGCTCACCCCGTTCCTTGATCGTGGAGCGGCACTGTGCCAAAAGCGGCAACCGCGACACGCCGCACGCCAAGGCGCCGGGGAGCGGGCGTCACCCCGTTCCCCGGCGTTCCCAACGCCTCGCCCCCGCCCACGGATCACCCGAACGGTGGACCGGTGCCGGGATCGGCTAGACGGTCCTCGGATCGACCGTGGCCAGCCGGTGCAGCGCGGCCGCCGCGCGGTCCTCCGATGGGGTGCCGTCATCCGGCATGCGCCACAGGAACTGCCCGGGGGAGCCGTCCTCGGTGTCGTACATGAGGCTCAGCAGCGTCTCGTCGGGGTTCCGGAAGTCCGTACCGGACCAGCCGAAGCGCAGGCCCCAGCGGGTGAGGAGGTCCGGGCGGGCGCGCACCCCGGCGGCGATCAGCCGGGCCGCCCGGCGGGCCGGCCAGGCCCAGCCGGTGTCGCCCTCCGCCCGAGCGATCTCAGCGTCGTACGCAGCCGCATCGAACCGGAGTTCGGGCAGTTCTCGTACGACCGGCGGATCGAACGGCAGCCCCGGCGGGGGCGGGCACCGCCAGTCCGCCCAGACCACCTCGTCGCCGTCCCGCCGGATGGTGACGTACAGCGCACCGCAGCACCCCTCGGTGCAGTACGCCTCCGCGAGCCGCACCTCGCGGGGCTCGGCCCCGGCCCGCAGGAGGCCACGGTCCAGCAGGTCTTCCGGTGCGTCCGCGGGCCCCCGCCCGAAGAGCTCCGGCACCAGCGGGCGGCCGTCGACCAGGATGCGGACCTCGATCGTGCCCCGGTCGACGGGGTCGCGCTCGAACACCTCCACCCGCAACCGCTCGGTGGGGACGCGCGGGTCGCGCAACGCCTGCGCCCGCGCACGCCGTGCCCACCCGGCCCGCCACCGCACGCCCGGGTCTTCCGCGTCCCGGTCGTCCGGCACCGCCCGCCACTCGGGCCGGTTCAGAACGGCCGTCAGCCGCGCCAGCACCGCCTCCCGGCGACCGGGGCCCCAGCCATGCAGGGCCCCGGAGCCCGTACGGAGTTCCTGAACGGCCGAGAGCAGGAGGCCGTAGTGGTCGAGCGTGGGCGCGAGGAGACCGGCACCCCGCGCGAGCGCCTCGTACGCGGGCACGGCGTCCGGGTAGGAGACGATTTCCGCGACGTAGTCCCGCACGCTGGTCATGCGGAACAGCAAGCGTGCCGTCTGCGCGAGCAGCTCGGCGGCCTGCGGGTCGGAAGGAGTCCCACCTTCCGGTACGGCCCGCAGGCCGGGAGTACCACCCTCCGGCACGGCCCGCGGGCCCGAAGCCCCGCCCTCCGGCACGGCCCGCAGGGCAGGCGTCCCACGCTCCGGCACCACGGCCGACAGCAGCTCCGTCATACGGGCGGCCTCGGCCACCCTGCGCGCCACATCGGGCGACACATCCCCCGGCAGCGCGATCAGCCGGCTCCGAACGGCAGCCTCGTCATGGGCCGTCAGTGCCGTGATCAACGCGGCCAGTTCGGGCGACACCTCCTGGTTGCGGAGGGCGAGGAGAGCCGCGGCCGGTCTGTCGAGGACGTCGAGGGCGCGGATGACAGGGCGTACGAGGGCCCGGAGCAGGCTGAGCGTCTTGAGGCCCGGGGTGTCCCGGGGTTCACCGAGCCGGGCCAGCAGCGCGATTCCGACGCTGACGGTCAGACAACTGGCCCCCGTACGCACCAAGCACCGCGCAAGGGCGCGTGCCCGTGCCTCGTTCTCCAACGGCAGCACCTGTACGAACACGTGGACGTACCGGTGCCGGAGCGGCGGGTCCATGGCGTCCAGTCGCCGGCCGGCCTCCGCAGCGGCCTCGGCGGCGTCCGGAGCGATCAGCAGCGGGCCGAGCAGAAGGGTCAGTTCGTCCTTGGTCTCCGCCCAGCTCCTGCTCGCCCTGTCGCCCCTGCGGGGCCGGCGTTCGGGAGGGGACGCGTGCTCCCGCGACCACGGCCCCTCGGGCTCGGCGTGCTGGACGCGAAGCGCGCAGTCGTACAAGGACGAGGGCGAGGAGGAAGACGAAGACGAGTGCCTGGGAGTGAGCGCTCCGCGCTCTTCCGGGGCGCTCAACGGGCGGGGTGGTTCTCGATTCCATAAGTCATGGCCGGAGTGTGGCAGGGCCGCATCCCCGCGTGCCAGTGGTTTTCCCGTCCGGGCGCGGCCTCCTCGCCTTACCCCGCTCAGCGGGAAGAATGCGCCCCCATGAGTTCTTCATCCCCCGTCCCCAGCTTCTGGCACCGGCCCATGGTGGCCCGCCGCGCCGACGAACAGCACCGCGCCTCGACGATGCTGGAGCTGTTCTTCGACCTGTGCTTCGTCGCAGCCGTCGCCCAGGCCGCGTCCGCGTTCGAGCACGAACTCGCCGCGGGCCGCATCGGCCACGGTGTTCTCGGGTACGCGATGGTGTTCTTCGCGATCTGGTGGGCGTGGATGAACTTCACGTGGTTCGCCTCGGCGTACGACACCGACGACGTGCCGTACCGGCTGCTGACGCTCCTACAGATCACCGGTGCGCTCGTCCTCGCGGCGGGGGCAGCGGACGCGCTGGAGCACGAGGACTTCACTGTCATCACCTGGGGTTATGTGATCATGCGGCTCGCCATGGTCACACAGTGGCTGCGCGCCGCCCGCTCCGACCCGGGGAGGCGCCGTACCTGCCTGAACTACGCCGCCGGGATCTTCCTGGTGCAGATCGGCTGGGTCGTACGGCTGGCCCTGCCCGGGAGCCTCGGGCTCGTCACGTTCGCGGTCCTCGTGCTCGCCGAAATCGCCGTTCCCGCCCTGGCGGAACGCAAAACCACCACCACCTGGCATCCGCACCACATCGCCGAGCGGTACGGACTGTTCACGCTGATCGTGCTGGGCGAGTCGATCACGGCCGCCACCGGAGCCGTACGCACCGCCCTGGACACCCACGCGGAACTCGGTGACCTCGCCGCCCTGGTCGTGGGAGGCATCCTGACGGTGTTCGCCCTGTGGTGGCTCTACTTCGCGCAGAACGCCCCCCAGCTGCTCACGAGCCTGCGCACGGCGCTGCTGTGGGGCTACGGGCACTACTTCGTCTTCGCGTCGGCGGCCGCCGTCGGCGCAGGGCTCGCGCTCAACGTCGCCCATACCGCCGGGCACGGCCACATCTCCGACCGCACGGCGGCCGCGGCCTACACCGTCCCGGTCGCCGTGTTCCTCACCCTCGTCCGCCTCCTGCACCACCGCTCCGCGTCTCTCGGCCGGGCCGCGAACATCCTCCACCCGGCCGCGGTCCTCGCCGTCCTGGCAGCCACGTTCACCCCGTCACCGATCCTGACGACGGGCATCATCACCGCCCTCCTCATCGCCACCACCCTCCTCCTGACCGCCCGCGACGCCGCCGCACACGAGACCGGCTTGTCCGACGGCTCCGGCGAGCCCGCGAGCTGAACCGGGGGCGGTGACGCGGCTTCACGTACTCGTAGTGAGGGGGGCAGGGCGGGTACGCCGCAGCCCCGCACCACAAGGCCCCCATCCGTCAGCGCCTGCCGCGCGCCGCCTGGCCGGGCAGGACGATCCCCTGCGCGTGGGCGGTCTTCCCCGGCCGCAGGGTCCACGGCACCGGGGAGGTGTCCGTCAGCCAGCCCTCGGCGAGGAGGCTGCCGACCACGATGCCGCGCAGCGCCCGCGAGAGCTTCTTCCAGCCCAGGCCCTTGCAGAGCTGGCTGTACGAAGGGCCGTGGCCATGCTCCGTACGGAACGCCACGGTGAACAGGGCGGCCTCGCGCCCGCAGTCGGGGTGCGCGTCCCGCCAGGTGCCGTAGGCGTCGAGGACGGTACGGGGGGCGGGCACGGAGGAGGGCGCGGACAGGAACGCGTTTGCGACCCGGTCGAAGGGGAAGCGGCACAGCGCGCACTGCTCCACCGCCTCCACGTGCCGCAGCAACGCCGGGCTGGTCCCCGACTTCCACTCCGCCCAGCGCTCCGGAGTCGCCTCCTCCGGCTGGAGGGCCTCAGCCGCCTCCCGTGCCGCGCGCCGCTCCGCCTCCTTCTGTGCGAGAGCGGCCAGCTCCTCCGGCGTACGGAACCTGCCGGCGAGGTGTCCCACCACCTCGCCGAGCCGGTAGGTCTGCCCGGACACCTCGGCGAGGAACCCCTTCTCCAGGAGCGTGGGCACCGCCCCGTAACAGGCGACGGGCAGCTCGGCGGGCGCATGGCCGACCAGCTCGGAGGAGCAGTGGGCCGCCAGGAAAAGGGCGGCGAGCCGGACCGCCGACGAGCCCTTACGTACGGGCTTGGCCAGCCGCGTACGCATGGACCAGCCCGAGACCCGCGACCGCGCGTCCTTGCCGAGGGGCAGCACATGGCCGGGCCCTGGGGTCATGGCAGGGACGAGGATGCCGACCGGCTTGTCCGGCTCCCCGCCGATCAGCGGACCCGGCACCTCCCAGCCGGCGGCGATCAGGTCGGCCACGGCACCCTCGGGGTCGTCCAGGCGCAACGACCGCAGATCGGTCCCGGTCAGGTTGCCGGCCCCGGTACGCGCGGCCCGGATCGCCACGACGACGGCGAGGAGCTGGGCGTCGGCCGAGGTCAACGGCAGGGAGACCACATACGACAAGAGGGTGCGAGCGGCCTCGCCCTGGCTGTGCGTCAGCAGGAAGGGCAGCGGCGCGGGCGGAGCGGCGACGGCCTCGGCGGCGCCGGCGGGAACTGTGGAAACGGCAGGCTTGGGCACATCACATCTAACGGTGATCAGACCGCCGAAGTCACGCGTGACCTAGCCCACGTTCCAAGGGCGTGAGCGGGACGTCAGGGAGGCGTTAGCAGGACATGAGCGCGGGGCGGGAGGCTTCCTGTGTCAGACGGTCAGGAGGGGGAGCGGTTCGCCGCGAGTTCCGGGCCCGTCTGCAGCGAACCGACCACCGCACCGCCACAGACTTCGGGGAACCACATGCGCACGAACCGCAACCGCAAGCACACCGCCGCCCTCGGTGCCGCCCTCACCGCCGTGCTCGCTCTCGCCCTGACCGCGTGCGGCGGCGACGACGAGGGTACGAAGTCGGCCGGCCCGGCGGACACCTCCGCGTCGGCCGACGCCACCACGAACGCCGACAACGCCAAGGACAAGGGCGCCGCGAAGACCGACGGCGCGACAACGGCCGGCGGCTCCACGGACACGGCCGGCACCAACACCTCCAAGACCGGCGCCACGAAGTCCGGCGGCTCCACGGGCTCCGCCTCGGGCGGCGACACCAGCGACAGCTACGCCTTCAAGCACCCCTGCGAGAGCGGCGACCTGTCGGTGCGCGTGTACGCCCGTGAGGGTTCGTCCACCCAGCACGTCATCGAGGTCAACAATGTCGGCGCGAACTCCTGCGGCCTGAGCTACTTCCCGCGCGTCAGCCTCGGCGCCGCGAACGCCTCGGACCACAGCGGCGACATCAGGCCGCTGGTCCCGGGCGGCCTGGGCGGGGCCCCGGCGTACCCGGTCAAGCCGAAGACCGCCGCGATCGCGGTGATCGACCTGAATCCGAGCGGCAGCGCCAACGCCCTGACCTGGATCAACGAGCTGAACGTCCTGGCCGACGGCGACCACATGCCCAACGCCGACCAGCTCAACTTCGCGCTCGGCCCGAACGTCAAGGTGCACGACCCGAAGCTCGGCCTGTACGAGAGCTCGATCGCGGACGCGGTGAGCTCCATGAAGCAGGCGAACACCAAGTCCTGAACCGCCACCGGGCCACGACGGAGCCCTCGGACGGACCATCACAGTCCGCCCGGGGGCTCCGCCTTCGTAGGTACGCTCCGAACGCCGGGGCGCGCGTACCGCTGTACCGCTCGGCGTCGATTCCGTGGACGTTGCCGCAGACGCCGCCTCAGACGTGTCCGGAGACCGACCGGCGGGCATGATCAATTGCATGAAAAAGGACAAGAGGGGCAGCGTAAACGGCAGTCAGGGCCAGATCCTGCACTGGAACTTCTTCATAGGCGGCCACCTGAGCGCCTCCGTTCCCGTACGTCTCGTCGAACGCACGGACGCCGGCCAGCTGGTGTGGATGGAGTCGGGCACCCCGATGTGGCACGCCGCTCTTCCACGGGGCGTCACCCACTTGCGGGACATCGATCCGCACGAGCGCCCAGCCGGAGGCTTCCCCGTCGTCGCGGGCCGCTGGCCGATGGGCGACGCCCTCTTCTACCAGCCGACGGGGGCCGCGCACTCGGTGCTGTGGCTCTTCGGCCGCAGACACACGTTCCGCGGCTGGTACGTGAACCTCGAACGCCGGGTGCACCACGGCGACGACATCGACATCACGGACCACGAACTGGACATCAATGTGGCGCCGGACCGGTCCTGGAGATGGAAGGACGAGCAGTCCTTCGCGGAGAAGACCGGCCACCCCGCGTACTGGACCGCCGAGGAAGCCGTCGCAATCCGGTCCGAAGGGGCGACGGTCGCACAGCTCGCCGAGGCCGGAACCTTTCCCTTCGACGGCTCCTGGTGCGACTTCCAGCCACCTTCGTGGTGGAAAACCCCGTCCCGCCCGCCGCGCCCCCGCCACCCGCTCCTGCGCCCGCTGGACGAGCCGACCTCGCACCCGGCGCCCTGAGCCCGGAACAGCACGGCCCGGCCCCCACGAACCATCCCGGCCAGGATGGCGTGATGACGATCATTGCTCGACGTCACTCTCCGTGATACACAGAGTAACCATACGTATTTCGCCCACACACCGATTCGATCCGCAGGTCAGGGCGGCCAGACCGGTCAAATGTGCGAGATCCGGGTAAAGAGAGCCGTCAAGCCGTCGTGCGAAAGCAGTTTCATCAGCGAAGATAGAGAGTGACCCGTGCCATGCGGTCCGGGCGCCGAACTACCCAACAGGGGCGGTGACTTACATGATCCTGGCAGCTGAAAAGGGCGACATCACCACCATCATCGGCGGAATCGCCCCAAACTGGGGCCCGTTCGGGACCCTGGGCAACGAGGCCCGCGTAATGATCGAGGTGGTGATGGCGATCGCCATCCTGCTGTGTCTCGGCATCGCGGTCTGGGGAGCGGCCAAGCAGCGGATCGGCGCGACGGCTCTGCGCGACACGTTCAGCGCGGAACAGGGCAAGGGGCTGATCGTGGCGGGCCTGACCGGTGTGTTCATCATCGGATCACTGGGGACCCTGTTCACCATTGTCTACGGGATGGCCGTCTGACCGGCTGTCATCCCCCGCCCCGGGGCCGTCCGGCCCCACCCCTCCCATCCGTCCGTCGTGCCCAACGGCAGAGGTTGCGTCTCCCTGATGTCGAGTCACCACACCGCGTCCGCGCGGAGAGCAGCACGGCTACCGTCGTACTACGACGCGGTTCGAGCAACGGTTGAGGGGGCGTACCCGGCATGAGTCCCGGCGACGAGGACGGCTACGGCAACGACGCGGGACGCGGCGACGCCTACAGCACCATCGGCGGCACGCGCCAGACCCGCACCCGCCTCCCCGACGGCCCGGCCGGCGACGCCTACGGCCCCCGCCGCCCACCCCGCAGCTCCCGCTCCCTCATCACGGTCATCGGCGTCGTGGTCCTGCTGCTGGGCGCCATCGCCTTCGCCAACATGGGCGGAGGCGACAGCGGGAACGGCGGCACGTCCAAGAACAACGGCAACAACAAGACCGGCGCCGCCCCGACCGCGGCCACGGGAACGAAGCCGGTAACGGGAAAGAACGGCACCATCCCTTCGGGCTTCGCCCATGACGAACAGGGGGCGGAGAGCGCGGCATCCAACTTCGCCGTGGCGCTGGGGTCCGTTGGCATGTTCAAGAGGGCCGATCGGCACGCGATCGTGGACAGCGTCTATACATCTGATGCGGGGCGAAAGCTCAAAGGCCCACAGGACGCCGCGTACTCTGCCGACTTCCTCGACAGGCTCGGGCTCGACGCCGACGGGAATGCTCCACAAGGCAGCATTTTCGTCTCCCGAACGGTTCCTGTCGGCACCAAGGTGGAGTCTTTCGGCGGCGACACCGCCAAGGTCTCGGTCTGGTACATGGGTCTCATCGGCATGTCCGGCCCAGGGTCTACCGACCCGGTCCGCACTTCGTGGAAGACCTGGACCGTGGAGCTCACCTGGGCAGACAACGACTGGAAGGCCGTCAGTGATTCGCAGAAGGATGGGCCAGCCCCTGTCCCTGGGGACGTAGCAGCCTCCAGCTCAGACGAAATCAGTAAGGCCGTCGAGGAGTACGGGGGCTTCACTTATGCGCGGTAGCCTTCGGCGCCAGGCCTCCACTGTCGTCGCCACACTGGCCGCGTTTCAAGCGGCAATTGTCCTCCTCTCTGCGAGGGCCATCGCGGCACCTGATCCCTCTCCTTCTCCCTCAACAAGCCCGGCCAACAAGGCTTGCGACCTCCTCATTGGGCCTGCCAAGCAGTACTGCGAGGATGGCGACGCTTCCCCCAAGTCCACCCCGCCCGCCAGCACCGACCCCGCTCTCGATCCGCTCACCTCGCTCGGCCGGGGCTGCGCCGATGCCGCGGCCTGGATCGTGGGCAAGCTCAGCGACGCAGTCAAAAGCACCGCCAACGTCGACTTCACGAACACCCGCTTCCTCCAGCAGTACGCCATCGTCTTCGCCGCCTCCACCGTCCTGACGCTCGTCCTGTGGCTCCTCGCCGTCGCCAAGCGCGCGATCCGCGGCGTACCGCTCACCACCGCGATCTCCGAGGCCATCGGCTTCCTCTGGCTCACCGTCCTCGCCTCCGCGTTCACCCCGCTGATCCTCTACACGATCGTCTCCGCGACGGACGGCGTCACCGACGTCATCGCCTCGTCGTCCGGCGGGCAGACCGACGTCTTCTTCGGCTCCTTCGCCGAGGCACTCAAGAAGGACGCCGACATCGGCGGCGGCCCGATCATGCTGATCGTCGTCTCGCTCGTGTCGATCCTCGCCGCCGGCATCCTCTGGCTGGAGCTCGTCATCCGCGCCGCCCTCCTCTACGTCGGCGCCCTCCTGGGAACCGCCGTGTACGCCGGGCTCGTCGACAAGAACATGTGGGGCCACGTACGCCGCTGGGCGGGCATCATGGTCGCGGTGATCATGGTCAAGCCCGTCATCGTCGTCGTCCTCGGCCTGGCCGGCGCGCTGTCCTCCGACGACGGCCCCGACGCGTTCTCCGCCGTCGTGTCCGGCCTCGCCATCATCCTCCTGGCCATCTTCGCCTCCGGAATGATCTACCGCTTCGTCCCCGGCTTCGGCGACGAGATCCAGGGCGCCCGTACCAACCGCAAGCAGGCCACCGACGGCTCCCAGGCCGCCGCGATGATCAGCTCCCCCGCCGCCCTCGTCTCCCAGGGCATCAAGACCCACAGCAGCCGCGGCGGCCAGAACGGCGGCGACACCAGCAGCGGCGGCGGCCGGCCCGCCAACCCGGTCAGCGGCGGAGTCGCCGCCCACAGCTCCCGCAACTCCGGGAGCGGAGTCGGCGGCGGATCTGTCCCCTCCGCCGCACCTCCGCCCCGCAGCGGTTCGGGCCCCACCTCCGGCACCCCGCACAGCAGCCGCGGCTCACGCGGCGGACCGGGCAGTTCAGGCAGCACAGGTAACAACCGCACAGGAGGTGGCGGGCGTTGAGCACTCAGTCCCATCCGATCACGCCCCGCCGTACGTATCTCATCGGCCGCGCCAGGCCGAACGCGATCGTCGGCAAGAACCGCGAGACGGGCGAGATCGCCCTGATCATCGCCGGCGCGTTCCTCGGCATGATGAGCGGCCTGCTCGTCCCGGTCCTCTCCCTGCGCATCGTGCTGCTCACCGGCTTCCCCCTCCTCGCCCTGGCCATGGTCTACGTCCCGTACAAGCACCGGACGTTCTACAAGTGGTTCGAGATCAACCGCAGCTACAAGCGCTCCCTGCGCCGCGGCACCACCTACCGCTCCGTCGCCATGGAGGCGGGCACCAGCGCCGACGGGCTGGAGGTCGAGATCGGGCCTCCCCCGGCATCGGCCGGATCAACTGGATGGCCGCCCCCTTCGGCCCGGACGAGATCGCGGTCCTGCTGCACGCCGACCGGCGCACCGTCACCGCGGCCATCGAGATCGAGGGCCCCGGCGTCGGCCTGCGCGACAGCGAGGACCAGGAAGCGCTCGTCGACCGGTTCGGCACCCTGCTCAAGCACGTCGCCAACGGGGACGGCTTCGTCACACGCCTCCAGATGCTGGCCCGTACGCTCCCCGCCGACCCCGACGCCCACGCCAAGGACGTCGCCCAGCGCGGCGACCACGCCTCACCCCGCTGGCTCCAGGACTCCTACGACCAGCTCCAGTCCATGGTCTCCACCTCCAGCGAGCAGCACCGCGCGTACCTCGTCGCCTGCATGCACTTCAACCGCGAGCTCGCCGCCGAGGCCAACGCCATGGCCCGCGCCGCCCGCCCGCACGGAGGCCGCAAGCTCGACCGGGACGCCGGCCTCGCCGTCGTCATGGCACGCGAGCTCACCGACATCTGCGCCCGCCTCGCCGAGGCCGACATCCGGGTCCGCCAGCCCCTCGGCCAGAGCCGGCTGGCCTCCCTCGTGCACTCCATGTACGACCCCGACCACCCCATCGACCACATCCAGGCCATGACCAAGCGCAACGCCTGGCCGGCCGAGCTGGACGCGGTCGAGCCGACGTTCCTCCAGGCCAAGACCCGCGAGTCGTCCACCCGTGCCCCCTGGTGCCACTCCACGGCCTGGGTGAAGGAGTGGCCGATGACGCCCGTCGGCGTCAACTTCCTCGCCCCGCTCCTCGTCCACACCCCCGACGTCATCCGTACGGTCGCCGTCTGCATGGACCTCGAACCCACCGAGATCGCCATCGAGCGAATGCTCACGGAGAAGACCAACGACGACGCCGAGGCCAGCCGCCAGGCCAAGATGAACCGGACCGTCGACCCGCGCGACATCGCGGCCCACGGCCGGCTCGACCAGCGGGGTGAAGATCTCGCCAGCGGCGCCGCCGGGATCAACCTGGTGGGGTACATCACCGTGTCGTCGCGTTCCCCCGAAGCCCTCGCCCGCGACAAGCGGACGATCCGCGCCTCCGCCGGAAAGTCGTATCTGAAGCTGGAGTGGTGCGACCGCGAGCACCACCGCGCCTTCGTGAACACCCTGCCGTTCGCCACCGGCATCCGCCACTAGCCCCACAGCCCCCGCAAACCCCACGAGCCCGCAACCCCGCAACCCCGCAACAGCACACCGCGCACCACGCACCACGCACCACGCACCGAGCACCGAGCACCGAGAGACGAAAGGGAGGTCGGTCACGCCATGCGAGATCCGCTGTCCGCGTTGTCGGACGCCTTTACCGCCTTCCTCTTCGGGAAGGTGGAGACGACCCGGCTGCCCGTACGCACCTCGACCGGGCAGGCCCAGGCCGTCTACCTGCCCACCGCCGCTCCCGGCCTCGGCGACTCCGGCGTGATCATCGGCCGCGAGGTGTACTCCGGCAAGGGCTACATCTACGACCCCTTCCAGCTCTACGGCCAGCAGCTCCCCGCCCCGCACTGGCTGGTCCTCGGCGAGTCCGGGAACGGCAAGTCCGCGCTGGAGAAGACATACGTGCTGCGCCAGCTCCGCTTCCGCGACCGCCAGGTCGTCGTCCTGGACGCCCAGGGCGAGGACGGCGTCGGTGAGTGGAACCTCATCGCGCAGGAGCTGGGCCTCACCCCCATCCGCCTCGACCCCACCTCCGCCCTCAACGGCGGCATCCGGCTCAACCCGCTCGACCCGGCGATCACCACGACCGGCCAGCTCGCCCTGCTGCGCACCATCATCGAAGTCGCCATGGGCCACGGCCTCGACGAGCGCTCCGGCTTCGCGCTCAAGGTCGCACACGCCTATGTGAACGAGACGACGACCGACCGCCAGCCCGTGCTGATGGACATCGTCGATCAGCTCCGCCACCCCGAACCGGAATCCGCCCGAGCGATGAACGTCGACATAGACGACGTACGCGCCTGGGGCCTGGACGTCGCACTCGTCCTGGACCGGCTCGTCGACGGCGACCTGCGCGGCATGTTCGACGGCCCGACGTCCTTCGGTATCGACCTGGACGCCCCGCTGATCGTCTTCGACCTCTCGCACATCGACCGCAACTCGATCGCCATGCCGATCCTGATGGCGATCGTCGGCGTCTGGCTGGAACACACCTGGATCAGGCCCGACCGCAAGAAGCGCATCTTCCTGGTCGAAGAGGCCTGGCACATCATCAACTCGCCCTTCGTCGCCCAGCTCTTCCAGCGCCTGCTGAAGTTCGGCCGACGGCTCGGCCTCTCGTTCGTCGCCGTCGTCCACCACCTCAGCGACGTGGTCGACGGCGCCGCGGCGCGAGAAGCGGCGGCCATCCTGAAGATGGCGTCGACGCGCACGATCTACGCCCAGAAGGCCGACGAGGCGAGAGCCACCGGCCGGGTACTCGGGCTGCCCCGATGGGCGGTCGAGATCATCCCCACCCTCACCCCCGGCATCGCGGTCTGGGACGTCAACGGCAACGTACAGGTCGTCAAACACCTGATCACCGAGGCCGAACGCCCGCTCGTCTTCACCGACCGCGCCATGACCGAGTCGTCCGCGGTCGACCTACTCCCGGACGACGTACGGGCCGCCGACCTCGAAGCGGAACAGCGCGCGGCCAGAATCGAGAACCAGCAACGGCTGAACGAGTCGTCCGAGTCAACGGTGGCATGACATGGCGGGGAGCAACGGCGGGGCACGGTCCGGTGGCGGCCGAGGGGGCGGCATCCCCGACGGCCTGCTCCTCGGGCTGCTGGCCTTCCTCCTCGGCTTCACCCTGCTGGTCTGGGCGGCCACCGGACTCGCCGGACTCCTCGCACACGGGGCATGGCCCGACGGCGTCACGCTGACCGAGACCCCGCTGGCGCTGCGCCGGCTCATGGCCGCCCCGCACGATCTGCCCGCCGCCTGGCCGAACACACCACCGGGCGAGCTCTCCGGGTACGGGCTGTTCTGGGGTCTGCTCATCGGCGAACTGATGGTGCTGGTGGTCCTGGTGGTGTTCGTGCTGGGCGTCGTCACCCGCTGGCGCGCCGTACGCGCCCGCCAGCGGGACGAACGGCTGGAGCAGCAGGAGCAGCTGCGCCGGGCAGAGCGGTCCCAGCGCCGGGAGCGGCAGCCGAAGGGGACGGCGCGCGTCCGGCGGGGCCGGCGGGAGGAGTACGCGCACGAGGCGGCGCTCCCCGAGCCCGGACCGGCCCAGGCGCCCGCGCCCGCCACCTCCCGGAAGCCCGCGCCCACAGTCCCCGGCCCCACCGTGCCCCCCTCCCCGACGGAGTACGCCCCCGCAGCGGAGACAGAGACGGAGGCGGACACGGAGACGGACAGAAAGTCGGACAGGAAGTCGGACAGAGAGACGGAATCAGTCACTCCACATCCGCTCCCCGACAGCCTCGCCGCCCTCGTCCCGACCGCCGCCCCCACGCCGGTCGCCGTCCCCTCCCCGCGCACCCCGCTCGTCGTCTACGGCCCCGCCGCCACCCGCCGGTCGGCCGCCGTCCAGGCCATCCGCGAAGCCGACGGACCCGTGCTCGTCGTGACCTCCGACCCCAGCGTCTGGGCCGAGACGAAGGACGCCCGCGCCAAACTGGGCCCGGTCCTCGTCTACGACCCCGGCCACTTCTGCGACACCCCCGCCCGGCTGCACTGGGCGCCCACCGCCGGATGCGAGCAGCCCGACCGGGCAGCCGCCCGCGCCACCGCGCTGCTCGCCCCCGTGCGGCCGCAGGCCCGTATCGACGCGGCGACGGCCGACACCGCAGAGACCCTGCTGCGCTGCTGGCTGCATGCCGCCGCCATCGACGGCCGCCCCTTCCGCCAGGTCCACCGCTGGGCCCTCGGCGGCAGCGCCCACGAGCCGGTCCGCCTGCTCCGCACCCACCCCAAGGCGGCGCCCGGACTCGCCGGACTGCTGGAGTCCGCGCTCACCGGCCACCCCGAACGCCGCGAGATGGCACAGGAACTGAACGTACGGGCCTTCGGCGCCCTCTCCTCCGTCCACGTCCGGGACGCCTGCACACCAAATCGAGCAGATGCGCTCGCACTGGATTCCTTTGCGAACGAAGGGGGCAGCCTCTATGTGGTGGGCGAACCCATCGAGACCCCGCGCTCCGGCCCGGGGGCCATGCCCCTGCTCACCGCGCTCGCCTCAGACGTGGTCGAGCACGGCCGTCGCATGGCCGCACGGTCATCCGACGGCCGGCTCGACCCACCAATGACGCTCGTCCTCGATGACGTCGCGGCCGTCGCGCCCCTGCCCCGGCTGCCGGAGCTGCTGGCGACCGGCCAGGCCCAGGGCCTGTCGACCATCGCGCTGCTCCGCTCCCCCGAACAGGCCCGCTCCCAGTGGCCGCAGCAGCTCACGACACCCACGCCCCTCTGAAGGACAGGTCCTCGAAGGGCAGGCCCTCCGACGGGCCGTACACCCCTACGACCGCGCCACCGCGTACTCCAGCTCACGGGCCGTCGGGTCGCCCGGCATGGGCACCGTCTCCCCGGTCGGCGCGAAGCCGATCCGGCGGTAGAAGGCCGCGGCCCGCGGATTGTCCTCGTGGACGTACAGCCGTACGCGCTCCAGGCGCGGCTCGTCCAGCGACCACGACCACTCCAGAGCGGCCCGGAACAGCTCTTCGGCCACACCCGTGCCCCGCGCCTCGGGCCGTACGAACACACCGACCGCGTGGCCCTGGTCGACCGGGGCCGCGTCACCGAACCGCGCCTCGTCGTCGGGCCGTTCGACGAGAACGCTCACCGTGCCCGCCCAGCGGCCGTCCGGGCCCTCGGCGATGAACTGCCGCACCGCACCCGCACCGTCCTCGGACGCGGCGACCGTCCGCTCCCGCCAGGCGTCGTCGGACCGCTTCAAGCCCTGCTCGTACGTCTCCAGGAACGCCACCGGGGCGACCGGGTCCTGCAAGGCGGCCAGCCGGAGTTCCCTCACCGACTGCCACTCGTCGGCGCGCACCGGCCGTATCACGTAGTCCATGCAGTGATCCTGACCCGCGCTCCGGTGACCGCGCAAACGCATTCGCCCCCGGCGGCCGCGTCGTACCCCGGTACTACGCCGGGCCCGCACATCCCGTCCCCGGTCCGACGCCCAACGCCCTGCCGCTCCGTAGCGTCACCCGCATGATCAGGGCCTACGCACTCACCAAACGCTACGGGGACGCCACCGTCGTCCAGGACCTCGACTTCACCGTCCGACCCGGCACGGTCACCGGCTTACTCGGGCCGAACGGCGCCGGAAAGTCCACGACCATGCGCATGCTGCTCGGTCTGGACACCCCCACCCGGGGCCGCTCCACGATCGGCGGCCGCGCCTACGCCACCCACAGCGCGCCCCTCACCGAGGTCGGAGCCCTCCTGGAGGCCCGGTCCATCCACCCGGGCCGCACCGCCTTCCACCACCTGATGGCGCTCGCGCACACCCACGGCATCCCGCGCAGCCGCGTCGAGCACGTCCTGGGCCTCGCCGGGCTGAACTCCGTCGCCGGGAAACGGGTCAAGGGGTTCTCGCTCGGCATGGGCCAGCGCCTCGGCATCGCCGCCGCCCTCCTCGGCGACCCGGCGGCCCTGATCCTGGACGAACCGGTCAACGGCCTCGACCCGGAGGGCGTCCTCTGGATCCGCAACCTCCTCAGGTCCCTCGCCGCCGAGGGCCGCACGGTGCTGGTCTCGTCGCACCTGATGAGCGAGATGGCCCTCACCGCCGACCATCTGGTCGTCATCGGACGCGGCTGTCTGCTCGCCGACACCACGGTCAGCGCGTTCACGACCGCGGCCGGCGGCGGATCGGTCACCGTCCTCACCCCGCGGACCACAGCCCTCCGCGACCTCCTGCGCGGCCCCGACATCGAGATCACCGCCACGCCCGGCTCGGACCGGCTGGAGGTCCGCGGCACGGACGCCGAACACATCGGCCGCACCGCCGCCGCCCACGCCATCCCCCTGTACGAACTCACCCCGCACACCGCGTCCCTGGAACAGGCCTTCATGGACCTCACCCAGGAATCCGTCGACTACCGGATCAACGCGCCCGAACCGACCGGAGCCCCCGCATGACCACCACCACGGCCCTTCCCCGCCCCTACCGCATTACTCCCGCCCGGGTACTGCGCTCCGAGTGGCACAAGCTGCGGTCACTGCGCTCCAGCTGGATCACCCTGGGCACGGCCGCCGCACTGGTCCTCGGCGTCGGCATCGTCATGGGTACGACGTACACGTCCGACGGCGGAGACTCGGACGTCGATACCGTCGTCCTCGTCCTCTACGGCTCCGTCCTGGGCACGCTCTGCACGGTCGTCCTGGGCATCCTCGTCACCGCGGGCGAGTACTCCTCGGGAATGATCCGCGCCTCCCTGACCGCCGTCCCGCGCCGGCTCCCGGTCCTGTGGGCAAAGGCCGCCGTCTTCACCGCCACCGTCTTCACCGCCATGCTCGCCACCACACTCATCACGTTCCTCGTCGCCCAGATCTTCCTCGGCGACACGGATCAGGCCGCGTCCCTCAACGACCCCGGTGTACTGCGCGCCGTGGCGGGGAACGCCGCCGGAACCACCCTCCTCAGCCTCATCGCCCTGGGCCTCGGCGCACTCCTGCGCTCGGTCCCGGGAGCGATCGGCGCGTTCATCGGAGGCGTGATGATCCTCCCCGAGGTGCTCACCATGCTCCCGTACGACGCGGTGGAGACGGCAGTCCGCTACTTCCCCACCCAGGCCTCGGGCGTCCTGGGCTCCGCGACCCCGCTCCCCGACGCCGCGTCCCCGGGGACCGCCCTGCTCGCCCTCACCTTGTGGGCCTCGGCCACACTGGTCGCGGCAGCGGTGCTCCTGCGCCGTCGCGACGCATGAGCCGGACGGCGCCGGACGCGAGGATGTACGGGTGACGCACGAGGACACCGACCGGGCCCCGGCACCGCCCCGATCACCGGGGCCCGCGGCGGACCCCAATCCGCTCACCGGGCACATACAGCGCGCCCTTCAGCACGTCCGCGCGTTCGACCGCCGCCGTCCGGCCGTCTGGGACGGCGTCCTCGCCACATTCTGGGTTCTGTTCGCCGCGCTCGACATCTCCTCCGGCGGCTGGCGCACGGTCGCCGTCGACCCGCACGTGCCTGCGCCGCTGGTGCTCGCGATGAGCGTGGCGTTCTCCGCCCCACTGCTGTGGCGCCGGGCCCGCCCGCAGGCGGTACTGGCGTTCATGGCCCCGTTCTCGCTGGTCGACGTCTGGACGGGGGCGATGATCCAGGCCTCGTTCCTTCAGGAGATCGTGGTCTTCAACATCGCGGTACGCCTGCCGATGCGCGCCCTGGCCCGGTCGGGCGCGCTGGTGGCCGGCCCGCTGGTGTTCGCCTCCTTCCGCTTCCCGGACGGCTGGGACCGGCTGTTCCTCCCGCACGTGTGGGCCTTCGCGTTCGCGGCCCTCGCCGGCATCGTGGTGCGTACGCGCAAGGAGTACACGGAGGCCCTCGTCGACCGGGCCGACCGGCTGGAGCGCGAGCGCGACCAGCAGGCCCGCCTCGCGGCCGCCGCCGAACGGGCCCGGATCGCCAGGGAGATGCACGACATCATCGGTCACAACCTCTCCGTCATCACGGGCCTGGCGGACGGCGGCTCGTACGCGGCGGCCAGGAACCCGGAACTCGCGGCCCATGCCCTGGACGCCATCGGCACCACCAGCCGCCAGGCCCTCGCGGAACTCCGCCGCCTGCTCGGTGTGTTGCGCGACCGGCCGGAGGACGCCGAGCGCACCCCGCAGCCCACACTGGACGACATGGACGCGCTGCTGGAGGGCGTACGCCGGGCCGGTCTCGCTGTACGTCTACGGATGGCCGGTACGCCACCGCCGGTTCCGCCCACCGCGGGACGCCAGCTGACGGTCTACCGGGTGGTGCAGGAGTCCCTGACCAACACCCTGAAGCACACCGGCCGTTCCTCCGCGCTCACGGCTGACGTCTCACTGACCTACCACCCGCGTGAGCTGGAGGCCGTGATCACGGACAATGGCTCCCCGCGCCCCTCCGACCGGGCCGCCGCCGGCACCGGTCAGGGCATCACCGGGATGCGCGCCCGCGCCTCCCTCTACGACGGCACGCTCGAAGCCGGCCCGACCGCCACGACCGGTTGGCGGGTACGGCTCCGACTCCCCCTGGAGGACTCCCCCTCGTGACGACCGTGCTCATCGCGGACGACCAGCCGATGCAGCGCTTCGGCTTCCGCATGCTGCTGGAGAGCCAGGACGACATGACGGTCGTCGGCGAGGCCGGCAACGGCCACGAAGCGCTCCAGCTCGTCGCCCGGCACCAGCCGGACGTAGCCCTGATGGACATCCGCATGCCGCTCCTGGACGGCATCGAGGCAACCCGCCGCGTCATCAGGGCCGGCTCACGCACACGCGTCCTGATCGTCACAACGTTCGACCTCGACCGGTACGCGTACGACGGGCTGCGCGCGGGCGCCAGTGGTTTCCTGATCAAGGACGCGCTCCCCGAGGAGCTGCTCTCCGGCATCCGCGCCGTGGCCGCCGGCGACGCGGTGGTCGCCCCGAGCCTGACCCGCCGTCTCCTGGACGCGTACGTAGAGCACTTGCCGCTCGCCCCCGGTGAACCGGCTCCCCACGATCCGCGTATCGCCGGCCTCACCGGACGCGAGCGGGAGATCCTTACGGTCATCGGCCAGGGGTGGACGAATGCGGAGATCTCCGAGCGCCTCCATCTCGCCGAGTCGACGGTGAAGACACATGTCTCCCGCATTCTTGCGAAGACGGGCGCCAGGGATCGCGTCCAGGCGGTGATCCTGGCGTACGACACACGCCTGGTCACCCCGGGGTGAGTCCCCTCCCCCGTTCCCCCCGTAAACGCAGAAAAGCCCCGTGCCAGAGGCACGGGGCTTTCCCACAATAATTGTTCGGCGGCGTCCTACTCTCCCACAGGGTCCCCCCTGCAGTACCATCGGCGCTGAAAGGCTTAGCTTCCGGGTTCGGAATGTAACCGGGCGTTTCCCTAACGCAATGACCACCGAAACACTATGAAATAAACAACACCGGACGCTGTGTTTAATTAAACACAGTCACGGCAGTTCGTTATTTCAGAACCAACACAGTGGACGCGAGCAACTGAGGACAAGCCCTCGGCCTATTAGTACCAGTCAGCTCCACCCGTTACCGGGCTTCCACATCTGGCCTATCAACCCAGTCGTCTACTGGGAGCCTTAACCAATCAAGTTGGTGGGAATACTCATCTCGAAGCAGGCTTCCCGCTTAGATGCTTTCAGCGGTTATCCTTTCCGAACGTAGCCAACCAGCCATGCCCTTGGCAGGACAACTGGCACACCAGAGGTTCGTCCGTCCCGGTCCTCTCGTACTAGGGACAGCCCTTCTCAATATTCCTACGCGCACAGCGGATAGGGACCGAACTGTCTCACGACGTTCTAAACCCAGCTCGCGTACCGCTTTAATGGGCGAACAGCCCAACCCTTGGGACCGACTCCAGCCCCAGGATGCGACGAGCCGACATCGAGGTGCCAAACCATCCCGTCGATATGGACTCTTGGGGAAGATCAGCCTGTTATCCCCGGGGTACCTTTTATCCGTTGAGCGACAGCGCTTCCACAAGCCACTGCCGGATCACTAGTCCCGACTTTCGTCCCTGCTCGACCCGTCGGTCTCACAGTCAAGCTCCCTTGTGCACTTACACTCAACACCTGATTGCCAACCAGGCTGAGGGAACCTTTGGGCGCCTCCGTTACTCTTTAGGAGGCAACCGCCCCAGTTAAACTACCCATCAGACACTGTCCCTGATCCGGATCACGGACCCAGGTTAGACATCCAGCACGACCAGAGTGGTATTTCAACGGCGACTCCACAACCACTGGCGTGGCCGCTTCAAAGTCTCCCACCTATCCTACACAAGCCGAACCGAACACCAATATCAAACTATAGTAAAGGTCCCGGGGTCTTTCCGTCCTGCTGCGCGAAACGAGCATCTTTACTCGTAGTGCAATTTCACCGGGCCTATGGTTGAGACAGTCGAGAAGTCGTTACGCCATTCGTGCAGGTCGGAACTTACCCGACAAGGAATTTCGCTACCTTAGGATGGTTATAGTTACCACCGCCGTTTACTGGCGCTTAAGTTCTCAGCTTCGCCACCCCGAAAGGCAGCTAACCGGTCCCCTTAACGTTCCAGCACCGGGCAGGCGTCAGTCCGTATACATCGCCTTACGGCTTCGCACGGACCTGTGTTTTTAGTAAACAGTCGCTTCTCGCTGGTCTCTGCGGCCACCCCCAGCTCAGGAAGCAAGTTCCCTCACCAGTGATGGCCCCCCTTCTCCCGAAGTTACGGGGGCATTTTGCCGAGTTCCTTAACCATAGTTCACCCGAACGCCTCGGTATTCTCTACCTGACCACCTGAGTCGGTTTAGGGTACGGGCCGCCATGAAACTCGCTAGAGGCTTTTCTCGACAGCATAGGATCATCCACTTCACCACAATCGGCTCGGCATCAGGTCTCAGCCTCAATGTGTGACGGATTTACCTACCACACGGCCTACACCCTTACCCCGGGACAACCACCGCCCGGGCTGGACTACCTTCCTGCGTCACCCCATCGCTTACCTACTACAAGTCTGGTTCATCGGCTCCACCACTACCCTCAACTCCGAAGAGATCGGGCCGGCTTCACGGACTTAGCATCGCCTGATTCAGTACTGGGCGTTTCAAAGCGGGTACCGGAATATCAACCGGTTGTCCATCGACTACGCCTGTCGGCCTCGCCTTAGGTCCCGACTTACCCTGGGCAGATCAGCTTGACCCAGGAACCCTTAGTCAATCGGCGCACACGTTTCTCACGTGTGTATCGCTACTCATGCCTGCATTCTCACTCGTGAACCGTCCACAACTCGCTTCCGCGGCTGCTTCACCCGGCACACGACGCTCCCCTACCCATCCCAGCGGGCGTTGGCCCTCATGCTGGAATGACACGACTTCGGCGGTACGCTTGAGCCCCGCTACATTGTCGGCGCGGAATCACTTGACCAGTGAGCTATTACGCACTCTTTCAAGGGTGGCTGCTTCTAAGCCAACCTCCTGGTTGTCTCTGCGACTCCACATCCTTTCCCACTTAGCGTACGCTTAGGGGCCTTAGTCGATGCTCTGGGCTGTTTCCCTCTCGACCATGGAGCTTATCCCCCACAGTCTCACTGCCGCGCTCTCACTTACCGGCATTCGGAGTTTGGCTAAGGTCAGTAACCCGGTAGGGCCCATCGCCTATCCAGTGCTCTACCTCCGGCAAGAAACACACGACGCTGCACCTAAATGCATTTCGGGGAGAACCAGCTATCACGGAGTTTGATTGGCCTTTCACCCCTAACCACAGGTCATCCCCCAGGTTTTCAACCCTGGTGGGTTCGGTCCTCCACGAAGTCTTACCTCCGCTTCAACCTGCCCATGGCTAGATCACTCCGCTTCG